>JBBDNW010000060.1:0-32292 GCA_040877375.1 Pirellulales bacterium | reverse complement strand
CAAGAAGCCCGGAGCGCGAGCGATGGGAAAGCGGGCGGCGACTTCGGCGATCGCGTGAAGCGGGATGGGGTGGCGGGCGGATTCCCCGCGCTCGCGCTTGGGGCTTCCTGACGCAGGAAGCGTCACGGCGTCAGCGGCATGTGGAGCTTTGCCCCGCAACCACGCCTCGGGTTCACGGGTGACCTGGAGAGCCGGTCATTCGTACGGTGATCCCGCGTGCCATCATGCCGATACCGAGCACCTCGCAGGCGGCGCCCGCTTCGATGGCCGCCTTCGGCATGCTGAAGACGATGCTCGAGGCCTCGTCCTGCGCGATCGTGTGCCAGCCGCGGGTTCGCAGCTTGTGCAGACCCTTCGCCCCGTCACGTCCCATGCCCGTGAGCAGCACGGCCGTGCCGGTCTGCGGCCAGTGGTTCGCCACGCTTTCAAAAAAGACGTCGACGCTCGGGCGGAAAAAGATCTCACGGGGCTCGACCCGGTATTCCAAGGCTCTGGCGGCGGAGAGCACGAGGTGGTCGTTGGTGCCGGCGACCAGCACGTCTCCGGCGAGCGGCTGCTGGCCGTGCTCGACCACGCGGACCGGGCGACCGGTACGGTCGCCGAGCCACTTCGCCAGACCCGGTGCAAATGCCACGTCGACGTGCTGCACGATGATCACGGCCACGTTCCAATCGTGCGGCAGCGGGAAGAGCAGATCGGAGACGGCCTTAGGGCCGCCCGTCGAAGCGCCGATCACGAGGAGACGTGGCGGGCTCGAGCCGGCAGTCGGCCGCTGTGAGCGACGCGGATCCACCGTCGCGCCCACCAGTTTGGCAATCACGCCGATCTTCTCGACGAGAGCGCCTGCGCCGCTCACTTCACCGGCCGGACCAAGCATCGGCGTGTCGACGGCGTCGAGCGCGCCGTAGCCCATCGCGTCGTAGACGAGCGAGATGTTGCCGCTCACCGTCGCCGTCACGACGAGGATCGCGCATGGCGTCGAGGCCATGATCTGCCTCGTCGCCTGGGAGCCATCCATGTGCGGCATCAGCAGGTCCATGAGGATCAGGTCGGGGCGGTCGCGTTTCGCCATCGCGATCGCCTCGACGCCATCGCCGGCCGTCCAGGCCACCTCGTGGTCGGGCAGGCTGTCGACCACCCGCCGCAGGGCCTCGCAGGCCGCTCGCATGTCGTTGACGATGCCGATTCGCATGTGAGATTCCGCCTATGTCGTCGCCTCGCCGATCAGATCGATGATCGTATCGACGAAGGTCTCGTCGTGGAAACTGCTCTTCGTGAGGTAGCGGTTAGCGCCGGCGTCGAGCCCCCGGAGACGGTCCTCCTCCCGGTCCTTGTACGACACGATCACGACCGGGGTCTCACGCCGGGCCGGGTCTGCCTTGAGGAGCGAGACGAGGCCGATGCCGTCCATCCGGGGCATGTCGACGTCGGTGACCACGAGGTCGTAGTGGGTGCCGCGAATCGCGTTCCAGCCGTCCATGCCATCGACGGCGACGTCGACGGCGAAACCGCGGGCCTGTAGCAGCTGCCGCTCCAGTTCGCGGACCGTGATCGAGTCGTCAACAACGAGAATCCGCTTCCGCTGCCGCGCCTGCTCCGCGATTCGCTCAAACTCGACCCGGGAGAGCCGGCGGCCCATGAGCACGTTGTCGATGGAGCGAACGAGGTCCTCCACGTCGACGATCAGCACCGGGTCGCCATTCTCGAGCAGCGAGGCGCTGTTCACGTCGGGGACCTTGCCGAGCCGCGGGTCGAGCGGTCGGACCTCGAGGTCGCGCTCGCCGAGAAATGAGTCGACGATCATCCCAAACTGCTGACCACGGTCGCTGATCACCACCACGGGTATCGGATCGGCGGGGGGCGCCGCCGGGGCCTCGAGGATCTGGGCTGCCATCACCAGGCCGATCGACACGCCATCACGGTCGAAATATTGACGCCCTTCGACGGTGCGGATCTCGTCGGCCTTGCAGAACAGGATGTGGTCGATCCGCGTCAGCGGGAAGGCGAAGGGCTCGCCGCCGATCTCGACGAGGAGCGCCCGGATCACCGACATCGTGATCGGCAACTGGAGCGTGAACACGGTCTGGCGGCCAAGCTGCGTGGCCACGCGAACACTGCCACCGACGCTCTTCACCATGCTCTGCACCACGTCCAGCCCGACGCCGCGGCCCGAGATCTCCGTCACATGGTCCTTGGTGGAGAAGCCGGGGAGGAATAGAAACTCGAGGAGTTCGAGTTCGGTGAGCTGGTCGGCGACCTGCCGGGCCACGAGGCCACGGGCCACGGCCTTCACGCGGAGCTGTTCGACGTCGATCCCGCGGCCGTCATCGGTGATCGCGATCTGGAGCATGCCAGCCCTGTGCCGCGCTTCGAGCCGGATGGTGCCGGTACCCGGCTTGCCGGCGGCCTCGCGGATCGCGGGCAGTTCGATACCGTGGTCGAGCGAGTTGCGGATCAGGTGCGAAAGCGGCGCCTCGAGCTTGTCGAGGATGTCGCGATCGACGCCCGTCTGCTCGCCGCGGACCTCGAACCGCACCTGTTTGCCGAGCGTCCGGGCCACGTCGCGGACAAGCCGTGGAAAACCACGGATCCCGTCGGCCAGCGGCCGCATGCGACTCACGATCACCTCGTGGTGGAGTCGGTTGGAGAGGTCCTCGTTGCGGCGGGCGAAACTCTCGAAATCCTCGACGTGTCGGGTCAGGGTCGCGAGGCCGGCGTCGGCCCGCTCGCGGATGGTCGTGAGCATGGCCGTGATCGGGTCGGGCACGGCCATGTCGGCCGTCTTGAGTTTCTCGTCGAGGGCGGCGATCGCGTCGCAGAGGTCGACGTCGGTCGTCCGGAGTTGAAGGAGCGCGTCGACGAACGGCCGCAACTGCCGCGTCTCCACCAGGGACTCACCCGCGAGGCCCACGAGTCGCGTCAGGCTCTCGGCCGAGACGCGGACGACACGATCGATCTGGTCGGTGGGTCTCGCGGTGGCCGCAGTCGTTTCAGCTGGCTCCAGGGCCGTCTCCCCGACGGCTGACGGGGCGGCTGACGGGGCGGGAGCCGCGGTGACCGTCGGAGTGTCTACCGCCGAGATTCCGTCACCGGCTGCCACCGCCCCGAACGGTTCCGCGAGCATCGCGTCCAACTCGGCGACGAGTTGTTCGCCGCGGGCTGGCCAGGGGCCGTCTGGTTCGAGCGCGTCATCGGCCTTGGCGATCGCCCCGAGAAAATCGATGCCGGCGAGCAGACGGTCGGCGTGCCGGGGCTGGACGCGAAACACGCCCTTCCCAGCGGCCACAAACACGTCTTCGAGCGAGTGGGCGACGCGGACCGCGGGGTCGAGGCCCACAATCCGGGCCGCACCCTTGAGCGAATGGGCCGCCCGCATCATCGACTCGACCGTCTGGGGCGATCTCTCAAGTTCCTCGATGGCGAGAACGCCTGCCGACAGGACAGCCGTCTGGGTTTCGGCCTCCAGCCGGAACAGTTCCAGCATTGAGAATCCGCTCAGGTCTTCAGCCACGCGCGCATCCTCCGGTCATGACGACACCATGTCGCGAAGTGCGTCGAACAGGCGAGACTCATCGAGCAGTGCCACGGTCCGCTCCTGCCACTCGAAGAGGGCCGACGAGCAGCGGGCTGCGGCCTGACTGACGGTCGAGGGGACTGGACGGAGGTCGCCGCGGCCCACGCGGTGCACACCCGCCACGTCGTCGACCCCCAGCACCCAGCGTTCTGTGCCCTGCGGATCGGCACGTTCCAGGACAATGAGACGCGGCGTCCCCTCGGTAGATTTTCCGGTCGGCGGCGAATCGCCGCCGGGCCCGCCCGACAATCCCAGGATCTTGTGCAACGACACGCACAGCTGCAACTGTCCGCGGATATTGACCAGCCCCGCCAGCGCGGTCCCGGCCCGGTGCGGGACCGTGTGCAGCGTCCGGGACGGGGTGACTTCGACGAGGACGGCGGAGGGCAGCGCGAGCCACTCCCGATCGACCCGGAACACGAGCACGCTTGTGTCGGCATGTTCCGCCGGCTCTGTGGGTTCCTCGAGAATCGCCTGCCACGAATCGAGGTAGCCCTCGGGTGCGTCGCGATCGAAGAATGTGCGGGCTGCGTCAGCGAGCACCGGACAGTTGCGGCAGTGGATGAACGCCAGCAGTTCGGGGCAGCTTCGGTCGCCGCTGACACCAATGATCCGCCAGCACTCGGGCATCGGTGCCTCCAGCGGCACCGCGGCGTGTCGAGGATTCCGGGTCATGAGGCACCCTTTCGGGCTAGGACACGGGCAGCAGACTGGCGGTAGGTCTCCGCCATCCGAGCGTCGCCGCGTTGGCGGGCAAGCAGTGCGAGCGCGAGGAGCGCCTCCTCGTGGGCTGCGTCGAGGTAGAGCGTCTTGTGGAAGCAGCCCTCTGCGCGGTCGAGGTCGCCGAGCGATTGGTGGAGCATACCCATCAGGAAAAACAGTTCTGGAGCGGGTGCAAGCCGGGGCCGCGCCAGCTCGCAGAACTCCAGAGCCTCGAGGTAGCGGCGCTCGTTGGCGAGGCCACCCGCTCGCTCCAGCACATCCTCGAGTGTGGGCGTGGGGTCCTCAGCGGCCACAGCCGGTGGCGTTGGCGCCGCGGTTCCCCGCCGGGACGTGGGCGGGTGCCGCACGGGCGTTGTGGCGGGCGTTGTGGCGGCAGCAGTGGTCGCCCGTGGCGCCAGGTGGATGCCGCGGCGCAGCGCAAACACCGAGGCCCCACCGGCCGGAATCCAGTCGCCCTTCATGATCGGCGGTTCGGCGGCGCCCAGAACGAGGATGCCGTCCGGACGCAGAAGCCGGTCGACGGTCTGCTCGACGCGGCCGCGGGCCTCAGCCGTGAGGTAAATGAGCAGATTGCGGCAGAAGATCACGTCATAGCGATCACGCTCGGCACTGAAGTCGTCATCGAGCAGGTTGGCCCATGCGAACCGCACGCCCGCCCGGACGGCGTCGTCAATGACCGCGCCGCTACCGTCGACCCGAAACCAGCGGTCGCGAAACGAGTTGTCGGTGTTGCGGAATGCATTGGCCGAATAGCGGCCGCGGTGTGCACGGTCGAGCGCCGCGTGGCTCACGTCGATCGCGTCGATCACGAACTGGCCGGGCGTCAGGCCCGCGTCGAGCAGGGCCATTGCCACGGAATAGGGTTCCTCACCCGAGGCACATGGGGCGCACAGAATCCGCACCGGAGCACGGCCTGGCAGCGCGGCCAGCGTGATGGCGAAATCCGCCACGAACGCAAATACTTGCCGGTCGCGGAAGAACCAGCTCTCGGCGACGATCACCTCCTCGACGAGGCGGTCGCGCTCGCCGCGGTCGGAGCGCACGATGGCGACGAACCGCTCCGGATCGTCGATGCCGAGGGCGGCCATGCGGCCGCGGACGGCCCGCGCGAGTGCCGCCCTGCCGATCGTCATGGCATCGAGCCCGATCCACTCCCTCAGCAGTTGTTCAGCGCCAGTGACGTTCATGGTTTGTTCGTAGCCGTCGGAAGTGGGAACAGGCCACTCGCCACGTCGGTCGGCAGGAGTTGGTCTACGGTAAGCACCTGGATCGTCCGACCGCTGATCCGCAGGACTTCCCCGAGGAACGGCGCGTCGTGGAACACAAGTGACGGCAGCGACGCATCGGCGTCCTCGGCGGAGCAGATCGAGATCACGTTCTCCGCAACGATTCCCAGCCGCTGCGGCTCCCGACCACCGATCGTAAACTCGCAGACGACGACCCGCGTGCTAAGCCGCTCCGCCAGCGGTCCCGTGCCGAGCCGCAGGCCGAGGTCGACCAGCGGCACCAGTCGCCCGCGGTAGGTGAAGATCCCGCGGACATAGTCGGGCGTGTGGGGAATCGGGCGGACCCGCACGAGCGGCAACACCTCAACCACCCGCCGCGACTCGATCGCGTAGGCCTCGCCGGCAACGGTGAAGGTGAGGAGTTGCATGTGGGCTAAATGGTGAAGCGAGAAACCTCCTCCTTGAGGTCGCCGACGGCCTCACGGAGGTGGACCGTAGCGCCGTTAAAGTCGTTGAGCGACGAGGCGGTGCGGGTGGCGCCCTCGGCGAGCCGGATCATCGCCTCGCGGATTTGCTCGGCACCCTGGGATTGGGCACGCATGCCCTCGGTCACCTGCCCAAAGCGGCCTGAGATGCCCTGCACGGCGGTGATGATTTCTCCCAGCTTGGATGCCACGTCGCCGATCTCGCGGACGCCCGTTCGCACCTGCTCGGCAAACTTGTCCATCTCCATCACGCCAGCCGACACGCTGTATTGCATCTCCTTGACCATCCGCTCGATGTCGAGGGAGGCGACCGCAGTCTGGTCTGCCAAACGGCGGATTTCGCGGGCCACAACGAGGAATCCGAGGCCGTATTCGCCCGCCTTTTCGGCCTCGATGGCCGCGTTGATCGAGAGCAGGTTGGTCTGGTCGGCGACCTTGGTGATCGTTGTCACGGCCAGGTTGATGTTCGCGGCTCGCTCGCTAATGACGGCAAGCTTGGCGCCGAACGAGGAGGTGCTCTCGGCAAGTTGTCGCATCGTGCCGTCCATCCCGACGAGGTTGACGCGGCCGTCGGCTGCCATCTGGCCGGTGTGGCCCGCCATCTCGTTGACCTCGGTCATCGTCCGCAGCAGTTCCTGGCTAGTGACGGAGATCTGTTTGACGGCCGCCACGGCCTGGCTTGTTGAAGCCCCGTAGTCGGTGATCACCTGCTGCTGCTCGCTCGCCGTGGCCTGGATTGCCGTCGCCGTCGAGATCAGTGCGACCGACGAGTGTTGAATCCGACCGATGAGGCCGCGGAGGTCGTTAGTCATGGTCTGGATCGCCGCGAGCAGGGCGCCGGTCTCGTCGTCGGAGGTGATGCCCACGTCAGCGCGGAGGTCACCGCTGGCCACTTGGTTGGCGACGGCGACAGCGGTGCGGATCGGCGTGGAGATCGTGCGAGCGACCACGAGCGCTGCAGCCGTCACTCCCAGGATCGTGGCCAACGACAGTCCAATCACCGCGAGACGTTGAAAGCGGACGAGGCCGAACGCCTCTGAAGCGTCCTGCTTGACGACCAGCCCCCAGCGGAAACTAGGCACGTAGCACCAGGCCGCGGCGACATCAGCGCCGCGGTAGTCGACCGCCTGGCCGTAGCCGCGTTCGCCCGACGCGGCCTTCTGGGTGGCGTTCGCCTCCGCCGAGTTGAGCGGAATCCGCATCCGAAACGCGGCGTTTGATTCGTGCCGCAGGGGCGTCGTGATCAACACCGAGTTGCCGGTGAGTTCACCGGCGACGATCTCCCCCGTGTCGCCGAGTCCGGTCAGATCGGAGAGCATTTTCCAGACCCGCTGCGGCCCGATCCCGAGGGCCAGCACGCCGCTGACGCGGCCTTCGTCGAACACCGGACAGGTGACGAAGGCGAGGGGCGTGACCGACTTGCCGTAGGGCTGAAACCCGGACAGGTCCGACTGCAGGAGCGTTCGCGCCCGATCGAAGCCTGCCGCAAGTTCGGACGAGGCCAGCACGCCGCTCGTCAGGGACGCGTTGAGCGGGATCGTATCGCCCAGCGAGAAGATGACGCGGCCGCGGGCGTCGATGAGCAGCAGGTCGGCGTAGTCGAAGGCTTTGGCGACGTATTGAAAGTAGTCGCGGAAGGAATCGTCCGCTGGCCGGGGGGCGTCGGTGGAGTCACGGACGGCGAGTTCGCGGACCGCGCTTACGAACGACGGCCCGCGGGCGAAGGCGGCGCCATCGCGGACACGCTCCGAGGCGTAGGCCTCCAGCTCATTGGCCTTGCCGGCCGCGATCTGGACAAGATTGTCCTGAACTGACTTCTCGAGCGCCGTCGCGGCGATCCGGGCCGTGATCGCGGTGAGGATCGCGCACGGGATCAGCGCGATCACCAGGAACCAGAACAGGAGACGGCCGGCGATCGACCGCCGCAAGCCGCCGTTGCCGTCGGGTGAGCCGCTCATCGCGTGGCCTCCGGTGATGGGAGGCGGCCCGCCGCGGTTCCATACGGATTTGCCCACTGCCCACCCCACGCACGTTGCAGATCGGCGACGAACGCCTCCCACTCGGGCCGCGACCGCGAGATCGGGAACGGCACCGGTCGCACCGCCGTGCGGCTCGTCCAGACGATGTCGAACTGGCCGTCGCCACGGACTTGGCCGATGAACACCGGCCGCCACGTGTGCTGCGTTTCCGGGTCGATGGCGATGATGCCTTCCGGCGCGTTCATACTCTGGTGCCGCATCGCGTTGCGGACGGGCCGGACGTCGGCCGACTCCGCCTCGCGGACGGCCTGTGCCCAGAGGCGGACGCTGTCATACGCGGCCACTATCACATCCGACGTCGTGCGGTCGCCGCCGTAGCGGGCTTTGAAGGCCCCGACGAAGGCCAGGTTTTCAGGCCGCTCGATGCTCTGGAAGTAGTTCCAGGCCGCATAGTTGCCCGCCATGTCTGCGGCCGCGGGGCCCCGCAGTTCGTTTTCGGCCACCGCGAACGTCACGATCGGGGTCGTTTCCGGCAGCATGCCGGCTGCGCGGATGGCACGGGCGAAGGGCAGGGCCGAGTCGCCCACGACCGTGCTCAGAATCACATCGGGCTTCGCCGCGGCGATTCGAGCCGCGAGATCGTCGGCTGCGGTGCTGCCGAAAGGAAGGTAGGCCTCGCCAACCAGTTTCGCATCAAGCCCTGCGATCTGGTCGGCGGCGATGGCGTTGACGCAGTGGGGCCAGATGTAATCCGAACCCACCAGGAAGAAGCGGCGGGCCTGCAGCGTGTCGTGGCACCACTGGACGGCGGGCGTGATTTGTTGGTTTGGCGCGGCGCCGGTGTAGATGATATTTGGCGACATTTCGAGGCCTTCGTAGGCCATGGGGTAGACCAGCAGGTGGTTGTGTGCCTCGACGACCGGCAGCACGCTTTTGCGACAGGCGCTAGTCCAACAGCCGAAGATCACGCAGGCGCCGTGCTCGCGGATCAGCGATTCCGCCTGTCGCGCGAAGGTGGGCCCATCCGAGGCGCCGTCGGCGATCACCCAGCGGACCGGTCGTCCGAGGAGGCCGCCCATCCGGTTGATTTCCTCCAGGGCGAGCACCTCGGCGTCGATCATCGAACGTTCGCTGACCGCCATCGGCCCGGTCTGCGAGTGCAGGATGCCGACCACGATGGGCCGTCGGACGAACAGCCAGCGGTCGAGGGTCAGCCAGCCGCCCACTGCCGCCGCAGCCAAGATCGAGAGGAGAAGCCAAGTCGCGACACGGCCTGCCCTGGAACGGGTGCCCCAGGAGACGTTCATTCCGGTGGCTGGTGATGGTGACGTGGGCATGGTGGGCGATGGAGGAGTCGAAGAGCGCGGCCACTGGCATCCCAGCCGCTCCCACAATCTTTGTCCATCTTTCCCGACCGGGCGACGCGCCGGTGAAAAAACCGTTGGTTTCGGGAAGATCCCCCCGTTTTTCCCGGCTGCGTTAGTCCGTTGGACCGCTGAAATCGTCAGGACCGCTCCACACAGCGCGGGTGCACCTCTGCTCGGCCGTACCCTTGCGTGGGGGGTCCCCTGTCGACTGCTGGCCGGACGTCGCCGAATGGGGTATATCAACTCCAGGATATGGGCTGGTTCACGCGGCAATCCCGTCTGCTGATCGGGCGTGTGATTTCGGCCAAATCACACCCTCTGCGGCGTCAAGGAACGACCGATGGATTCGGTGGTACGCAACTCGCGAGGGACTGACGCGATCCAGCGGATCATCGGCATTTCGCCGTGGGCCGAGCAGGTTCGGCGGTCGATCGAGTTGGTCGCAGTGCACCAGTCGAGTGTGCTCATCTTGGGGCCCAGCGGCACGGGCAAGGAGTTGATCGCGCGGGCGATCCATGCCTGCAGCACCCGCTCTGCGAGGCCATTCATTCCGGTCGACTGCGCCGTCACCACCGGCACCCTCTTTGCCAGCCATATGTTCGGCCACGTGAAGGGTTCGTTCACCGGGGCCACGTCGTCAACTCTCGGCTGCTTCCGTGCTGCCGACACCGGCACGATCTTCCTCGATGAAATCGGGGAGATGGAACTGGAACTCCAGGCCAAGTTGCTGCGGGTGTTGCAGCAGCGGGTCGTGGTGCCAGTCGGAAGCCACCAGGAACTGCCCGTCGACGTCCGTGTGCTCGCTGCGACCAATCGTGATCTGGCGTCGGAGGTTCAGGAGGGTCGGTTCCGAGAGGACCTGTTCTACAGGCTCAACGTCGTCGCAATCCGCACGATCCCGCTGCGGGAGCGGATCGAGGACGTGCCTGTGCTGGCGGCTCGGTATCTCGCCGAACTGGCCGCCCGCCATGGCATGCCGATGTGCACGCTGTCGAACGCATCGACCGATTTGCTGCAGCAGTACACCTGGCCAGGGAACGTTCGCGAACTCGAAAACGTGCTCGAGCGGGCCGTGATGTTTTCGTCGGGCGAGCAGATTGATCCGGATGCGCTCAGCGGCCTGATCGTGACCGGCACAGGCGATGAGTCGTCCCCCGTCGGCGTGCTTGGGCAGATGGCGATGGCCGCCAGTCGGGGCATCGTGTCGGCGACGCCGCTACCGGGTGTTTATCGCGTTGAGCCGAAGATCATGCCCGCCGCCCCCGGCGTTGCTCCAGCGGCAGCGCAGCCCCCGGCCGCACAATCTGAGGCCGACTTGTGGCCCACGCTCGCCGACGTGGAGCGGTTGCACCTCGAGCGGACTTTGACTGCGACCATGCAAAACAAGTCGCTCGCCGCCAAGATGCTGGGCATCGATCGCTCGGTGCTGCGGAGGAAGTTGCAGCGCTACGGACTCGACGACACGGCAGCGGAAGAGTAGTGCAGCAGTCGTCAGCCTGCCTTGGAGCGGATGACGGTCGCGTCGTCCTCGGGCACGCGGAGACGCAGGGTGGCTGCTGCGGGCGGAGCCCGGCGCTCCTGGGCGAATCCGCGGGTTCCACTGCCGAGAAAGGCGCTCAAGTGGTTCACAGGCCCGCTGCCGAAATCCTGGCGGAGGACGTCGAGGACTTCCTTCCAGGGCAGGCCGCGGCGATAGATGATCCGGTACGCCGCCTTGAGCTCGGCGATGTCTTCGGCAGAGTGGCCGCTTCGCCGCAGGCCCACGACGTTGAGGCCGACGATGCAGCCACTTTGGCCATCGACGAGCATGTACGGTGGGACGTCCTGAACGATGCGGGCGTGGCCGCCGACCATGGCCAGCCGGCCAACGCGGCAAAACTGGTGGACAGCGACGGCACCGGAGACGAAGGCCCTGTCTTCGACGATGACGTGGCCGCCGAGAAGGGCCGCATTGGCACAGATGCAGTTGCTCCCGACCACCACGTCGTGGCCGAAGTGGCCGCCGGCCATCACGTAGTTGTGGCTCCCCACGGTGGTCGCCGCCTCGGGCTTCAGGGCCCGGTGGACGGTGACGTATTCGCGGAAGACGTTGTGATCACCGATGACCACGCGGCCGACCTGCTGGGGCCGGGCTGTGTGCTGCGGCGCCCCGCCGATGACGGCGTGTTCACCGAACTCGTTGTGACATCCCGTGGTGACGCCAGACTTCACGATGGCGCCACTGGCGACGGTGCAGAAGTCACCGAGTTCCGCGTCCGCCTCGACCGTTGCGAAGGCCCCGATTTTCACGCCGACACCGAGTCGTGCATCCGGACTCACAACGGCCATCGGATGGATGCTCACGGCGTGCCTCTCGGGGGAGAAACGGCAAAGGGGACCGCGGGGTTATCGGCCCGCGTCCCGCGTGGATTCAATGCCAGTTTCGCTTTGGCGGGAGAGTCTTCCCGATTTTCCCGGCCGGGCCATCCGCCGCGAATCCCCCGGCTTCCCGCGCCGAACTGACGACCTATACTGAAATTTGGTCGATGTCACGCTGGGAACCTGTCGAAGCAGGCCCGCATCGGCCCCCTTGCCGGAAAGGATCGACGGATGGCCTCTCGTGACGAACAGTATGCGGATGCCGAAAAAATCAAGGACGGGGGCGACCTGGCCGGGGCCGTGGCGGCGCTCGAAGCGGTCGTCGCCGACGATCCCGGTTTTGCGCTGGCCCACTCGGCCCTTGCCGCCTGGTGCACCCGCTTGGAGCGGCATCAGGACGCGGTGCGGCATGCCCGTCGTGTGGTGGAGCTCGAGCCGCAGGACGCCTTCAGCTACACGGCCCTTAGTGTCGCCTGCATGCGAGCGGGCCTCATCACAGAGGCGGAGGATGCTTTGGCCAGGTCGCGGACGCTCCAGGGCTGAGCCGCGGGGTCTGCGCGAGAATCACGTGGGGTTCGTGCGGGGTGGAGGGCGTATTCCCCGCGCTCGCGCTTGGGGCTTCCTGTCGGCGGTGCCATGCGGCGTGCGCTACCCCGGCGCCCAAGAAGCCCGGAGCGCGAGCGATGGGAATCCGGGTGGCGGGCGTGAGCGAGAGCGTGGTGCGCGAGCCTCCCTATGCAAACGAAGACAGCGGTCAGCCCTGCGGTTCCGGAGCCACCGGCTCCTCCATGTCCAGAGCCGTCTCGAGTTCACTAAGCCGCTGTCGCTCATCGGGCGCGAGTTTTGATTTGGTCAGGCCGCGCCTGCGGCCGGCCTCGAGGGTGCTCCGCGCCCCGGCTTCGTCGCCGCTGCGGAGTTGGGCCCATGCCAAATGCAGATACTTGACGTCCGTTGGCTGGAGGGTGGCCTCCTGCAGATCGGTAACCGCTTCGGCGTTTCTGCCCGCAGCGAGCCTCACCATGCCCCTTGTGTCGAGGAGATCGGGAAGCGGTCCGAGCTCGGCGATTGCCTGCTCAATCAACTTCTCAGCTTCACCGACGGTCTCGGGCTTCGCCAGATGAAAAGCCAGGTTGTTGGAGACGATCGCCGACTGCAGCGTGTCTAAATCACGCTTGGCGAGCAAACTACGGTACACCTTCTCGGCATCTTGTGGCCGGCCCTCGAGGCTCAGCAGTTCGGCCTCGAGTAGTTGCACGACGACCGACCCGGGGTCGACCCGCTTTGCCTTGGTGAACCAGGGCACGAGCCTCGGCGCGAACGTTTCGGGAGCATCCTGGCAGCGGACCACCTGGACCGCCGTCGTCAGCATCCGCTCCAAAGCGATGTCGTCCCGGCGTGACTCCAGCAGATCGAGGGCCTCGTTCGCCCGCTTTTGCCGACCCAGAAAATCCGCCCGCGCTACCACCCCCTCGATTGTCACATCGGCGTATTGGGCGAACACCTTGTCGGCGGCCTTCGGAAACCCGAGCTGCTCCATCAGTTTTGCGACGGCATTGAGCTGCGCCGGCTGGGTCGCGGAGACGATGCCGCCGGGCATGAGCTTGCGAGCGGCCTCGGCGGCAAGCGTGCGGTCTTTCTGCGCGATCGCGATTTTGGCTTCGAGCGCCAGGGTGATCGCCGAGTCAGGGCTCGCCTTTTGGAGCCTCGTCAGCCACGGTCGGGCCGTCGACAACTCGCCGTGATCGATCAACTTCTCGATCAGCATGGCGATATAGGCGGGGGGGGCGGCAGGCCCTGCCACGATCGATACGAGCTGGTTACGGCACTCCTCCCATTGGCCGACCTTTTCGTGCAACTGTGCCAGCATGATCCGCTGGCCTGTCGACAAGGGCTGCTTCCGCTGCAGGTCGCCCAACACCACGATGGCCTGCTTCCAGCTTGCCGGCTCCTGCCTGTTCGCGAGGAGCTTGATCTCGAGGGCGGCATCGTCGGCCGTGATGTCGCCCCGGTCGTCGACGTTCTTTCGGAGGAGCGCCATCGCTTCCTGCATGTCGCGAAAATTGCCCCGCTCCGCGATGAGTTCGGCGAGCGAGCGCCGGGCCCAGGCTTTTTCCGACAGGGCTGTGGCGGACGTGTCAGGCGAAGCGGTGATCGTGCGGAGCGCCTCCCGCGCCGGTCCGAGACGGCCGCAGCGGATGAAAAATGCCGCCAGGCCACGGTTCGTCTCCAGGTCGTCTGGAGCCACCCGCACCGCGTCGCGGAAGGCCTGTTCGGCATCGTCGATGCGGCCGAGCATTTCGTACCCTTGGCCCAGCACGAGCTGTCGCTTCGGCTCGGGCATGAGCTCCGCAGCCTTGGCGAGCGTCCGTTCGGCCGCCGGCTTCTTTCCCATGGTGATCTGGTGCGAGAAGAGCGCGAGCCAGACCTCGCTGCGGTCCGGCGCCACCTCGGTGGCCCGTAGCAACGTCTCGGCCGCCCGGTCCTGCTTGCCCGAACGGGCGAGCAACTGCCCGAACCACAGCAGGTCGTCGGGTTTGGTTGAGTCTTTGCTGACACTTCGCTCAGCGAACGCGACGGCGTCGTCGAAACGGCCAGCCTGGAGTTCGGCCTCCGCCGAGAGTCGCTCGAGGCCTTCCTGCCCCTCGGCACCGAGCGACTTAAGCGCCGCTTGTGCCTCCTCGAGGCGGTTCGTGGAGTAGAGCAAGGCGACCAGTCGGCGGACCGTCGCGGGATTTGCCGGCCCAAGGGCCACCGCTTTTTTCAATCGATCAATTGCTGCGGGAACGTTGCCCCTGAGGCCCTCGATCTCCGCGAACTGGACCTGGATCTGGCCCCAGCCGGGGCGGTCGTTCTCCGCCTCGATGAGCAGGTTTCGGGCATCATCGAGCATGGCCTTTTCGACGGCCGTCAGGCGGCTGACGTCCTCGCCCGCAGCCTGACGCTTGATCACCGAAGAGCGGACTTCGAAGATCCGCACGCCAGCCTCGGCCACTCGTGCCCGGGGCGTTCCCTTGCCCGCCGTCTCGGCGACCCGGGCCGCTGCGGCGCGGGATTTTTCGAGGTCGCCTTGAGTCAACGCGAGTTCGAGCAGCGCCTCCGACGCACGGATGTCCCGAGGGTTCCGCCGGGCGACCTCGCTCCACAGGCGTTCGGCCGTATCGACGTCACTCCGACCGAGAGCGATGCCGGCAAGCGAGACGAACACGGCGGCGGCCCCGTCGTCATCCAGTTCGGTGGCCCGTTTCTCGATCTCGTCGAGTTCAGCCTTGGAGGTGTCGTCGCTGCGCCGCGCGGCGATCTGGGCTCGCACGACGAGCAGGTTGGCCCCATTGGCGACGGCAGCGGGCACCCTGGCCAACACCGCGGCGGCCGCTTCCGGCCCTTCACCCCTGAGGACCAGCGTGGCCAAGGCCGCCCACACCTGAGGTTCGGCTTCCTGGGTGGCGATGGAATCAAGCAACTCTCGCGCCGCCTCCGACTCGCCCTTCCGCACCAGCACGTCGGCACGGAGCATCGCGACCTGCGTCGAGGTGACGTCGGGCGACTGCTGCAGCACGTCGAGGAGGGCATCGATGCCGCTCCAGTCGCGCTCCGCCGCCGGTCGCCGCGACTGCTGCTGCATCCGAAGCTGCAGCAGCGGATACCAAAGCTGCGGCACCGAGGCGAGCCGTTCCGCCGGCAGATTGAGGGCGATCGACTCGAACTCCTCGAGCGCTTCATCGATTTTGCCCGCGGATGCCAGCGCCGTCGCCGTGCCCGCCCGGGCTGCCAGGGACGTCGGGTCGTCACTGAGGATGCGGCGATTGACGTCGAGTTGGGCATCGTACTCGTCAAGTTGGGCGTGGCACTGGCCGAGGTAGAGATCCGCCTGGCGAACCATGTCCGGCGAACCGGCCACGAGCGGTCGAACCAGTTCGAACTTCGCCTTCGCTTCAGCCCACTTCCGTTCGGCGACCAGCGTGCGACCCTCGAGCAGCCCCACGGCGGGACTGGCCGCGCCGTAGAGTTCCTTGATGCGCGCGATCGCCTGCGACACCTCCTCCAGCTTGTTCTGCTGCAGGAGGGCGTCGGCGAGCATCAGGAGGAGAGACGCCCTGTTGGGCAGCTGTTCGATGCCGTCGAGCAGCACCTGCTCCGCCTTCGCCGGCTCACCCTGCTGCAACGCGATGGCGGCCAGGCCTCGGTAGGCACGTTCGTCGCCAGGAAACTTCTCTCGGGCCCGGTTCGCCATCGTCTCGGCCGTGGCGAGGTCTTTCTCGGACAGTGCGAGTTCGAAGCGGGCAAAAAGCGCGTTGGCATTATCAGGAGCGATTTCGAGCGCCTTGGCGACGTCGGCCCCAGCGGCGGCGAGGTCGCCCCGCTGGCGGTGCCAGTTGCTCATCGCCAGCCAGGCCTGCACGTCCGAGGCATGCGTATCGACCAACTTCTCAAGCACGGTGGTCGCTGAGTCGCGGTCGTCCATTTTTTCCTGAAGGATCGCTGCCAGGATGATGTAGGCATCGGTGGGACCAACGACCGTGCCCTGCGGGTCAAACTTTTTCGAACCCAGATCGAAGCCGACCATCTCCGCGACCACGTTCGTCGCCGCCTCGAAGTCGCCCGCACCGAGATACGACTGCGCCATCAGCAGTTGGATGTCCGCGGACCCCAGCGGCTTGCGGGCCGGATCATCGCCGGCATCATCCTCCGCGGAAACGGATGTCGAAAGTTTGCCCGACTCGACTCGTTCGCGAAGCACCTGGAGGTGCTCCCGGGCGTCGCTTGCCCGGCCGATGCGAAGTTGAAACTCCGCTAGCTGACGCCGCAGGTCGTCGTTCTCGGGATTGCGACGAACGGCCGCCTCGACCGTGTTAAAGGCTCGCGCGACGTCGCTGCGCGTGGCGTCGGGAGCCGTCGCCCTGCCGAGCAGAAGTTTTGCATACTCGGCATAGGCCTTGTCGTCTTCGGGCCGAAGTCCGAGGTAGCGGCCGTAGATCGCCATTGCCTCGGCGGTCTTGCCCTCGTCCAGCCGTATCTTGGCCAGCTTCGCCAGACTCCCCGCGTTGCGTGACACCTGGAACCGCCGCAGCAGGACGACGCCAACGATTCCGCCGACCATGATCGCGAGGAACGCGAGCAGGAACTTCAGATTAATCCGTTTCACGAGCGAACGATCTCCGAACCAGCCCCGCGACGCCTGCGATTGAAAGGTCACGATTCGGACCCGAACCAACAGTCTAACAGCGGTTTTCCTCCCTCGACCACGATTCGGCGCTGCCTCCTGTTGGCCGGGGCAGACTGCGTCCACTCGCTATCCCCCGCTGTTCAGCACGCCAAAATCGCCCAAAGATCACCGCCGCAGCCAGACGATAGTACCGATGAAAGTGATTCTGCCGGTTGCGTCGACCCTACGGCATCCCTGCCGCGGCCCAACCTACGTAGGCTTCGATCCACTCGAGGACGGCTCCGATGACCATCGCCACCCCGCGGCCCAACCGCGTCGTTTCCTTCGTGTGGACCGCTCGGCTTCTTCGCCGCGTGGCCCCGCTGCTGATGGCCGTCGCTACGGCAACGGCGGTTTCGGCCGCCGGGCAGGATCGTGCCGTGGCCCCGACACGGCCGTCCTCCGGGCAGCGATCGGCCACGATCGTCGATCGCGCCGTCGTTCATGCGGGGGGCGCTGCATGTCAGCAATGCGGTCCGGGCGGATGTCGTCACGGGCACAACGCAGCCCACGGCCATCACCGGGATTGTCGAAATGGCGTGTGCGCTCCGTACTGCCCAGTACGACCAAGCACGTTCGGCTTCTACGGAACCCAGTGGCGGAGGTGGCCGGGGCAGGGCGTCGTGCCAGTGTCTGACGAGCGGGCCGTGACGCCGGTGACGCCTCCGAAGTCGGAAGTGCCCGCCGCCGATGAGGAGTCACGCGGCCCGAAGCCGTTTCAGCTTCCCGCGCCCGAGGATGATTCAACGGCGGATTCCAAAGCAGACACAGCCGAAGAGCAGAAAGCGTTGCCTGCCGACGCGCCGCCGCCCCCCGAACCCGCAGCCATGCCGCCGGAAGCGGCGGAGCCGAAAAAAGTTCGAGGGCCCGCGGAGCAGGAGGAAGAACCGACCCGGCCCGCAAAGCCGTCGGAGAAAGAGTCGGACTCCCCCATCGAGCCGCGGGAACTGCCCCGCGTCCAGGAGAAACTGGCTCCCGCCACCGAAACGCCGCCGCCCGCTCCGCGGCCCGAGGATGAAAACCTGTTCGACGACTCGGCCACCGAGAAGGTGCGTCGCAAGATCCCGGTGATGGACGACTTCCGACCGGCCGTTGTCGGATCGGCTGGTGGCGTGCAGCCCGCAGCCCACCAGCCCGGCATTCTCAAGGCTGATCGGCCTGCGGCCCCGATCCCCAACCTCCGACGGATCCCCCTCGCCGTGCCGCGAGTCATGTTTGATCCGCAGGCCGAAACGGCGCGTTTGCGGCAGAAGGAGTGAGCCGCCGCGGGCCCGACGGGCGGCTTCGTCGGATCCGATCGGGAAATGCGAGAGGCGGGAGTCGAACCCGCACGCCTTGCGGCACTGGAACCTAAATCCAGCGCGTCTGCCAGTTTCGCCACTCTCGCGGAATGGATTTGCCGCGGCCTCAGGCAACCAACCGAGTCTACATCGTGACTCCTGTCAGGGCTGCGGTGGGCTTTCTTGCTGGACGTTCACGGTTTCCAGGAGTCTTTCAAGATTGCCCTCGCCGACGTGGTTGCGCGGCGGCCATGCTGCCACGAGCATCTCCTGAATTGGAGCGTCAGCGGTGACTCCCTGCGCGGCGAAGCGGAGTTCGAGAGACGCCACTTGTTTCGAGGGCTCGTGGCGGGCATTCCAATCTCGGGCGAGGGCCGCCGCCGTCGGCTCACCAAACACGCGCACACCTGGCCGGGGCAGGACCCAGAAAAACTTGTGCCAGCGGTTGCTCCCCAGCGATCCAAACCCCCCCATGGGTCGCTCGCGTTCCAGCGGTCGGCCACTGCGGAGCAGGTCGACGATGCTTCCGTCGGCCAATGCCGCACGGCCGTAGACCCACTGCTCCTGGGACGGAACGGCGCCGAACATCGACCACTGCTGCTCCAGGCAGCAGGCGGCGATGGCGGCTGCGACAGGCCCCGGGAGCCGCGCCCCGCCGACCAGCCCCCAATAGTGAAGGAAACTCGTCGCGGCCAGCGCTACGGCGCACCCGCACGCACACGTGGCCATCCTGCCGAGTCCAGCCACGCCGGCAGTCCGCGGAAGGATGCCGAAAGACTGCCACACAACTGCCGGCATCAGCGGCAGCCAGGCCGTCATACCGATCGGGGCGAACAGTCCCACCGACATTGTCATCCAGATCGCGGCGTGAAAAACCAGAAATGCGGCAACGAGCACCGTCCTTACCGCGGGGGCCGGGCAGGCGATGAGAATCAACGGGGCGGCCAACTCCACGAACAACACCGTCCACGTCAGCGGACGGACGATCCAGCTGACGTCCGTCAGCATCATTCCGAGCGGCCTGCCGTGGTCGTGAATCGAGAGCGCGTGCGACATTGCCTCGCCCGAGAACCACGTTGCGTTGCACTTGGCCAATCCGGCGCCCAGGTAGACGGCGACGAGTTGGAGCACGAGCGCCAGGGCGGCGACGGAGCAGACGGCGGACGGCGGCGTCGAGCCCGCCCGGGTGCCCTGCCGCCGCGCATCAATCGACCAGACCGCTCCAAGGGGCAGAAACATCGACCAGAACAGCAGGCACACCAGCCAGAGATCACCGGAGTGGGTGGCCGGCGTGGTGCGGCGGATCATACTTACGACGACCACCCAGCCCATCACGCTGGCGACGCGGGTGAAGCAGCCGGCTGCAAGTAACACACCGGCGATTCCCTCGGCGGCGACCACCATGCCGCCCCACCGCACCGAGTCGTCGAGAAACAACAGCGACCACTTGGCGGAATCGTCGTGAAACGCCCGCAGGACGTCCGGTGGAAAGATGCCGTCCGGCGCGAACATCAGCGTGAGGTCGCGGCTGTGGAGCAGGCAGTCGACAACGAGGATCAGCCCCAGGCAAATTCGGAAGGCCGCCAGGCTGCGGATGTCGAGCGTGCAGGAAGCGCGCAGCATCCAACCGACGGCCTGACCGAGTCGCCGTGCAGGGTGGGGCTGGTCCATGAAGGGCTGCGACGGAAGGGCTGCGACGGCGTCGCAAGCGGGTGTTTCTTGTGCGAATCAAACCCCGAAACTACAACAATGATGCCGCGGCGGACGACCCCAAATCCGCGCCCCGTGGCCCCGGCACGCCGCCATTCGCGACGACGGGCCTGCCTGACGGAGGAGGATCGACCAGATGCACGTTCCCGTGGTGGTGCTCGGCGGCGGACCCGGTGGTTACGCTGCCGCCTTTCTGGCCGCTGATCTCGGCATGCAGGTGGCGCTTGTCGAGCGGGATGAGCGGCTTGGCGGCACGTGCCTGCTGCGGGGCTGTATCCCCTCCAAGGCGTTGCTGCACGTGGGCCGCGTGCTCTCGGAGGCTCGGGAGATGAAGGAGTGGGGCATCCAGTTCGAGCAGCCAACGTTGAATCTCGATGCCCTCCGGGCCCGCAAAGACAAGGTGATCGCCGCGCTCACCGGCGGTTTGGGCCAGCTCGCCCAGCGGCGGAACGTGACGGTGGTCCATGGCACGGCACGGTTTACGAACTCGACCACGCTCGAGGTGACCCCGGCCGCGGCCGGCGGTGCGAGCCAGAGGATTACGTTTGACCACTGCATTCTGGCCAGTGGCTCGCGGCCGGCCCGGATTCCGGCTTTCGACATCGGCAGCCCCAGGGTCATGGACTCGACTGGCGCCCTCGAACTAGTCGACGTTCCCGACTCGCTCCTCGTGGTGGGTGGTGGTTACATCGGACTCGAGATGGGCACCGTCTATGCCGAACTCGGCTCAAAGGTGTCGGTCGTGGAACTCACCGACGCGCTCCTGCCCGGCGCCGATCGGGACCTCGTCAAGCCACTACAAAAGCGGCTCGCGGGGCTGCTCGCTGCGATCATGCTCCGCACGAAGGTGGTCGCCATCGAAGACACGGGCACAGCGGTCCGAGTTTCATTCGAGGGGCCGGAAGGGCCAAGCGTCCAGGAATTTTCCCGCGTACTCGTCGCCGTGGGCCGTCGTCCAAACTCCGATGGGCTCGGCCTTGAGAATACAAAGGTCGTGATCGACGCGAAGGGCTTCATCGGCGTCGACGGCCAGCAGCGGACAGCTGATCCACACATTCTTGCGATCGGTGACGTCTGCGGCGAGCCGATGCTTGCCCACCGTGCGAGCCACCAGGGCAAGGTGGCCGTCGAGGCCCTGCACGGAGAGCCTGCGCTGTTTGCACCGCGGGCCATCCCGGCGGTGGTGTTTACCGATCCCGAGATCGCCTGGGCGGGCCTCACGGAGAACGATGTGGCGGCCTCGGGTCGCGTCGTCGAGATCAGCAAATATCCGTGGGCCGCCAGCGGCAGAGCCCACGCGCTCGGCCGCACCGACGGCCTCACCAAGATCCTCATCGATCCCGAGACAGACATTGTTCTCGGTTTCGGCATCGTGGGTCCCGGTGCTGGCGAGTTGATCGCGGAGGGCGTGCTCGCCATCGAGATGGGCTGCTCGGCCCGTGATCTGATGGAGGCGATCCATCCCCATCCGACGCTCGGTGAGACCGTGGCCTTCAGTGCGGAGAACTACTTCGGACTGGCCACGGAAATCTACCGGCCGCGGTCTGAAACGACGCCACGGTAGCCTTCTTGCGGGTCCGGGGCGGATCGCGGCCGCGGCCCCCACGGACGGCGGCAGAGGCTTCGTTTCCGGGCAGGCGCAATCGGTCTTTACTGGGTCGCGCACCCCTTGAATAATGCGGCAAGCCCGCCCACTTTTCCGGAGCGCCGTATGGCCAACCCCGACATCGACCATTCCGCCACCGAAGCTGCCGACAACGTCCTCTCAGGCGACGGTTCCACTCACTTGCCCCGGGGGGCCCATGCTCCGATGTCGATCGGCCAGATGAGCGACAACGCCTCGGGCCAGCCGGAACTCATCGACGGGGTAGCGTCGGTCGACACCGACCCGACCGAGACCCGCGAGTGGCTCGACTCACTGCGGTACGTGATCAAAAGCCGCGGCGATGACCGGGCCGCCTATCTGCTCCATGCCATCGAGCAGGAGGCATATCGGCTCGGCGTCGCGATCCCGTTCTCGGCCACCACTCCCTACATCAACACCATCCCCGCCGACCGCCAACCGCCGTATCCGGGCAACCGCGAGATCGAACGGCGGATTAAGAGCATCATTCGCTGGAACGCGATGGCGATGGTCGTCCGCGCCAACCGGGAAGACAAAAGCATCGGCGGCCACATCTCGACGTTTGCCTCGTCGGCGACGCTCGTGGAAGTGGCCATGAACCACTTCATCCGCGGCCGCGGCGAAGACTACTCGGGCGATCAGGTCTACTTTCAGGGGCATGCCTCGCCGGGTATCTACTCGCGGGCATTCCTCGAGGGGCGGCTATCGGAGAAGAACCTGGAGAACTTCCGGCGGGAACTCGCCCCCGGCGGCGGCCTGTCGAGCTATCCGCATCCCTGGCTGATGCCGGAGTTCTGGGAGTTCCCCACGGTGTCGATGGGGCTGGGGCCGCTGATGGCGATCTATCAGGCCCGCTTCAACCAGTACCTGCAGGATCGGGGCATCAAGGACACAAGCCGGCAGCATGTCTGGTGCTTCATCGGCGACGGTGAGACCGACGAGCCGGAGACGCTCGGGGCGATCTCGTTGGCGGCCCGCGAAAAGCTCGACAACCTCGTGTTTGTCATCAACTGCAACCTCCAGCGGCTCGACGGCCCGGTCCGCGGCAACGGCAAGATCATCCAGGAACTCGAGGGCGTGTTCCGCGGCGCCGGCTGGAACGTGGTCAAGGTGATCTGGGGCGAGGACTGGGATCCGCTTCTCGGCAAGGACGACAAGGGTCTGCTTGTCAAGCGGATGAACGAGGTGATCGACGGCCAGTATCAGAAATACGTCGTCATGCCCGGCGGCTACATCCGCGAGCACTTCTTCGGTGCAAGCCCCGAGCTCACGGAGATGGTGGCGCATCTTTCCGACGAAAAGCTCAAGAAGCTCAAGCGGGGCGGCCACGATCCCGAAAAGGTGTATGCCGCCTACGCCGCGGCCATGAAGTGCCACGGCAAGCCGACGGTGATTCTCGCCAAGACGATCAAGGGCTACGGCCTCGGTGAGGTGGGCGAAGGCCGCAACGTCACGCATAGCCAAAAGAAGCTCAACGAAGACGAATTGCGGGCCTTCCGCTCGCGGTTTGGGATCCCGATCTCCGACGACGAGGTGTCCAAGGCGCCTTTTTACAAGCCGCCAGAGGATTCGGAGGAGATGCGGTATCTCCGCGAGCGGCGTGAGGCACTCGGCGGGTATGTGCCGACGCGGCCGCTCGAGTCGCCGAAGCTCAAGACGCCCACGCTCGACGAGTATCGCCCCTTCATCGAGAAGAGCGTTGGCCGCGAGGTGTCGACGACCACCGGTGTCGTCACGTTGATGTCGTCGCTCCTCAAGGACAAGCAGGTCGGCAAATACATCGTGCCGATCGTGCCGGACGAATCGCGAACCTTCGGCATGGATCCGCTCTTCAAGCAGTGCGGCATCTATGCGCACGCGGGCCAACTCTACGAGCCAGTCGATTCCGACCAGTTGCTGTACTACCGCGAGGCCAAGGACGGGCAGATTCTCGAGGAGGGCATCACCGAGGCGGGGAGCATGTCGAGCTTCATCGCCGCGGGCACTGCCTACGCCAGCCACGGCGTGCCGATGATCCCGATATTTATCTACTATTCGATGTTCGGCTTCCAGCGGATCGGCGACCTCATCTGGGCCGCCTGCGATTGCCGGGCCCGCGGTTTTCTCCTCGGCGGCACGGCTGGCCGCACGACGCTCGCCGGCGAGGGGCTGCAACATCAGGACGGCCACAGCCACCTGTTCGCGATGGCCTATCCGACGGTCAAGGCTTACGACCCGGCATTCGTCTACGAGACGACGGTGATCATGCTCGACGGCATGGACCGGATGTATGCCAAGGGCGAGGACTGGATCTACTACATCACCGTCTACAACGAGAACTATGAGATGCCTGCGATGCCCGCGGGCTGCGAGGAGGGCATCCTCAAGGGGATGTACTGGCTCCGCGACGTGGCGGCGAAGGCGACGCCGGTGGCGACCTTGCCGCACGTGAACCTGCTGGGCTCGGGTGCGATCCTCCGCGAGGTGATCCGCGCGGCCGATCTGCTGGCCGAGCACTGGGGCGTGGCGAGCACGGTGTGGAGCGTGACGAGCTGGAAGGAACTGCGGCGCGAAGCGCAGGAGTGCCGCCGCTGGAACATGCTGCATCCCGAGTCGAAGCCGAAAGCGAGTTATCTCGAAGCAACGCTGGCCAGCACGGATGGCGTGTTCGTGGCCGCGAGCGACCACGTGCGGGCCGTGCCTGAGCAACTCGACCCCTGGATTCCTGGCGGTCTGTTCGTGCTGGGCACCGACGGATTCGGCCGCAGCGAACTCCGCCCTCACCTTCGCCGGCACTTCGAGGTCGACGCCGAATGCATCGCCATCGGGACGCTCTCGCGACTGGCGGCCGCAGGGGTGATCGGCCCGCACGTCGTCGCCGAGGCGATCACGCGGCTGGGGGTCGATCCCGACAAGATCGACGCCGCTTCGGCGTGAGCACGTCCGTCGGGCGGTGCCGGACATTCCGGTGTCGCGTTCCCACCTCCTCCACCATCGCTCCTCCTCAAGCACCCGCGGAACCAGCCCATGGCCACCGAGTTTAAGCTTCCAGATCTTGGCGAAAATATCGCCTCCGGCGACGTTGTGACCGTCTTCGTGTCGGAGGGCGACGTCGTGAAGCCCGGGCAGGCGCTCCTCGAGGTGGAGACCGACAAGGCGGTAATCGAGGTGCCGTGCCCACCGGGCGGACTGGTGTCGAAGGTGCTCGTCAAGAAGGGCGATACCGTGAAGGTCGGTCAGGCGCTTGTGCTCTTGGACGCCGCCGGCGCCTCACCCGCCCCGGCTCCAGCGGCCCCGGCTCCTACGACCCAAGCTCCCGTGACCCAAGCTCCCGTGACCCAAGCCGCTGCCTCCGTTCCGAAGCCCGTTGCGGCGGCCGCACCCGAGGCCTCCCCGGCAGCAGTCCCTGCCGCTCCGAAAGCGGCCGTCGCCGTTGAGGAGCCTCCTGTCGTGACGGCAGCTGCGGCTGTGGATCCCGCCGGGCCTGCGGTTCGCAGGCTGGCTCGCGAACTGGGCGTCGATCTCGCGCGGGTGAAGGGGAGCGGGCCCGCCGGCCGCATCATCCGCGAAGACGTGATCGCCGCAGTGCGGCATGCAAGCGCGGCGCCCGCCGGCCGGTCTCGGCCGGAGTCGACGTCCACGGAACGCGACGACTGGGGGCCGATCCGTCGCGAGCAGATGTCGAGAATGCGGAAGACGATCGCGGCCAACATGGTCCGCAGCGTGCAGACGATCCCGCACCTGACAAACTTCGACGATGCTGACGTGACCGAACTCGAGGCGCTCCGCAAGGCGAGCGCCCCCGAGTATGCCAAGAACAACCTCAAGCTCACGGCACTCTCGTTCGTGATCAAGGCGGTAAGCCTGTCGCTCCGCCAGCACCCGGTCGTCAACGCGATGATCGACATCGAGAAGGGTGAGATCGTCTACAAGGATTACGTGAATGTCGGCCTCGCGGTCGATACGCCCCGTGGCCTGGTCGTACCCGTGCTCCGAGGGTGCGACCAGATGTCGATCCCGCAGGTCGCTCAGGCGATCGCCGATACGGCGGAAAAAGCCAAGAATGCCCAGTATGGCATCGAGGATCTCCGCGGCGGCACGTTCACGATCAGCAATCTCGGGGCCGTCGGCGGGGTTTACTCGACGCCGATCATCAACTGGCCGGAGGTGGCGATCCTGCTCCTTGGCCGATCGCGGAAGATGCCTGTGGTCCGCGATGACAGGGTTGAGCCGCGGCTGATGATGCCCCTGTCGCTCTCGTACGATCATCGTGTCATCGACGGCGCTGCGGCAGCCCGGTTTTTAAACGACGTGATCGATTACCTCGAAAGTCCGGGGCGCCTCCTGCTGGCCATGTGACCTATCCCTCTTTCAATCGTTCCTGCGGTAGCGGGGACTGGAACCCATCGTGAGCATCATCGACAGCTTTGATTCAGCGGGGACGGCAAGCCTCGCGTTTCTCGAGGAACTCTTCGAGCAGTATCAGAATGATCCCGCAAGTGTGCCAGCCGATTGGCGCGGCCACTTCGAGGCCCTGCAGGCGGGGGTTGTGGTACCCGTGGCACAGGGCGGGAATGGCCACGTGGCCACCAAGCCGGCGTTCGGTGGTAACGGTGCCCTGCCCGCGCCGTCGCCCAATCTCGTCACGCCAGACGGGATCGCCTCTGCCCATGCCGTAGCGATCGCCGACGGCGAGGTGATGCTAGCCGCAGCCCCACCCGGCGAGGTGATGCCGTTGCCGCTGCCGCCGGTGGCCACCGGCACCGCGGGCGAAGAGCGGGTGGCATTTCTTCAGGATCGCGTCGACCAACTCGTTCGTGCGTATCGCGTCCGTGGCCACCTGATGGCGGAGATCGACCCGCTTGGCCGTCCGCGTCCGGGGCTGCCGGAGCTGGATCCGGCTTTCTACCACCTCACCGAAGAGGACATGGACCGGTCCTTCTCGACCGACACGATCGAGGGGCCGCAGTCGATGTCGCTGCGAGAGATTATCAAACGGCTCCGCAACACGTACTGCCGCTCGATCGGCGTCCAGTTCATGCACATGGATGATCTCCGCGTGCGGCAATGGCTGCAGGTGCGGATGGAGGGCTGCGAAAACCGTATCCAGCTCGACCGGCGGCAGCAGCTGCGGATCTACCGTCAGATGACAACGGCGGCGGTGTTCGAGGAGTTCATCCAGAAGCGGTTCCTGGGGGCGAAGAGTTTCTCGCTCGAGGGCTCGGAGAGCCTGATTCCGCTCGTTGAGATGGCGATCGAGCGGGCCGCCTCCCAGGAGGTCGGCGACTGCGTGCTGGCGATGGCCCATCGCGGCCGGCTCAACGTGCTCGCCAACATCATGGGCAAGAGCCCGCAGCGGATTTTTCGAGAGTTCGCCGACATGGATCCGGAGCTCCATGTCGGCCGTGGCGACGTGAAGTATCACCTCGGACACTCGACCGACTACAAGGCGGCCAACGACAGGAGCGTGCACCTCACGCTCTGCTTCAATCCCAGCCACCTCGAGTTCGTCAACCCGGTGGCGATCGGCAGGATGCGGGCCCGGCAGGACCGCTCCAGCGACCACGCGCGGCAGGGGGGGCTGGTGATCCTGATCCACGGCGACGCGGCATTCGCTGGCGAGGGCATCATCCAGGAGACCCTCAACCTCAGTGAGCTCGACGCCTACCGCGTCGGCGGCACGCTCCACGTGATTGTCAACAACCAGATCGGCTTCACGACCGGCCCGCGCGAGTCACGGTCGTGCATGTACGCCACAGACGTCGCGAAGATGCTCCAGATTCCGATCTTCCACGTCAACGGCGAGGACCCCGAGGCGGTGGCGCAGGTAGTCAATCTAGCGATGGACTTCCGCCGGGAATTTCAGCGGGACGTGGTCATCGACATGTATTGCTTCCGTCGCCGGGGCCACAACGAGGCCGACGAGCCGGCGTTCACACAGCCGGCGCTGTACCGCGTGATCGAGAAGCGGCCGAGCGCCCACGAGAGCTATCTCGAGAGGCTCCTCAAACTCGGCGAGGTGTCGGCCGACGAAGCCAAGCAGATTGCAGAGCAGCAACAGGCAAAACTGGCGGCCGATCTCTCCGTCGCCAAGAGCGAGGAATACGTCCACAAGGACGACATCGGCGGCATGTGGGCCTTTTACATCGGCGGCCGCGAAAAAGACGCCGCTGAGGTGGACACCGGCGTGCGGCGCGACGTTCTCGAGAACCTGCTGATGCGGCTCGTGGCCCTGCCCGACGGCTTCCAGCCGCATGCGAAGATCAGGAAGTTTCTGGAGAACCGTGTGCAGATGGCGGCCGGGGCGCTGCCGCTCGACTGGTCGGCCGCTGAGGCGCTCGCCCTGGCGACGATCGCCACGCAGGGTCTGCGGGTACGGATCTCCGGCCAGGACAGCCAGCGGGGCACGTTCAGCCACCGTCACGCCGTGATCCACGACGTCGTCACCGACGAGACCTACTGCTCGCTGGAGCATCTCACCACTGACCAGGCCCCGGTCGAGATCTACAACAGTCCGCTTTCCGAGGCGGGCGTGCTCGGCTTCGAATACGGCTACAGCCTTGATTGCCCTGACGGCCTCGTCGTCTGGGAGGCTCAGTTTGGCGACTTCGTCAACGCGGCACAGGTGGTGATCGACCAGTTCATCGTCAGTGCCGAGGACAAGTGGAACCGGCTCTCCGGCCTGGTGATGCTGCTGCCGCACGGCTTCGAGGGCCAGGGGCCCGAGCATTCGAGCGCCCGGCTCGAGCGGTTTCTCTCGCTCTGCGCCAAAGACAACATCCAGGTGGTGCAGCCGACGACGCCCGCGCAGCTCTTCCACTGCCTCCGCCGGCAGGTGCTCCGTGTCTGGCGGAAGCCGCTGGTCGTGATGACGCCCAAGAGTCTGCTGCGAAATCCGGCGTGTGTCTCGACGATGGACGACCTCGTGAAGGGCTCGTTTCAGCGGGTGATCCCTGACTCGTCCGGCACGCC
The DNA here is from genome assembly GCA_040877375.1 of Pirellulales bacterium. Taxonomy (GTDB): domain Bacteria; phylum Planctomycetota; class Planctomycetia; order Pirellulales; family UBA1268; genus QWPN01. The sequence continues at coordinate 3,812 of JBBDNW010000060.1, read as the reverse complement.
CGCCCGCGACATCCACCGGGTGCTGCTCTGCTCGGGCAAGGTGGCCTACGAGCTGGAGAGGCGGCGGCAGGAACTCGGCCGCCGCGACGTCGCGATTGTCCGGGTCGAACAGCTCTACCCGCTGCCGAAGCGGGCGCTCGAGGAGGCGCTCGGCGGCTACACCCCCGGCACGCCCACGGTCTGGGTCCAGGACGAGCCGGAGAACATGGGTGCGTGGCGGTTTTTCCGAATCCACTTCGGAGAGAAACTGCTCGACCGCTTTCCGTTTTCGGGCGTCTGCCGGCAGAGCGCCGCCAGCCCCGCCACCGGCTCGAAGAAGAGCCACGACATGGAGCAAAACGAGCTCCTCAGTGCCGCATTCAGCAGTTGATCCAATCCATCCTGAGGCCGCCACAGAGCGGCAACCACATCCATGGCAATCGAACTGAAGGTTCCTGAAGTTGGCGAGTCGATCACCGAGGTGATGATCGGCGGCTGGAAGAAGCGGGAGGGCGAGGCTGTGGTCACCGACGAGTCGTTGGTCGAGATCGAGAGTGACAAGGCCACCGTCGAACTGCCCGCTCCTTCCGCCGGCACGATTACGAAAATCCTCAAGGGCAGCGGTGAGAAGGCGGTGGTGGGCGAGATCATCGGCTACATGGAGCCGGTGACAGCCGGAGCCGGCCCGACGCCCTCCGCTCCCGCCCAGCCCACGGTCGATGTGAAGCGGACGGAGGGGCGGACCACCATCGGATCGGTGCAGCCCCCGGCCCCTGCCTTGTCGGCTCCGCGGGTGATGCCGTCGGCGGCCCGCGTGCTCGGCGAGGCCGGTGTCTCCGCGGCTGGAGTGCCGGGCACCGGTCCCGGCGGTCGGATCACCAAGACCGATGCCGTGGCGGCGGTGAAGCCGACTGCACCCGCCGTGAAGCCGGCCGCAGCCCCTGCGGCAGTCGTCGCGCCGGTTGTCGCGCGGAGTGTCGGCAGCCGCGAGGAGCGGTATCAGTTGATCAGTCCGATCCGGCGGCGAATCGCGGAGCGGCTCGTCGAAGCCCAGCAGCAGGCGGCCTTGCTCACGACGTTCAACGAGTGCGACATGAGTGCCGTGATGGCCCTGCGGTCGAAGTTTAAGGACCAGTTTCAGGAGCGTTATGGCGTGAAGCTCGGCTTCATGTCGTTCTTCGTTCGCGCGGCCGTCGAGGCGCTCCGGGCCGTGCCCCAGGTCAACGCGGAGTTTCGCGAGCCCCACATCGTGTACCGCGACTATTGCGACATCGGTATCGCCGTGGGTGGCGGTAAGGGGCTCGTGGTGCCCGTGCTGCGGAATGCCGAGACGATGTCGTTCGCCCAGATCGAGCTCGCGATCGGCGAGTTCGCCAGGCGGGCCGCCGAAAACAAGCTCAAGCTCGAAGAACTGCAGGGGGGGACATTCACGATCTCCAACGGCGGCGTGTATGGATCGATGCTCTCGACGCCGATCATCAATCCGCCGCAGAGCGGCATCCTTGGCCTGCACTCGATCCAAGACAGGCCGATGGCAGTCAACGGCAACGTCGTCGTCCGCCCGATGATGTACCTCGCCCTGACCTACGACCACCGCATCGTCGACGGCCGCGACGCGGTGACGTTTCTCAAGCGGATCAAGGACACGATCGAAGACCCCTCGCGTCTGATTTTAGAAGTCTGACTACTTTTGGAAGTCCGGCTACTTTTGGAACTCCGACATGGCACAGCATGACTTGGTGGTGATCGGCGGCGGACCGGGCGGCTACGTGGCCGCGATTCGGGCGGCGCAACTCGGTATGAACGTCGCGGTTATCGAGAAGGAGCCCCAGCTCGGCGGCACCTGCCTGCGAGTTGGTTGCATCCCCTCGAAGGCGCTGCTCGAGTCGAGCCACAAGCTGGAAGTCACCCAGCACGAGCTTGGGATCCATGGCGTCAAGGTCGCGGGCGTGTCGTTCGACCTGGCGACGATGATGAAGCGGAAGGAAGATGTCGTGTCGATGCTCGCGAAGGGCATCGAGGCGCTGCTCTCCAAAAACAAGGTCACGCGGTATCGCGGCGCCGGCCGGCTGGTGGGGTCTGGCCGGGTCGAAGTTGAGGGCTCCGACGGGGTGACGACCGCGGTCGAGAGCCAGCGAATCATCGTCGCCGTCGGCAGCAGGAGCGTCGTGCTGCCGGGCGTGGACGTCGACGGCCGGTTCGTCGGCACGAGTACCGAGGCGCTCGCGTTTGATTCCGTGCCCGGGCATTTGGTCGTGATCGGCGGCGGGTACATCGGCCTTGAACTCGGCACAGTCTGGCGGCGGCTGGGTTCGAAGGTGACGGTGCTGGAATACGCCGACCGGATCCTGATGGGGATCGACGCCGAGATCGCGTCGGAGGCACTCACGCTGTTTCGCAAGCAGGGGCTCGACATCCGGCTGAGCGCGAAGGTGAAACGGGCCCGGGCCGACGGTAATGGGGCAGTCGTTGATTGCGAGGGGCAGGAGCAGATCCGATGCGATCGGGTGCTGGCGGCGACGGGCCGCAGGCCCGCGACCGACGGCATCGGTCTGGAGGCCGTGGGCATCGCTGCCGACCCGCGGGGTTTCATCCCGGTCGACGCGCACTTCCGCACGTCGGCTCCTGGCATCTGGGCAATCGGTGACTGCATCCCCGGGCCGATGCTCGCCCACAAGGCCGAGGAGGACGGTGTGGCCTGTGCCGAGGCGATCGCCGGAAAATGGTCACATGTCGACTACGACCTCGTGCCTGCCGTTGTCTTCACGCATCCCGAGATCGCCGCCGTCGGTAAGACGGAGGAGCAGCTCGTGGCCGCGACTGTATCCTTCAAGAAAGGTGTGTTCCCCTTTCGGGCCAACGGCCGGGCGCGGACGATCAACGACACGACCGGCAAGGTGAAGGTGCTCGCCGATGCCGTCACCGACCGGGTGCTCGGGATTCACATCATCGGGCCGGCCGCTGGCGATCTGATCGGTGAGGCGGCCGCGGCCATGAATTTCGGCGCGACTGCGGAGGATATTGCCCGCGTGTGCCATGCTCATCCGACCCTCCCCGAGGCGCTCAAGGAAGCAGCCCTCGCCGTTCACGGTAACGCCATCCACGCGTGACGTGTGCCCAGGAAGCCCGGAGGCGGGTCAAAACCTCCACGCGATACCGGCGTCGGAGAAGAACGGCGCGGCGTCGGAGGTGAGGCCCCAGCCGACGCGAAGGCCCATCTCGAGGTTCCGCGTCAGCATCACATGGAAACCCGGGCTGACGAAGGGCTGACTTCTGCTGTCGGGCTCTCCGGCTGTGAACGAGCCGAACCACTCGGCATGCATCTCGAACCGCTCGGTGACAGGCATGCGGAGCACGGCCGACGGCGTCCAGCGGCTAAACCAGTCGGTGAGGCCCTCGGAGTAGGCGTAGCGGATCGCGGTGTCGAGTCTCCAGCCGATGGGAAGTTCCCAGCCGGCGACGGCTGTGGCCACCGGCACCGTGCCGAAGACGTCACCGTAGGTCGGTGTGGAGGCCTCCATGATGAAGCAGCTCTGAGGCATGAGGCCATCCTGCGCCGACGTGTTGACCTTGAAGCCGTAGAGCACGCTCGATTCGTAAAGCGTGCTCCCGTCAGGCGTGCCTTCGCCGACCTCGACGCTCGTCACAACGTTGCCCTGTGAGCCGACGCCATAGTTGACGCCAAACCGCCACTCCAGCCACTCGGTGGCCCCGATTCGCAGCAGCGACTCCGGATAGTTGTTGGTGGGCAGGCCCGTGGCGTTGTCAATGAACACGGAGGAGCCCTCGACGAGCACGACCCCCGGTGCAACGCAATGCGTGCACGGGGTGAA
>JBBDNW010000059.1:0-6223 GCA_040877375.1 Pirellulales bacterium | reverse complement strand
AGCCGCGCATCCGTCGGGCAACGCTGGCGGAAGTGCCATTGGCCGGGCTATCCTTCGGGCGTGATGCCGCCGCCGGCCAGCGTCTTCTGCTCGGGGATCGATTCCCGCTCCCGGATTCACCCGGCTATCACGCCTTTCGCCACTGGTATGGCTCCGGGTTTCTGAGTCCGCCCGGCCTGCAGCCATTTGTGGGTCGTTTCCCAAAAAAGAATAAAAGTGCCAGAAGTGGCGATTTATTAGTGAATACGTGTTATAGTTGCCAGAAGTGGCACCTATGGCAAATCCTATTGAAATGACAGATCGGGCGGTGCTTTCCGAACTCGGTAACCGGCTCGCACGGCACCGTCTGGATCGCAATCTCTCCCAGGCGCAGCTCGCCCGCGAGGCGGGTGTCTCCAAGCGCACCGTCGTCCGCCTGGAGAACGGCGAGTCGAGCCAACTCCCAAACCTCCTACGCGTGCTCCGGGCGCTCGGTCTTCTGGCCAATCTCGATGCGCTGATCCCCCCCCTCCTTGCCAGCCCGCTGGCGCAGCTCAAGTCCCGGGCCAAGGAGCGTCGGCGGGCCTCCCCGGTCGCCAAGAAACCGGGTACGAACTCCACATGGACGTGGGGTGACGGGCCCACGAGGGGAAGTACATCGTGAGCACCGTTGCCGAGGTCCGGATGTGGGGGCGCCAAATCGGCGCTGTGTCCGTCGATGGGCCCGGGCAGGTGGCGACGTTCGAGTACACGGACGCCTTCATGCGTAGCGGCATCGAGGTGGCCCCGATCATGATGCCCCTCTCCGGGCGGATCTACCGTTTCCCGGATCTGCCCAAGGAGTCCTTTCACGGCCTGCCCGGCATGCTTGCCGACGCGCTACCCGACAAGTTCGGCAACGCCGTCATCGACGCCTGGCTCGGCGCGCAGGGACGGCTGCCCCAGGACATCAGCGCGGTCGTGCGGCTCTGCTACACCGGCACGCGCGGGATCGGCGCACTGGAGTTCAAGCCCGCACGGGGCCCGCAGAGCCGGGTATCCAAACCGCTGAAGATTGATGCTCTCGTCAAACTTGCCGCGGATGTTCTCGCGAACCGCAACAACCTCCAGGCCTCGTCCGCGGATCCCGATAAGGAGCACTCGCTCCGTGAGATTCTCCGCGTCGGCGCTTCCGCGGGTGGGGCCCGCGCCAAGGCCGTCATCGCCTGGAATCCCACGACCAGTGAGGTCCGCTCGGGCCAGGTGAAGGCACTTCCCGGCTTTGAGTACTGGTTGCTGAAGTTCGATGGCGTGGCCAACAACAAGGACCGCGACCTCGCCGACCCGCAGGGGTTCGGTGCGATCGAGTACGCCTTCTCGCTCATGGCGAAGGCCGCGGGGATCCGTATGGCCGAGTGTCGCCTTCTGGAGGAGAACGGACGCCGGCATTTCATGACGCGGCGGTTCGATCGAATGGACGATGGTGACAAGCTGCATATGCAGTCGCTCGGCGCGATCGCGCACCTTGACTTCAATAACCCCGTGGCGAACTCCTACGAGCAGGCCATCGCGGTGATCCGGCGCCTCAAGCTCCCGATGGACGACATCGAGGAGCAGTTCCGTCGGATGGTTTTCAACATCGTCGCTCGCAACCAGGATGATCACGTCAAGAACATCGCATTCCTCATGAACAAACAGGGGCAGTGGTCGCTCTCCCCGGCATTCGACGTGATGTACGCCTACAACGCGTCGGGCAGTTGGACCGCCAACCACCAGATGAGCCTGGCGGGGAAACGTGACGGCTTCACCATCGACGATCTCAAGACCGTGGCCGAGACCGCGTCGATGAAGCGAGGCCGGGCTGAGACCATCGCACGCGAGGTCGTCGAAGCTGTGTCGCGTTGGCGGGAGTTCGCGTCACAAGCAGGCGTCATCCCCGGGCAGATCGATCAGATCGCACGGACGCACCGTCTCGACCTCCTGAAAGTGACGGGATAATAGAGCTGGCGCGGGTGATCGCCCAATGGGAATCACGGTTCCGCTCTCAAAGACGCTCTCGCACAAGCCTCGCGACGCGGCCGCCGCGAAAATCCACTACCTCGGCGCCGCCGGCCGCTTGATGCTCGAGACCTGTTCGATCGTGGCGGCCTTGAACCACGGGAAATGCTCGAACGGAAGAAACAGTTCTTCGTCTCCAGCGAGCAGCCAGAAGCCGTGCCGGGAAACATTGGATCATTCGGCCGAGGCATTGCGGGCAGGCAAGCTCAAGGCGAATCTCCTCGTCGACTCCCGCGACGGCATGATGAAGGGGGGCGAGAGCGGGGCGGCCGTGGTGCCGGGCAAACGAGACGACAGCCTCCTGCTCGCCGCCTTGAAGTAAGACGGTTTCGAGATGCCGCCGGCCGACAAGCTGCCCGACGAGGTGATCGCCGACTTCGAGAAGTGGATCGACATGGGGGCACCCGATCCGCGCGACGAGCCGCCGGCCGTCGTTGACGAGCGCACGATCGACGTCGAGGAGGGACGAAGGCACTGGTCCTACCGTCGCCTCGCGCCCGTCTCGCCGCCCGAGGTGGCGCTCGCCCGGCGGCCACCGGGTTTCTCGTGGCCGGGCCCTATCCCGGCCAGGTGACGGCCAAGACGGTCGAGCCGATCCGCTACGACCAGCTCGACGACATGGTGGCCGCGATCGGGTCGAGCGTGCTGGGCATGACGATCGGCTGCGCCCGCTGCCACGACCATAAATACGACCCGATCGGCCACCGCGACTACTACGCCATGATCGCCCGCCTCGGGAAGGCGGTGCAGCGCGAAACCGACATCGACCCCGATCCGGCGACGACCAAGCAAAAACACGATGCGTGGCTCGCCGAGCGGGCCGGCTTCGAACTCGCGAAGGCCGTCGATGGAGATGCGGGCACCGGCTGGACGGTGGGAGGCGAGGCCGGCAAGGATCATGCCGCGGTCTTCGCCTTCGAGAAGCCATTGGGCTTCGATGAGGGCACGCTGCTCACCGTCGAGCTCAAGTTTGAAGCGGGGCAGCATGGCCTTGCCCGTCTGCGGCTGGCCGCGAGCACGCACGCGGAAGCCACCGATCTCGGCTCCACCGCCGTGCCGCAGGCCGGCCGAGAAGGCGCCCATCCCAACGTTTCGAAGACGCACGTCGACAACGTGCGCCGCGGGCTGAGCGACGTCACCGAAGCATGCGGGTTCAAAACGCTCCGCGACCTCGACCGCCATAAAGTTTCGACTGGGCCAGTCAAAGTCTCAGGCGGCCCGACGAAACCGTCACGACAAAAGACGGCAGCGTCCGCATCCGCAGAGCCCCCGGCCCGCGGACGATCAATGCCAAGCTCATCGCCTTGACGGCTTTCGGCAACTGGCTTGTCGATTCGGGGCGGCTGATCGAGAACCCGTTTGATCGGCTGAAGAAGCTCGACGAGAGCGACGATGTCCGGCGCCGCCGCCGGGCGATGACCAGCGTAGAACTGGGCCGCCTGCTCCAGATTGCCCGACTTCGTCCGCTGGCGGAGCATGGCCGGTCCACGGTTCCATCTCCGGGTCACACGCGGGCATCCAGATCGCGGGCCACGTGGCGGAAGTCCCCCCCTCACGGTCGACACGATCACCGAGGCCGCCGCGCGTGGGCGATCCGTCGTCCAGCCAGAAAGGGCGGAGCATCTGGACCTGCAGGGCTGGGAGCGGGCCCTCACGTACGAGCTGCTGCTGACCACCGGCATGCGGAAAGGCGAACTCGCATCGCTCACCGTGGCCGATGTGGACTTGAATGATGACGCCCCTGCGGTGACCCTCCGGGGTATCCACGCGAAGAACGGCAAGCGGTCCACGATCCCCCTGCGACCGGACGTCGCCATTCATGTGCGGGACTGGTTGGCAGACCGCCGCCGGCGGCTCGCGGCGCAGGGCAAGGTGTTGGCCGCCGACGTCGATCCGCGGACGGCCATGGCGGCGATGCGGGTCTCGTCGCTCGACCTCGTCCTGAAAACCTACGCCGACGGGAAGCACCTCGACGTGACCAAGGCGGTCAACTCGTTGCCCGCCCCGCCCCCGATGCTGGAGGCTGTGGGTTCGACCAACGCCGCTGAGGTCGCCAGGCCCGTTGTACCAATTGTTGTACCAACTTCAGGGAACGGGGGTGCTTTGGAGGGTTCCGCAGGGCCTCGCAGTCCATCGGGCAAAAAATCCACTCTCGCGAACAAGCCGACGATCTCCCGTGTTTTCCACGTGATCACGGCGAAACAAGAAAAGCGGGCGAAGGGACTCGAACCCTCGACATCCAGCTTGGGAAGCTAGCGCTCTACCAACTGAGCTACGCCCGCAGATACTGAAAGTGTAGCAGATTGGGGGCACGGTTCACGCCGCGCGAACCACCTCGGGCGCACGCCGCGTAGAATCGTGCGGGACAACCCCCGGAGTTACGCCGTTCATGGCCAAGTCGGATTCCGTCCACGCCGATTCCACGCCGCCGTCACGAGGCTTTGTCTGGCCGCTCGTCCGCTGGCTCCTCGTGAGCCTCGCGATCGCATTGGTCGCCGCGCTGCTCTGGCTTCCCACGCTCGTGGGCTCGCCCGAACGGGTATCGCGGCTGGTGGCCCAGGCGCTTCCTGAGCTCCAAGCCGACGTAAAACTCTCGCGTGTCGGCGTGGGCTGGTGGGGCCCCATCGTGTTCGACGGCCTCGAGGTCAGGCCTCGAAACGGCGACAAGGCGCCGATCACGGTCCGTCGCATCGAGGTGAGCAACGGCCTGGCCGGCATCCTGCTCTCTCTCGGAGACCTCGGTCGCCTGCGGGTGGAGGGGCTCGAGGCCGACATCACGTTTGACCGTGAGCACCGTTCAAACCTCGACGCGATTCTGCCCCCCGACGAGCCCGCCGTCGCGGCCCCCGTGGCCCCGGCGGCCGCGAAGCCGACTGGCAGTCCCAGACGGAGCCTCGTGCGTGTGCGGCTCGAGATCGAGGATGCCGTCGTTCGCATCAGCGGACCGTGGACCACCGACGCCTGGGTGAGCGAACCGATTGACATGCGGGCGACACTCGCCAACGCCGCCGACGGCTACGGGGAGTGGACCGTGGAGCCTGTGCAGCTGCTCACGCAGGCAGAACTCCAGCAAACCGTTGCCCACGAGGTGCTCGCCTACATCGTGCCGGTGCTCGCCGATTCGGCAAAAACTAGCGGCCGATTCTCGCTGCGGCTCGATGGTGCCCGACTGCCAGTCGGCCGTCCTGAGGCGGCCGAACTCTCCGGGCTCCTGTCGATGCACGAGGTGAATCTCGGGCCGGGACCGCTCGTCGAGAACATGTTTAAGTCGATGCCGCTCAAGCTGCCACCGCCGCCGACGGTGCGGGTCGCGGACGAATCAGACATCGAGTTTCATCTCGTCGATCGGCGGATGTGGCACAAGGGCCTCGAGTTCGGCATCCCACTCCAGCAGTCCGGGCAGCGGCTTGATATTCAGTCGGAGGGGTCGGTGGGCCTCGAAGACCGCTCGCTCGACTTGAAACTCACGCTCCCGATTCCAGCCGATCTGCCGCAAGACCGGCCACTCGTGGCAGCGCTGGCCGGCAAGCAGATTTCGCTCGGCGTCGGCGGGGTGTTGGGCGATCCCAAGGTGATCTTCGACGGCTCGATCAAGGCTGCTGCGGGCCAGGTGCTCGTCGACCTGATCGACCGCCTGCGAGATGGATCGCGTCCGCAGCCGGTTGGGGCCGCACCGCCGCAGCCGGGCTGGTCGCCTCCCGGATCGACGCAGGCCGTCCCCGATTCAGGGGCGGCCCAAGCCACAGGCGCGCAGCCCGCAGACCCACGCCCCGCAGATCCAGAGCAGGAGAAGCCGCTCTCGCCACGCGAGAAGGCAGAACAGATCGCGGCTGACGCGGCCCGTCAGGCGGGGGCAGAGCCCGGCACGACCGAAGCCATCGTCGATATCGTGGGCGGTGTTTTGGAGGAAGTTGCCAAGCGGCGGGCCGAGCGCCGGGCGGCCGAGGCGGCAAACCCCAATCAGCCTCCTCCACCGCGCCGCGGCCGGTTGCTCCAGCGGCGGCCGCCGCCGCCTCCCGACGTGCAAACGCCAGATCCGGCGACTTCCGTGGAAGCCAAGTAGCCCGCATCTGCCTTGGGTGAAGCGTCGAGATGACACCTGGAGCCAGCGCTGCACGGAAGGTGGATGCGCTTTTGCAGCGTTGTGGAGCGGGGCGGGGTGCTACCCGTATTCCCCGCGCTTGCGCTTGGGGCTTCCTGACGGGAG
>JBBDNW010000058.1:0-32987 GCA_040877375.1 Pirellulales bacterium | reverse complement strand
TTCCCGGCTTCTGCGCGTGCCACCCCCGGCTCCTCACGATCGGGAGACGGCGCCTCCCGTCAGGAAGCCCCAAGCGCGAGCGCGGGGAATACGCTCTCCACCCCGCTCGAGAGCGCACTCGACTTACGTGGATCGCCGGCTCGGGGGCGGCAAAAGTCGGTCAAACACGCCGCCTGAGATCGCCATGTTTGCCGAGTGTGCCTGCGCGTGGTACTTTTCAGGGGTTGAAGGGGCGGCTTTCTCAAACGCCGCCAGCCGCTTTCCCGCCCTGCAGCCGTGTCTGCGGCGGGCTTCTGCACCGGGGCAACGACGCCCTGCGGATGCATGTGGCCGACGTTTTCGAGGAAGCAACGAGGCAACGAGTGTTTATGGACAACAGGGCAGGACACCCGGCGGAGTCGGGTGTTCCGGCCGAAGCGATGGGCGGAGACGCTGCTCCGCCGGTGGCAGGTGATTTTCGGACGATGGGGCTCTCTGCGGAGACGCTGGCTGCCGTCGATCGGGCGGGCTACACGACGCCCACGCCCGTGCAGGCGGGGCTGATCCCTCGGGCCATCAAGGGCATCGATGTGCTTGGCCAGGCCCGCACGGGTACCGGCAAAACAGCGTCGTTTGTGCTCCCGATTCTCGAACGGATGCACCAGCCCGGCCGTGGCGGCGGACCGCGGGCGCTCGTGCTGGTGCCCACCCGCGAACTTGCGGTGCAGGTGAAGGATGAGTTTGAGAAGCTCGCGTTCGGGTCAAAGATCCACTGCGTCGCCGTCTATGGCGGCAAGCCTATCAAGGGGCAAATCGACAAGTTGGCCAAGAATCCGGCGGTCATCGTCGGCACGCCGGGCCGCGTACTCGACCACATGAGTCGGGGCACGCTGAACTTTTCGGCAATCGAGATCGTCACGCTCGACGAGGCCGATCGGATGCTCGACATCGGCTTCCGCCCTGACATCGAGAAGATCCTCCGCCGCTGCCCCGAGAGCCGGCAGACCCTCCTCCTTTCGGCCACCGTACCGCCGCCGGTGCAGAAGCTCGCCACGCGGTATATGCGTGATCCCGAGATCATGGATTTCTCGGTCAACGAACTCGCTGTTGAGACGATTGAGCAGCGATATTTTACGGTCGATCCGACACGGAAGTTTGATCTTCTGGAGCGGCTGCTCGACCGTGAGCATCCCCGGCAGGTGATCGTCTTCTGCCGTACGAAGCGTGGCACCGACAAAATCTTCGAGAAACTCCAGCGGAGGCGGTCGCGGCAGACTCGCTCCGATGCCGAGGACGTGGCGTGCATCCACGGAGACCTTTCCCAGAGCATCCGTGACCGCGTGATGAAGCAGTTTCGCGAGGGGTCGGTGAAGGTCCTCGTCGCCACCGATGTGGTTGGACGGGGTATCGACGTGTCGAGCGTTTCGCACATCGTCAACTACGACATCCCCGAGTTCTGCGACGACTACGTCCATCGCGTTGGCCGCACCGGCCGCATGGGCCGCGAGGGCATCGCCTATACGTTCGTAAGCCCCGAGGAGGGGCCGCAACTCACGCGGATCGAAATCCGGATCGAGCGGCTCCTCAAGCGGGACGAGATCGAGGGCTTCGAGGCCTTTGACCGCCGGCCGAAGCCGGCACCGGTAGAGCACGTGCCCACAGGCGGTTTCCAGCGGGCGGCGGCGGCGAGCCCGACCGAGGAGGCCCCCGCGGCGGAGCAGCCCAAGCGACCGCCCTCGTCCCTCGGCAAGGGCCGTGGGCCGAAGCGGCATCGCCGGGCGTTGTGACCTTGGGCCACATCGGCCCCGCCCGGCTCTCTTGTCTGGAGCAACGGTGACGAGCGATGTCAGCACGTGATGCCCGGGCGATGAAGCAGCGGCTGGAGAGCCTTGCAGCTGCAGGAGTGGCGCAAGTGCCCAAGGCATTTCGCCATGGGAGCCGTGTGGCAGCGGCTCGCCCCAGCGACCGGGACCCGTCGCCGGCGGCGGTCGATCCCGGTATCGACACGAATCGAGTCCGGTCGCTGCAAATCCTCAACCAACAGGTGGCGGACTGCACGCAGTGTGCGGAACTTGCCGCCACACGCACCCACACCGTGTTTGGCGCGGGGCCTCCCGATGCCCGGATCTGCTTCTTCGGCGAGGCCCCCGGCGCTGACGAGGATGCGTCGGGCGAGCCGTTCGTGGGCCGGGCTGGCGAGTTGCTCACGAAGATCATCGAGGCCTGCAAACTTCGGCGTGAGGACGTCTATATCCTCAACGTGCTGAAGTGCCGGCCACCCGCCAACCGCCCGCCGCTGTCCGGCGAAGTGGCCAACTGTCGCCGCTTCTTCGAACAGCAACTCGAGATCATCGCCCCTGCGTACATCTGCTGCCTCGGGACTTCCGCCTCCCACGCCCTGCTGGGAACTGCGGAGCCAATCGGCAAGCTGCGGAAGCGTTGGTTCGCCCATGGTTCCGCGAAGGTGATCTGCACCTATCACCCGTCGTATCTTCTGCGAAATCCGGCTGCGAAACGTGATGTCTGGGACGACATGAAGATCATGATGACCGACATGGGCGTCGAACTCTGATCCGGTCCGCGCGGTTCACGCCGCTGGGCTTCCTGAGACGACCGGTAGAGAGCATTCGACTTTTATGGATCGCCGGCTCGGGGGCGGCAAAAGTCTCGTCGCTCTCTCGCCGCGGCGGCTCAGGCCCTCCTAAGAGCGTTCGCCGACCCCCGTGCCTAACTCGTCCAATGTGGTGCCATCTCGCCCTCCACCAAAGGCAGATTCGCTCTCGCGAGACGTCTGCGATTTGCTGAAGAAACGGGTCGTGCCGATCCGATGAATAGTGCGGGTGGTGGGGTGGGGAGCAGCCGCTGAGGGGTAGTGAGCAGCTGAACGAGGATGGGCGTGGGCCGGGGTGACCCGGCCGGCCCGCTCCGGGGAAGGACGTCGGAATCGCATGGACCGCTTGGGCCGCTTCGCCGGGACGGTGAGTGGTCGCGTCGCCGCCGTGGCGGTGGTCGCGGTGCTGTCGGGATGCACGATGTGCCCCGACCCGTACGATTACTCCGGGCCTGTGCCGAACGGTTCGACGCCGCAAAACGATTTTCGTGCGCGAAGCACCGGAATCCTGCCCCTGAGTGCGGCGCCGTGCCCGTGGCCGCCGCTCGTTGAGCGGGCTACCACCAAGGGAGAGTCGGGGCTCGTCGCGAAGCGGGTTTCCCGCCGCACCGGAGAGCCGACCCTCGCCGATCCACTGCCCGCCGCTGAGGCCGTCGAACAGGCGGTAGGTGCGGGGGAACCGGTCAGCATTCTGATGGTTCTCGGCGAGGAGACAAACGACGAGGAGGTCGCTACCGCCCCGCTGGCGGCTATCGGGCCGAGCATCGTCCTTGCGGAAGTTGACGACGTCTCGCTCGACGTCGAGGAGGAGGTCGCCGCCTCGGCCGCGCCCACCGACCAGGCTGAGGAAGCGACCCCTGAGTTCGATCCGCAGCAACCGCCTGTCATCCCCTCGCTGGCGGAAACGCCCGGCTGGCGGACCCGCCAACTTCGCTAGAGCGCATCTGCCTTTGGTGGAGCGAGGCGGGGTAGCGGGCGTATTCCCCGCGCTTGCGCTTGGGGCTTCCTGACGGGAGGCGGCGCGGATGTGGGCGATGCCCCCAAGAAGCCCGGAGCGCGAGCGATGGGAAAGCGGGTGGCGACCGTAGCGGCCATGAGGAGCGGGGCGGGGTAGCGGGCGTATTCCCCGCGCTTGCGCTTGGGGCTTCCTGACGGGAGCGAGGGGGTCGGCGAACGCTCTTAGGAGCGCCTGAGCCGCCGCGGCGAGAGAGCGACGAGACTTTTGCCGCCCCCGAGCCGGCGATCCACGTAAGTCGGATGCCCTCTAACCGGGCTTTACGGAGCCGGGCTCGGGAATCCAGCCGTCCGGGACAAGCGCGTCCTTCGGAACCACGGCCACGCCATCGCGGATCATGAACTGGTCGCTGTCGGCCGTGTTCTGCCAGCCGTGCTCGTTGACGATCCTCACCCGCTTGCCGATGCGGACGTTCTTGTCGATGATCGCACCGGCGATGATCGTATCGTCGCCGATACCGAGCGGTGGCAGGCCCCGGACGGCCGCGTCGGCGAGGACGCCATCCGTCTCGTAGAAGTCGTTGCCAAGGATCACGGAGTCGCGGATGACAACGTTTCTGCCGATCCGGCACCGTAGGCCGATCACGCTGTTCTCGATCACGGCCCCTGATTCGACAACGCACCCATCTGACACGAGGCTGTTGCGGATACTCGCGCCGGCGATCCTGGTCGGCGGCAGAAAACGGCCCCGGGAATAGATCGGCGCCTCGGCGCTCACCAGGTCGAAGGGGGGCGCAATCCCGGCCAGATCGAGGTTGCACTGGAAGTAGGACCGGATCGTGCCAATGTCCTCCCAGTAACCGTCGAACGGATGGAGTTGCACATGCTTCGCCCGGATGGCGGTGGGAAATACCTCGCGGCCGAAGTCCTGGTAGTCGGTCTTCGTCAGCAGGTCGATCAAGCAGTCGCGGTTGAAGAGATAAATGCCCATGCTCGCCATGAGCGACCGGCCCTTTGCAGGGATTCCCTGCTTGTCGATCCACGCCGGGTCGGTGCGCACCATGTCGAGTTCGGCACTGGTTTGCGGCTTTTCAAGAAAACCCTCCACGCGGCCGGCGCTGTTGAGTCGCATCAGGCCGAGCCCCGAGGCGGCTTCGTCCTGCACAGGGATGCCGGCGATCGTGACGTCAGCGTTGTGAGCTATGTGCGTCGCCAGCATGTCGGCGTAGTTCATCCGGTAGAGCTGGTCGCCCGAGAGGATGAGCACATGTTTGATGTCAGGCTGCTGGAGATACCGAATGTTCTGCCGCACGGCGTCGGCGGTGCCCTGGTACCAACCCGAGTTGTCGAGCGTCTGCTGAGCCGCGAGGATCTCGACGAAGCCGCCACTGAACGGGTCGAACGTATAGGTGCGGCGGATGTGGCGGTGGAGGCTCACGGAGTTGAACTGCGTGAGCACGTAGATCCGTTGCACGCCGCTGTTGATGCAGTTCGACAGCGGCACGTCGATGATGCGGTATTTTCCGGCCAGCGGCACCGCCGGCTTCGAGCGATCGCGGGTGAGCGGATAAAGCCTCGTGCCGCGGCCACCGCCGAGTACCAGGGCGAGAACACGCTGCACGGGCATGGAATGCTCCTTACGGGCCGACGAACGATGGGGAAACTATGCTACGGAACTGCCGCCGGTGGGGAAAGCCTGCTATCCCTTGACGACGAAGTTGACGAGACGGCCCGGGACGGCGACGACCTTCACGATCTCCCTCCCGGCGAGCTGCTCGGCGATCTTCGGGTCAGCCGCCGCGGCGGCCTTCATCGCCTCGACGTCGGCGTCGGCCGGCATGACCACGCGGCCACGGAGCTTGCCTTGGATCTGAACCGGGATCTCGACGGTGTCGTCCTTGAGCCATTTCTCCTCGACGACCGGCCAGTCCGCGAGCGATACCGGTGCGGGCCTGCTGAGCAGTTCCCAGAGCTCCTCGGCAAGGTGGGGCGCGAACGGCGCGAGGATCTTCACGAATGGCTCCAGGATCGCCCGTGGTCGCCGCTCCAGCGGCGTGCAGAAGTTGACGAACTCCATCATCCGGGCGATCGCGGTGTTGAACGAGAGTGACTGGATGTCGCGGGTCACCTTGTCGATCGTGCGGTTGAGTTCACGAAGGTGGTCGTCGGTCGGCAAATCGTCACAGACCTGGGTCGCCAGGCAGAGGTCGTCGGCCCGCTCATCCACCACCAGCCGCCAGCAGCGGTCGAGGAACCCGCGAACACCGCTCACGCCAGCCGTACTCCATGGCTTCGTGGCCTCGAGCGGCCCCATGAACATCTCGTAGAGGCGGAGCGAGTCGGCGCCGAAGTCGCGGACCACCTGGTCGGGATTGACCACGTTGCCGCGGCTCTTCGACATCTTGTAGGCCCGGCTTTCGACACGGATCTTCGACGCGTCGCGGAGCACGAAGGAATCCCCCTGCTTCTCCACCTGATCGGCAGGGACCTTCGCAGACACGTCGTCGGCGGTCCGCTGTTCGGCCGACACCCAGCCCCCCTTGGTGCTGCGGTAGCCGGTGAACTCCATCTCGCCGAGGATCATTCCCTGGTTGACGAGTTTGCCAAACGGTTCCGGGCACGAGACGTGGCCGCGGTCGTGGAGCACCTTGTGCCAGA
Organism: Pirellulales bacterium; assembly: GCA_040877375.1. Taxonomy (GTDB): domain Bacteria; phylum Planctomycetota; class Planctomycetia; order Pirellulales; family UBA1268; genus QWPN01. The sequence continues at coordinate 26,785 of JBBDNW010000058.1, read as the reverse complement.
ATCGGCTGTAGAGCAGGTGGAGCACGGCATGCTCGGCGCCACCGATGTAGAGGTCGACCGGCATCCACGCCTGTTCGATCTCCGGATCCAGAAAACAGCCGTCATTCTTTGGGTCGAGGAACCTCAGGTAATACCAGCACGATCCCGCCCACTGGGGCATGGTGTTGGTCTCACGCCTGTATCGCCTGCCGTCGCGCTCAACTTCCAGCCACTCGGGGCCCGATCGCGACAGCGGCGGGTTAGGCGTGTTACTAGGGCGGAAGTCGGTGAGTTCCGGAAGGCTGACGGGCAGTTCGCTCTCGTCGACCGCGCGGATCGCGCCGGTTGGATTTCCGTCCGCGTCGACCTCGTGCAGGATCGGGAATGGCTCTCCCCAGAACCGTTGACGGCTGAAGAGCCAGTCGCGGAGTTTGTAGTTGACGGCCGGGCGGCCCAGGCCCGCGGTCGCAAGGTCCGCGGCGACCCGGGCGATGAAATCGCGGGTCGCGAGGCCGGTGTAGGGACCTGAGGCGACTCCGCGGCCGTCGCCCGTAAAGAGTTCGCCTGCGGCGACGGTCGAGCCGTCCGCCGGTTCTACAACGGTGACGACTTCGAGGCCGAACGTCTTGGCAAACTCGTTGTCGCGGTCGTCGTGGGCCGGCACGGACATGATCGCGCCAGTGCCGTAGGTTGCCAGCACGTAGTCGGCCACCCAGACAGGAACCGGCTTGCCCGTCAGCGGATGAAGGACGTGCGAACCTGTGAACACGCCCGTCTTGCCACGGGCGAGGTCTGTGCGATCGAGGTCGCTCTTGCGAGCGGCCACCTCGCGATAGGCAGTGATCTCGTTTCGTTGGGCCGGGGACGTGAGGATGTCAACGAGCGGATGCTCGGGCGATACCACCATACTGGTCACGCCGTACAGCGTGTCGGGCCGCGTCGTGTAGACCCGCAGGACATCATCTCCCGGGTTTTCGGGGAAGCCCGTTCCCGCCCGGTCGCGTTTCCACCGTTCGAAGGCGACGTTGCTCATGTCGGCGGAGGCACCGGCTGGCACGATGAGGAACTCGACCTCAGCCCCCGTGCTGCGGCCGATCCAGTCGCACTGGAGTTTCTTGATGCTGGCCGGCCAATCGAGCCCCTCAAGTTCCCGCTCCAGCCGGTCGGCGTAGGCGGTGATTCGCAGCATCCACTGGCGGAGCGGGATGCGGACCACCGGATGGCCGCCCCGCTCGCTCACGCCGCCGATCACCTCCTCGTTGGCCAGCACAGTGCCCAGCGCCGGGCACCAGTTCACCGGTGCCTCTGACTGGTAGGCGAGTCGGTGAGCGTCGCGGTGTCTCGCCACGGCGGCCTCACCCTCACGGGTAACTTCCGGAGGAATCGGCAGTTCGGCGATCGGGCGGCCCTTGCTCTCTACCGGGTCGAACCAAGTGTCGAAGAGGACGAGGAAGATCCACTGCGTCCAGCGGACGTAGCCGGGATCGGTAGTGGCCAGCACCCGGTCCCAGTCGTAGCTGAAGCCGAGCATCCTGAGTTGGCGGGTGAACGTGGCGATGTTCCGTTCGGTGCTTTCCCGGGGCGGCGTGCCGGTGCGGATCGCATATTCCTCGGCAGGCAGACCGAAGGCGTCGAAGCCCATGGGGTGCATGACGCTCGTGCCCCGCATCCGCTCGAACCGGGCCACGATGTCGGTGGCGGTGTAGCCTTCAGGGTGGCCGACGTGGAGCCCGTCACCACTCGGGTAGGGGAACATGTCGAGGATGTAGGCCTTGCGGCCCGTTGGCAGGCGGGCCGAGGCGAACGTGCCGCTGGCCGCCCACCAGTCCTGCCATTTCGGCTCGATCCGCGAGGGCTGGTACCGGGGCATCCTGCTCGAGTCCGAGGGCCGCCGGAGCGCCCGGACGGCGACCTGGCGTCCGAGTCGGGGGAGATACCAAAGAGGCCGGCGTTCGCAGGCTGTTTGGCTATTCACACCGGCATGCCACGATTCTAATAGCCCTGATGAAACGGGCAACGAGCCCTGACGAAACCCGTCCCCGGTGAGAGCGAGCGACGATGGCAGACCACGGTGTGGCCCCCGCAGGTAGCCCGATCGTCCTGCAGCGGCAGATGCTGCGGGCGTGCCGCAGCGCCGGCGGGCGGATGAAGATGGCCGATTCGCTCGGCACGCGGGTGACCGGCCGCGAACTCCTCCTGCGCACGCTTGTCGCGAAGCGGGTTCTCGACCGCGCCCTCGCCCCCGACGAAAAGATGGTCGGTGTGCTCCTGCCGCCCACGGTCGGGGCCGCGATCGTCAACGCGGCCCTCGCCCTCTCGGGAAGGGTGGCCGTGAACCTCAACTACACGTCGACGCAATCGATTCTCGACGTGTGCATGGACCGCGCGCATCTCACGCACGTGATCTCGAGCCCCGTCTTTCTCTCCCGGGTGAAGCTCGATGTGGGTCGCCGGATGCTCGACGCCGGTGAACTACGGAAGCAGGCCACGGTACTCGATAAGAGCCTGGGGTTTGTGCAGGCGACGCTGCTTCCCATCGGAATGCTCGAAAGGTCGTTGGGCCTCGACAGGATCCGCCCCGACGACCCGCTCACCGTCATCTTCACGTCGGGCTCGACTGGTGACCCGAAGGGCGTCGTGCTCACGCAGGAGAATGTGGGGTCGAACGTCCGCGCGATCGACCAGCTGCTGCACCTCTCGCCGGGCGATGTCGCCCTCGGCGTGCTACCCTTCTTTCATTCCTATGGCTACACCACCACGCTCTGGACGCCGCTCACGCTTGAGCCCGCCGTGGCGTATCACGCCGATCCCCGCGATGCTCAGGTCGTCGGCAAGCTCGCACGAGAACATCACGCCACAATTCTGATGGCGACGCCGACCTTCCTTCGCATCTATGCGAGGCGAACACCCGCGGAGGATTTCTCGTCGCTCGAGTGCGTGTTTGGGGCGGCCGAAAAACTCCCGAAGGAGGTCTGCGACGCCTTCGAGAAGAAGTTCGGCATCCGGCCCAGTGAAGCCTACGGCGCCACGGAACTCTCACCGTTGGTGGCGGCGAACGTGCCGGTGTCGCGGCACGTGCCCGGCCGCCCCGTCGACTCCCGCGAGGGCACTGTCGGCAAACCGGTCCTCGGCAGTCGGGCTCGCATCACCGATCGCGACGGCGCGAAGGAACTCCCCGTCGGCGAGGAGGGACTCCTGTGGATCGCCGGACCGAACGTGATGCAGGGGTATCTCGACCGCCCCGACCTCACCGCCAAGGTCGTGAAGGACGGCTGGTATTGCACCGGTGACATCGCCAGGCTCGACACCGACGGATTTATCACGATCACTGGCCGCGAGAGCCGCTTCTCGAAGATCGGCGGAGAGATGGTGCCGCACCTCTCGGTGGAGGAGGCGGTCAATGCCGAACTCGGCGCCGCTGAGGGCGACCTGCTCGCCGTCGTGACGGCCGTGCCAGATCGTGCGAAGGGAGAGCGGCTGATCGTCTTCCATCTGCCGACCGCACACGATCCCAGGGACGTGGTCCGTCGGCTCACTGAGCACGGCCTACCGAATCTCTGGATACCCGGAGCCGATGCGTTCGCCGAGATCGATGAACTGCCGATGCTCGGCTCCGGCAAGCTCGACCTGAAGCGGCTCTCCGACATGGCCAAGGAACGCTTCGTCGAGGCGACCAACGCGTGACCGCCACGGCCGTCTTTCCGGAGATCAGCGTCTTACTCGGTCCCTGTGACGACATGCGGGCCGAGGTCTTCGTGCGGCTCGTGGGATCGGGAACGTCGGCGGCTCGCATCACCGGCACGATCATCGGTCCCCGTCGCGGACGCGACACGACGCTCCCGACGACGTCCCGGCTCGTGCCGCTGCCGGGCGGTGCGGACGTCGGTCCGGTCTCGCGGGCGATCCTCACCGAGCCGGCGTATTGGACGCCCGAACTGCCGAATCTCTACCGTCTCGAGGCCACTGTCGATGGCCCGAGCGACGGTCCGAGCGACGGCCCGAGCGATTCGGCGACGGGCCGTACCGACACCCTCATTGGTCTGCGGCGTCTGGGCGTCCGCGGTCGGTCGTTGTGGCTCGATGGGCGGCGGTGGGCGCCGCGGGCCGTGGTCGCTGCCGGTCGCCCCGACCTTCCTGCGGTCAAAGCCGCGTCGCTGGGGGCCGTGCTCGCGAACGCGTGGGACGAAGACCTCGCGAGCGCCGACGAGAGGGGTGTCGCAATCCTGCCGCTGCTCGGAGCCGCCGACCTAACGACCGCCAGGGTCGCGGCGCTTGCCCGTCATCCCGCCGCGATGCTTGCGCTGGTCACCGCGGACGTGCCGTCAGAGGTCGTCGCTGGGCGGCTTGCCACACTGCGGCGCAATAAGGGAACCATGCTGATTGGTCAGGCAGTCGACGGCAGCCAGCCGCCGCCCACGGTGCCGACGCCCCTCGACTTCATTGCCGTCACGCTCGCCGCGGGCCGCGTGCCTCACGAAGCCTGGCGGTCGGCTTGTACCGTACCGCTCGTCGCCTGGCGACATGATGACTGCGATCCGGCAACGGGACGATCGGCATCCGATCTCCTCCAGCGCGACCTCGCCGCCTGGGGACTGGCCGCGGGCGTCGACCAGCTGCCGTGGGACTGGGCCGGATATCTCGTGGGCGCGTTTCGCTAGAGCGAATTTGACTTCCACGGCTCACACATGAGCCTCATGCGGCTTCATGCGGCTCTGGCCCCTGATGCGAGGAGGGGGTGCCCCTGCCACGTCGCCGGGCTATGGGAGCCAGCGAAGCCAGGGATGGCGAAGCGCAGCGGACATGCAGAGAGCGACGGCCCGGAAGGCCGTCGCGAACGTCCGGAGACGTGGTAGGGGCATCCCCGACCCACCACGCCTGAGGCTCAAGCGTGATCCGTGTGACGTGGATCACCGGCTCGGGGGGGCAGAAGTTGCCGCTGCGCTTTCCTGCGGATTGTCGCAGCGGGCTTCCCGAACAACGCACGACATCGTCGCGCGGTGGGTAGGATGAGGGCATGCCTGACGTCGACGCAGACCGCTACTCCCGCCAGACACGCTTCGCACCGCTTGGCCCGGATGGCCAGGCGAAGCTCTTGGCCGCGCGAATCGCCGTCGTCGGCTGCGGCGCGCTTGGCAGTGTCGTCGCGATGACGCTGGCCCGTGCTGGCGTCGGGTTTCTGCGGCTCATTGATCGGGATGTTCCAGAAACCTCGAATCTCCCGCGGCAGGTGCTCTTCGACGAGGCTGACGTCGCCGCGGGTCTGCCGAAGGCGGTCGCCGCCGCCAGGCAACTCGGCAGGATCAACTCGCAGGTTTCGATCGAGCCGATTGTCGCCGATCTGATGGCGATCAACGTGGCCGAACTACTCGGCGGTATCGACGTGATCGTCGATGGGACCGACAACTTCGAGGCCCGGTTTCTGGTCAATGAGTTTGCCTGCCGGCACGGCGTGCCTTGGGTGCATGGCGGCGCGATCGGGGCCGAGGGCCGGGTGATGACGGTCGTACCCGGCCGCACCGCCTGTCTTAGGTGCCTGATCCCGGAGCCGCCGGCGCCGGGGTCACTCGCGACCTGCGACACCGCGGGGATCATCGGCCCAGCGGCGCTGGTGGTCGGTGCCGTCGAGGCGGCGGAGGCGATGAAGCTCGTCGTCGGCTCTGGCGACAAGGCCGGCGACCGGCTGCTCGTCTGCGATCTCTGGGAAAATATCTGGCGGACGGTCGATGTGTCGTCGCTGGCTGCCGCTGGCTGCCCCACATGTCGGGGCGGGGACTACCCGTGGCTCGAGGGCCGGCTCGGTGCCCGGCCGACGCCGCTGTGCGGCCGTGACGCCGTGCAGGTGCCGTCAGCCGGCGGCGCGGTCGATCTGGCCGTGATCGCCGTGCGGCTCGCGGCCGTGGGGAGCGTCGTCGCGAACCGGTGGATCGTGCGGGCCGAGGTGGAGGAGGGAATCCAGCTGTCGGTCTTTGCCGATGGCCGCGCGATCGTGTCGGGCACCCGTGAAGAGGCCAAGGCCCGCGCTATCGTCTCCCGCTACCTCGGAGCCTGACCGCCCGTCGCCGCCTCCATAATCGACTGCTCAGTCGCCTCAGCCCGGGAAAACTCCACCGTCAGCCTGCCTTCGGCAAGCACGAGAATCCGATCGGCCAGCGTGAGGAGTTCCGGCAACTCGCTCGATGTCACAACCACCGCGAGTCCCTCGCGGCAGAGCCGATCGATCAGCTGGTAGAGCTCGGCCTTCGCGCCCACGTCGATGCCCCGCGTGGGGTCGTCGAGCAGGAGGATCCGCGGCTTCACTAGCAGCCAGCGGCCGATGATGCACTTCTGCTGGTTGCCACCGGACAGCCCGGTGATCGCGGCGTGTGGGCCGGCACTCTTCACTGCGGTCTCACGGATCGGGCCGGCGACGAGCGCCTCCTCACGACTACGTGACAGGAGGCCGCCCCGGAGGGCGGCACGCAGGCCGCAGAGACTCACGTTCGCTGCCACGTCGAGGTCGGGGAACAGGCCCAGCCGCTTGCGGTCCTCGGTGACCATCGCGATCCCCGCATCACAGGCCTCTTTCGGGTGTGTGAACCGCACGGGCCGGCCGTCGAGCAGGATCGTGCCAGTCCAGGTCGGCTCGGCGGCACCGAAGATCGTCTCGAGCAGTTCTGTGCGGCCGGCGCCCATCAGCCCGGCGATGCCGACGATCTCACCGGCGTGGAGGTCGAGCGACACGTTCTTGAGCCGGTATCCCCGCGGATGTTCGGGCCACGGGAGCGTGAGATCTCGTACCTCGAGCACCTTCGCCCCCCGCGAGCGTGCCCTATGAAAGTCATGGTCGGCGATCTCGCGTCCCACCATCCAGCCCGTGATTTCGCGGGGAGTCGTGGCGACGCGGTCCACCGTCTTCACGTGGCGACCGTCGCGGAGCACGGTGATCCGGTCGGCCAGCCGGAAGACCTCGTCCATCTTGTGCGAGATGTACAAGATCGACACGCCCCGTAGTCGCAGCCGCGCGATCACGCGGTCGAGCCGGGCCACCTCGGTCTCGGTCAGAGCACTCGTCGGCTCGTCCATGATCAGGACGTCGCTCTTGAGCGACAGAGCCTTGGCGATCTCGAGCAACTGCTGGTCGCCCACGCGGAGCACCCCGGCGGGGGTTCTGGGGTCGAGTGGGCATTCCAGGTCGGTGAGCAGGGTTGCCGCCTCCCGCTCCATCGCGGCGTCGTCGAGCAGGCCGAAGGGCGTCCGCTTCTCGCGGCCGAGGAAGATGTTCGCCGCGGCCGGGAGTTGCTCCACCAGATTGAGTTCCTGGTGAATGATGGCGATGCCCGCCACCTCGGCGTCCCGCGTCCCCCGGAAGGCGACCGGCCGGCCGCGGACACTGATCTCGCCGTCGTACTCGGTGATGACACCCGAGAGAATCTTCATGAGCGTGCTCTTGCCGGCGCCATTTTCGCCGCAGATGGCGTGGCACTCGCCGGTCATCAGGTCGAACGTGACGTCGGAAAGCGCGGTGACGCCCGCGAACCGCTTACCGACCCCCCGGAAGGCGATGATCGGCGTCATGACACGCGGCGGCCTTCCGTCCAGCGGATGGCGGACAGGAGCAGGAGCACGCCGCCACCGACCACGACGCCGAGGAGGCCGGTGCGACCTCGAAACGCCTCCACATTGGCGGCCCCCATCATCGCCAGCAGGCCTGCGAACGTGGCGATCGTGGGAATGGCCGCGAGGCCGCGGCTGCCGGGAAAGAGCGTGCGGCCCACCTTCGCCAGTTGGCCGAACTGCGTGAGGGTGACGGCAAGAGCGACGATGATGCCCACGATCATCCCCTCGTAGACATCGGCGCTGGCCTTGATCAGCTTGGACACAGCGTCGATCACCAGCCGGAGAAAGAGGGCCCCAAACACCGTGCCGGTCACGGTGCCGACGCCCCCCTGCAGGCTGCAGCCCCCGACCACAGCGGCCGCGATCGCATTGAGTTCGTAGCCGCGGGCGAGGTTGCCTGGTTGCGCCACGCTACTGTCGGCCATGAGGAAGATGCCCGCGAGGGCCGCCGTCAGGCTGCCGAAGCAGTAGGCAAACCACTTCACGTTTTCGGTACGGATGCCGCTTAGACGGGCTGCCTGTTCGTTGCCGCCGAGGGCGTAGAGGTGCCGGCCCAGCACCGTCCGCGAGAGGATCAGCCAGGTGACAAACGCGAGTACGAGGAACGTGCCCGTCGAGATCCAGACGTTGTGCTCCTTGAGCCAGGCAAAAAAGGGCGTGTTGACGTTGATCTGCTGCGACTCGCTCCCCCAACGCTCCTTGGTCACGAACAGGCACATCGCCCGGGCGAAGCTCCGCAGGCCCACTAGCGTGGCAAGTGTGGCGACGAAAGGCGGCAGCCGAATCGACGTGATCAGCCAGGTGTGCAGGGTGCCGACGAGCAGACCGGAGAGCATCGCACCGCCAATGGCGGCCGCGATGCCGAGCGGGGGTACCGTGACGAGTCGCTTGTCATCGATGTCGGAAAACACGGCCAGGAGCAGGGCGCAGGTCGTCGCACTGAATGCGACCATTGACCCGGCCGAGAGGTCGATGCCCCCCGCGATGATCACGACGGCCGCTCCGAGGGCGATGATCCCCAGAAGCGACGTGTTTCGCAGGATGATGTCGCGGCTCTCGGCCCAGTTCACGAAGTAGGTGTGATTGGGGTCGAGCCACCCGGTGCCCACGAACACGAGTACGATCGCGCCGAGCAGCGCCAGTTCGTGTCGGGGCAGCCGCCAGCCGCTGCCCGAGGTGCCGGAGAGGTTCATGGTCAGGAACTGCTGAGGTGGTACTTCGCCAACCACGCCTTGAAATCAGGCAGCGTCATGAACTCAACCACTTTTGAGTCAAAGAGCCCCGGCTTCACCGGCGACGATGCGTCTGGCACCACCACCCGCAGGCCTGTCGTGTGGACGTCGCCATCGGGCTGGCCAGCCCGCGGGTACATCTCCTTGATCACCGCCTCGTCGTTCTCGACCATTGCCTTGAGAAGCCGAACGGTCCGCACGCCCATCTCAAACGGATTTTGAACGACCATCACGTCGATGGCTCCCTTCTCCATTTGCCCGATCGCGAGGTCGGCCGCGTCGAAGGTCGCGACGACGTACTTGTCGCGGGTGCCACTCTCAGCGACAACGTCGGCGATCGCCGGCGCGTTGTAGGCCCAGATGCCAACGAGCGCCGCCAGATCCTTATGGTTCTGCGTGGCGTTGCGGACGTTGTCGCGTGCCCGGGGCAGGTCCATCTCGTCGGCCATGCGGTCGCGCTCAACGTAGTTCGTCCCGAGCGACGCCTTGACGCCGTCCATGCGGTTGCGGGCATTGTCGTTGTCGGTGAAGCCGGCGAACTGGACGTAGCCGCCCTCTTTTTGCCCCTTGGCCTCGAGCATCGCCAGCGTCGCGGTGCCGAGGGTCCGTCCGCCGACGACATTGTCGGTGCCGATGTAGTAGGGTCTGGCATCGCGAAACGTGCTCCGGTTCACGTCGCCGTCGACCGTGATCACCTTGACGCCCTTTGCCTGAAGCTTCTTCATCTCCTCGACGATCGATTGGTTGTCGGCCTGGATCACGCTGATGGCGATGCCGGCGACGTCGTCCTGGGTGGCGTATTGCCGGAGCCGCTCGATCTGACCCTCGGCCGACGCGTTGTTCACGTCGCGGGACACGGTGATGCCCGCGGCGGCGCAGGCGAATCGTTGCTCACCCTCTTTGAGGCCACTGAGCAGGGCATCCCAGAACGGGTCGTCGCCGTTGGTGATGAAGATCAACCGCTTCGCGGCCACCGTGGTGCCGGCGGCGGGCGATGCTCCTCCCGCGCTGGGCCCTGGGGTCGGCTTCCCGGCAGAGCAGCCGAGCAAGAGGCCCACGGCACAGGCCCATGTCACCAGCCAGCCCGGAAGGGAGAGTCGAATGTGGCCGCCCAGGAGATCTGTCGTGAGTGTCATCGCTGCACCATCTCCCCGGAGGTGTCTGGGGTGTTGTCGATCGACTTACTTTCTAAAGCCGATTCAGCAAGTCAATAGCGCAGCCCGTTTTTCCGCACATGCACCAGCGGTTGCAGGCTGTCCGCCGCAGCCCCGGAGACGACTTCGGCCAGCACGACGACGTGGTCGCCATGGGCTGCCCGCGTGACAGGCCTGCATTCCATCCATGCGGCCGCATCGGCCAACGCCGCGCCGCCGCTTGCCACGCGGTGCACGGCGAGCCCGTCGAACGCATCGGCTGCAGGCTTGCCGAACCGGGCGAGCAGCGAGCGCTGCGATTCACCGAGCACGCTCACGACAAAGGGTGCGTTGCGATCGAGCGCGGCGAGCAGGTCTCGAGATGACGCCACTGCGATGCTTACCAGTGGCGGCGCAAAGCCCGCCTGCATCACCCAACTGGCGAGCATGCTGCGGTCCGCTTCGTCTTCGCGCCAGGCGACGATGAACAGACCGCTGGGGATCCGACCCAGGGCGGCGGCGATCGCCGGGTCACTTTCCGGCTGCGTGGATACGGGGATGTCAGTCTGGGTCATCGGCTGCATGTGCGTGGTGATGGCAGGACGGGAGGACGTGGCAGGGGTGGCAATCCGCTGGCTTCTCGATCCTGTGCCGCTTACCGCGCCGGGACCTTTTGTAGAAACCGAGAAAGACGCCCCTTTGGAAATCACCTCCACCATGCCGATCAGTCTGTGGAGGCCGTGGCGACGCCATCTAGAGTGTCGCCGCGGTCGCACGTGTCTGCAAGCCATGGCTGCCGTAGGTCACGGCCCTGCCAGCAATCATTCGAAATCGGTTCATGCCCACCACGCCTATTTTTAAGTTGGTGCCGCCGCCGCGTGAACGTCGTTCGCGTCGTGCGTCGCTGAATGGCGTGCGGGGGCTGGCGACGGTCGTCGCCGCGATGGGAATCTGGGCCGCCGCGGTGGCCCAGGAGAGGTCGCCCGCCGCCGTGGAGACACTGCCCCAGTTCGAACAGCCCGCCGACGGGTTCTACGGTTCCAGCGAATCACCCCCCATTCATGACCTCCCGCCCGCCAGACCACAGGGGCCGGTGCTCCTCGACGGCGAATACGATCCGGGGGACTATTGCCCCGACGTCTGTGCTCCTCCGCATGCGGCCTATCCAGATTGCTTCGACGACCTCTGGGCAGCACGGCCGTGGTCGTGGCAGTTGCTTCCCAACAACCTCATCTACACAAGCTACTTGGCCGGACCGAAGGAGTCGCGAATCGGGTCGGTCTGGTACAAGGATTCCGCGGCTGATCCGTTGAATCCGTCGGTCAGCAACGACTGGCTTTGGGACACGACACTCGGGGGGCGGGCATCGATCCTCCGCTACGGATCAGACACCGTTCTCCATCCTCAAGGGTTCGAGGTACAGATCGAGGGCGCCGCGTTCGTGCGGCTCGATCCGCAGGATGACCGCGATCTCCGGTCTGGTGACTACCGATTCGGCGTGCCGCTCATTTACGGCGTGGGCCGTTGGCAGACGAAGCTCGCCTATTACCACAACAGCGCGCACCTCGGCGACGAGGCGATGCTCAAATACCCGGACTTCCCCCGGGTGAACTACGTTCGCGACGTGATCGTCTGGGGCAACTCCTACTATCTCTTCGATTGGATGCGACTCTACGGCGAGGTCGGCTGGGCCTTCTTCAACTCCGGCGGCTCCGAGCCATGGGAGTTTCAGTTCGGGACGGAACTCATCCAGGCCAGGCCGACGGGCACTCGCGGCGCGCCGTTCCTGGCCGTCAACGGCATGTCGCGACAGGAACTCGATTGGGGCGGCAACGTCTGTGCACAGGCCGGTTGGGCGTGGCGGGGACGGCGGAGCGAGAAGCTCTTCCGGATCGGGTTTGAATATCTCTACGGTTCCGATCCGCAATACGAGTTCACGTTCTATAACCAAAACCGTGCCGGCATCGGTATGTGGTATGACTTCTAGAACACTCGCTTGAGAACGCATCTTCCTTTGGTGCAGCGTGTAGATGGCACCTTGGAGGAGATAGGCGAGGGGGTCGGCGAACGCTCGAGGAGCCTTGGGCGTATCCTCGCCCCGGCGACGAGACTTTTGCCGCCCCCGAGCCGGCGAACCACCAAAGTCGAATGCGCTCGAGTCCGGAGCCGGAGCTACCGCACATGCCGCTGTTGGCGATCGAGACCACCTGTGACGAGACGGCGGCCGCCGTAATCACGCGGAGCCGCGAGGTGCTTTCGAGCGTGGTCGCTTCGCAGGAGCAGCTCCACGCTCGCTGGCGAGGAGTCGTACCGGAACTGGCGTCGCGGGCGCACGTTGAGCGGATCATCCCCGTGATCGACGAGGCCGTGTCGAGGGCAGGCATTTCGAATCGCGACCTCGAGGCGGTGGCGGTGGCCGTGCGGCCGGGGCTCGTCGGATCGCTGCTCGTGGGTCTGTCGGCCGGCAAGGCGATTGCGGCGGCACTCCGCATTCCAATCATTGGCTACGACCACGTCCTCGCCCATCTCTACGCCTGCCGGCTCGCCCACGGCGATGCCTTGACCTATCCGTGCGTCGGCCTCGTGGCCAGCGGCGGCCACACGTCGTTGTTCCACGTCCGCTCGGCGCTGGAAGCCGAGCGGCTTGGCGGCACGATCGACGATGCCGCCGGAGAAGCCTTCGACAAGGCTGCCAGTCTGCTCGGCCTCGGTTACCCGGGCGGCCCGGAGATCGAACGCGCCGCCCTGGGGGGCAACGCCAAGGCCCATCGCCTACCGCGGCCCCTGGCCAACGATCGCGACCGTCTCGATATGAGTTTTAGCGGGCTGAAGACGGCGCTTCGCTACCTCGTCAGGCCACCTGGTGCTCCCGCCGACGTGCCGCCGCCGCAGGGTCAAAAACGCGCCGACCTCGCGGCCTCGTTCCAGCAGGCCGTCGTCGACTCGATCCTTGCGAAGGTGGAACTCGCCGTGGAACGCACGGGATGCAGGAGTGTGATCGTAGGTGGGGGCGTGGCCGCCAATACACTCCTGCGGGAATCGCTCGAGGCATTCGGTCGCCGGCGGCGGCTGCAGATTCTCATTCCGCCCCGGGTGCTCTGCACCGATAACGCGGCGATGGGCGCGATCGGATGGGAGCGGCTCGAACGTGGCGGTGACGACGGTCTTGGACTCGACGTCACGCCCGGCACCGACCGCCGTCGACCAGACGCCAGCCGTCGGCCAGACGTCAGAAGCCCGACGAATTAAACTGCTCAAACTCGTCGTAGGGACGGTGTTCGAGGTTTACGAACCGAGTAAAGTCGTTTTGCCAGAGGAGCTTCACGTCGCCGATCGGGCCGTTTCGCTGCTTGGCGATGATGATTTCCGCCTGGCCGCGGACTCGTTCCCGGTCCTCGTCGTTGGTCTGGTAATACTCCTCACGGTGCACGAACATCACCAAGTCGGCATCCTGCTCAATGGCCCCCGATTCACGGAGGTGATTGAGCCGCGGCCGGTTGTCGCGGGAGACCTCGGCCTGCCGGTTGAGCTGGGCGAGACAGAGCACCGGAATGTCGAGTTCGCGCGACATCGCCTTCAATCGTCGGGCGATCCGCGCCACCTGCTCCTGCCGCGGATCGCGAGGATTGTCGGGCTCGATGAGCTGTAGGTAGTCGATCACGATCAGCGTCAGGCCTTGCTTCCGCTTCAGACGGCGAGCGACGGCGGCGATTTCTGTCAGCGTACGACTGGGGGTGTCGTCGATGAACAGCGGCGAGGTGCCGATTTCAGACGACTTCTGCACCAGCCGTCGGCGGTCTTCCTGTGAGATCGTGCCGTTACGAAGCCGGTGGCCATTGACTTGGGCCGATGAGCAGAGGAGCCGGTCGGCAAGTTCGAGGCTCGCCATTTCGAGGCTCACGAACAGCGCCGGCTGCTTCAGGTTGATCGCGACATGCTCCGCGATGTTCATCGCGAGGGCCGTCTTTCCCATGCTGGGCCGGGCCGCCAGGATCACCAGTTCGGAGTTGTGCAGACCGCCGCAGAGCGCGTCGAGGTCGGAGAAGCCAGTCTCCACGCCACCGATCGTGTGCTCCTGCTTCATCCGCGCGTCCATGCGCACCATCACCTCCTCGAGCACCGTCTGGATCGGCTTGGCCTCCGCCGAGCTTCTCCGTTCGAGGATTGAGAAGATCTTCTCTTCCGCCCGGGCCAGGAGTTGCCGCGGTTCGTCAAACGCGTCGTAGGCGTCGCGGAGGATGTCGGTGCCGGCATCGATCAGCGACCGCAGGAGGGCCTTGTCACGGACGATCGTGGCGTAGTGCGTGGCATGCGCCGCATGGGGCACCGCCTGCACGACGTCCGCCAGAGTCGCCGCCCCGCCGATTCTGTCGAAATCGCCCTGCGTGCGGAGCCGTTCTACCACGATGGTGGCGTCGATCCGCTTGCCCGAGTCGTGCAGATCCAACAGGTGCTTGTAGAGCAGTTGGTGCGACTCGTCGGAAAAATCCTCGGGCCGCAGAATAAGCGCGACGTCGTCGCAGACATCGGGCTTCAGGAGGATGCTACCGAGTACGGCTTTCTCGGCGTCGACGTTGGCCGGCCGTTCACGGGTGTCGAGCAGCATGGCCGCCGCCGGGCCGTCATGCTCGCGACGGGGCCGCCGCCGCTCTCGAGCCCCGCCGTCACGGCTTCCGTCACGGGATACAGCCATCGTCGAGCCTCCGTGCCCAGCAAGCCCAATTCATCGTCCACACGCGATCGAAGCCGGGTTGCCTGATCGCGCTATGTTGCAGCGTTGTCTTGCCGCGTTGTCTTATTTAGCGCCGGCTTCACTGCTGCTCGGCACCACCCACACCTTGAGGTCACCTTCGACCTCCGGCGCGAGTTTGACCTTCACGGTGTAGAGACCGACCTCCTTGAGGGGCCCCTGCAGGATGATCTGCTCGGCCGAGACCATAAGATCCTGCTGCTTGAGCGACCGCGAAATCTCCGCGGCGCCGACGGAGCCATAGAGATGGCCCTCGTCGTTGGCGTTGGCTTCGATCGTGACGCTAGTGCGGACCAATTCTTGGAGGACGCTTCGCAAGCCGGCGAGACGCTCCCGGGCGATCTCTTCGAGTTTGGTACGGTGCTTCTCCACCATGCGCTTGTGATGCTCGGTGGCAACTGTCGCCAGCCCCTGAGGCAGCAGGAAGTTGTAGGCATAGCCCCGCTTCACTTCGATGACCTCGCCCTGCTTGCCGAGGTGTTCGACGTTGTGGACAAGAAGCAACTCGATGCCACCCCGCTTGCCCTTGGGCAGGCGGCGGCCGGTCGCTTCGATGAGAGGGGCAACTTTCATGGACATGGTTCAACTCCTGCTGCGGTCTGAGATTATTGATAGCGTTTGGAAATGGCCCGTGGGCCACCAGTGATCGGCTGTGGGATCAGAACGGAATATCGTCGTCGGCGCCGACACCCGAATGGCCCGATTGAACCTGCGGAGCATCATAATCACCCTCGGGCTGGCCAAAGTCTTCGCCGCCCTGAGGGGGGCCGCCACGATCACCAGATGCGCGGGCCTTGGAGGGCCGCCCCTCGCCACGGGGGCCATCACCTTTTGAGCCGAGGAGTTGCATCCGCTCGCCGACCACGCGGAGCTTTGAGTTCTTCTTGCCGTCCTTTTCCCACGTGTCGAGTTTGAGTCGCCCTTCGATGAGGAGCGGCGCCCCCTTGGTGACGTATTCGCCCGCGACTTCGGCCGTCCGGCCCCAAAGCGTGACATCGACGAACGTTGTTTCCTCAACCCACTCGCCCGACGGCGTCTTGCGGCGGTCGTTGACCGCCAGTCCGATATCGGTGACGGCCGTGCCGTTCGCGATGTAGCGAAGCTCCGGATCACGGGTCACGTTGCCGAGCAGCACGACCCTATTGAAACTAGCCATGATTCTCTGTCTCCTGCGTGACTACTGAACGCCTGTATAACTCCGAGCAGGATAGCCCCCCCGGCCGAAGGTTGCAAGCGGTTCTCCAAACGTCACTCCGAACTTTATTCCGCGGCGACTGGAGTTGCTGCGACGACAGCTGAAGGCGCGGTGGGTGCCGGGGCGCGGCGGGGCGTCGCGTCGCCCGCGAGGGCATGCTGCACCATCGCGTCGGCGATCCGGTCATCGATCTTGAGAACGAGTTTGCGAAGGATCTCGTCGGTGATTTCGCATTGACGGTCGAACGCGATCAGATTGCCACCGGGAACCGTGAAGTAGGTCAGCCAGTAGATGCCCTTCTTATGGCCCTTGATCGGGTAGGCGAGCTTCCGCTCGTCCCACAGCCGCGCCGCGAGCACGGTGCCGCCGTGCTGTGTGATCAGGTCCGCGATCTGCTGGGCCGCAGCCCCAGGATCCCGGGCGAACTTCGCCGGGTCCAAGATGAACATGCCTTCGTACACCGCCATGACCGTCGTGCTCCTCTTCAAGCGTTTCGTTTCGATATCTAGATTCCGTTGAACGCTGGAGGGCGTTCAGTTGTATTTGTTCATGGCCGCCTGGATACCCAGTGCGACCCATTCTTCGGCGGCGTCTGCCGCCCGCTCCAACACCACTCCTACCCGATCTCGATCTGTCTTCGGAAACTTACCGAGGACAAAGTCGGCTGACTTCCAACCCGCCGGTACTGGCCCGATCCCCAGTCGCAACCGTGGGAGGGTTGTCGTTCCGAGCCGAGTCAGCACGTCGGACAACCCATTCTGCCCACCGGCTGACCCTGCCGGGCGAATCCGGATGGTGTCGAGCGGCAGGTTGAAGTCATCGCAGACCACGATCATGTCAGAATCCGGGATCTTGTAGAAGTCCCTAGCCGCTAGCACGCTGGAACCGCTGAGATTCATCCACGTGAGGGGCCAGAGCAGTAGGACGGGGGTGCCACGGATCGTCGCCTGGGCCGTCTCGGCCTGGAACCGCGGACGTCTCGTGGGCGAGCCTGCCCTTTTGGCAAGCACTTCGAGCACCTCGAAGCCAACGTTGTGCCGCGTGTCTTGGTAGACATGTCCGGGATTGCCCAGGCCAACAAGGAGTTTCACGGTCGCCCTGCGGAATCCAGGAGCCTCGGACACCTCGCTCGGTGGTCACGTTACCCCCGGCCAAGTCACTCCTTGCCCGCGTCCGCCTCCCCTTCCTCCGCAGCCTTGCGGCCGATGATCTCGGGCTCGGCGACGGCACCCCCGGTGGCCTCCTCGCCCTTCTTGAGGGGCAGCATGCAACTCACGACCGTGTCCTCGCCTTCGGCCACGGCCTTGGCGCCGTGGAGGAGTTCCAGATCCTTCACCTTGATCGTATGGCTGAGTTCGAGGTGGCCGACGTTGACGTGAATCAACTCCGGAACGTGATCAGCGGTGCACTCGAGTTCGAGTTCGTGAAGAACGAGGCTCAGCACGCCGCCTGCCCGCTGGCCGGGGCACTCGCCCTTCAGGTGAACCGGCACCTTGACGCGAATGCGGTCGGAGGCGCTGACGCGGAGAAAGTCGATGTGGAGCGGTTCGACGCCGTAGGTGTCCCACTGGAGTTCGCGGACGAGAGCGGACGTCTTCACCGCTCCGGTGAGGTTCACCACGCGACTTCCGTGGCGGACGGCTGCCACAACCGCTTCCCGCGTGGTAGCCAAGTCGACGCACTTCTCGCCGTGGCCATAGAGGATGGCGGGCACCAGGCCCTTTCGGCGGAGCCGGCGGCTCTCCCGGGAACCAGTGCCCTTGCGGAGGGTGACTTCGAGTGTGTCGCTCATGGGAAGAAACCTAGTGGGGTCGGTGTGCGAAGCCCGTAAGTGTGCCATCTACCGCCGCTTCCGCAAGCCAAGTCGTTTCCAGCCGCGAACGGGGCGGGGAGTGCGGGTGTCTCCGGTATCCACGGGATCCCGACGGGTGAATACCGTCCCAAAAAGCCAGACGGGGCTGCCGTACCGCTGACGCGACCATGCTCTCCGGGGGGGGGAGGGGGGGGCGGTGTCAGATGCCCCCAAGAAGCCCGGAGCGCGAGCGATGGGAATCCGGGTGGCGGGCGCGGTCGTTGCGCGGAGCGGGACGGGGTGGCGGGCGTCTTCCCCGCGCTCGCGCTTGGGGCTTTTTGGCGGCAGGGCGCGTCTACTGAAACATCATGCTCACCGACTCGTTGCGGTGGATCCGCTTGATCGCCTGGCCGAGGAGGGCGGCGACCGAGAGTACGGTGATGTTCGAGAGCATCTTGCCCGGGGTCAGCGGGATCGAGTCGGTGATGATGATCTTTGTGAAGGGGGCCTGCTTGAGACGCTCGATCGCGGGGCCGACAAGGAGACCGTGGGTCGCGGCGGCGTAGATCGCTTTGGCGCCGTGCTTGCTCACCACGTCGGCCGCGCCGCAAATCGATCCGGCCGTGCTGATCATGTCGTCGAACAGGATCGCCGTCTTGCCCTCGACACTCGCGCCGATGATGTTGGCGCTCTTGGTCGTGTCGGCCGAGAGCCGCCGTTTGTCGATGATCGCCAGCGGTACGCCGATCCGGTTGGCATGGCCCACGGCCCGCTTAATGCCCCCCTCGTCGGCGCTGACGACGACGATGTCTTCCCGGGGGATGTCGAGCGACTGGAGATGATTGTTGAGGACGGGCGCGGCGTAGAGGTGATCCACGGGCACGTCGAAGAAGCCCTGGATTTGGGCGGCGTGCAGGTCCATCGCCAAGACTCGGTCGGCCCCGGCGCGGGTGATCAGGTTGGCTACGAGCTTGGCCGTGATTGGCACGCGTCCGGCGTCCTTACGGTCCTGACGGGCGTAGCCGAAGTAAGGAATCACCGCCGTGATGCGGAACGAACTCGCCCGCTTGAAGCTGTCGATCATCACGAGCAGCTCCATGATGTGCTCGTTGACCGGCGGGCAGGTCGACTGCACGATGAACACGTCGCGACCGCGGACGTCCTCGTCGATCTTGCAGGAGATCTCGCCGTCGGGGAATCGCCCCAGCGAAATCTTGCCCATCGGCAGGTTGAGGTAGCGGCAGATGTCCTGCGTGAGGGCCGGATTGGCCGGCCCGCTGAAGATCTTCAGGTCGTTCATTGGGATCGCTCGAGAGGCGACTGAGAGGCTGCGGCGAACCGCGGCCCGAAAGCGATCACTGTGACGGCGCGAGCGGGTGTCTTCAAGCCATCTGCATGGCTCGGGGGCCGGACGGTATCCTGACCCCGGTTCTGCCCATGGGGTTGCTCATCGCGACGTCCGCGACAGCCTTCCGGGCTGCGCTTCCTTTCTGAGGAGATGCCCATGGCGTCGCAGACCCTGCAACTCATCACCTCGCATCGCGCGGCGTCGTTTCCGGCTGCGGACCGGGTCGACTTCTCGCTCGGCCGGTTGGCCGTCCGCACGCGGCGGCTCTCGGGTGGCCTGCGGGAGGGCGTGCTGCTCGTGGAACTCGTGGCGGGCGACACGAAGGTCTTCGTCCTGCCCGATCGCGGTCTCGGCATCTGGAAGATCATGGCGGGCGGGGTGGAGCTCGGCTGGCAGTCGCCCGTGCACGGTCCCGTGCACCCGCGGTTTGTGCCGCTTGCCGATGCGTCGGGGCTCGGCTGGCTGGAAGGCTTCGACGAGCTCGTGGCGCGGTGCGGCCTCGTGAGCAACGGGTCCCCCGACGTCGACGCCTTGGGCCGCGTGCGGCATGGCCTGCACGGCCGGATTGCCAACCTCCCTGCGCACCACCTCGACGTCACGCTTGACGAGTCCGCCGGCACGATCACGCTCACTGGTGCGGTCGACGAGACGCGGTTCCTCGTCCAGTCGCTGCGGATGACGACGTCGCTCACGCTCCACGCGGATCGGCATCGGGTGAGTTGGACCGACAGCGTGAAGAATCTCTCCGATCGTCCGACCACGATGCAGATGCTTTATCACGTCAACTTTGGGCCGCCGCTGCTGGGGCCCGGGGCCGAGGTCGTGGCGGCGGTTGAGGAGTTGGCCCCGCGTGACGCGGCCGCCGCGGGCGACGCGCTCACGTGGAACCGCTACGTCACACCGCAGGGGGGCCGCGGCGAGCAGGTCCATTTCGCGCGACTTCGGGCCGACGCCGCAGGCCAGGCATCCGCCCTGCTCGTGGGGCCCGACGGCCGCAATGCCGCGAGCCTCTCATGGCGGGCGGATACGCTCCCCTGTTTCACCCTCTGGAAGAATCAAGGGGGGCTGGCCGACGGCTACGTCACCGGTTTGGAGCCGGGCACGAACTACCCGAATGCCCGGTCCTTCGAGGAAGCACAGGGCCGGACGGTGCCACTTGCGTCGGGAGCGACTATCCGGTTCGACCTCGCGATCGAGCACTTTTCAGGGGCCGCGATCGACGTGGAGCGGCAGCGGATCGCGGTCGTGGGCAAGCCGGTCATCCATCCGCAGCCCAAGTCGGGTTGGAGCCCGGTTTGATGGAGGTGAATCATCGAAGCTCGCCCGTCCGACGGGGGCGGGCGGCTGCCACCCGTATTCCCCGCGCTCGCGCTTGGGGCTTCTTGATGGGAGACGCGACACACGAATGATTGAGACCATTCCCGATCGTGAGGAGTCGGTCGGAGGCACGCGCAGACGCCGGGGAATCTTTGCGCCTCACGAGCGATGTCGCGTCGGCCAAGTGGGCATCCTGTAGCAAAATCCCCCGGCGGCGAGCATGTCACCGCCGGCGAACCAATGCGTTGCCGCATCGATGCAGCCCGTATTCCCCGCGCTCGCGCTTGGGGCTTCTTGATGGGAGGCACCGCCCAGCCCGCCGGGGCCACGAGGGCCCGGCACTACGCAGGACCGCTCGCCTGGATGGCGAGCCCATCAAGCCCAGCCCGCCGGGGCCACGAGGGCCCGGCGGGCGTGAAGTGGAGGCGAGGGGAGTCGAACCCCTGTCCCGTGATGTTTCAGCACGAACGTCTACGTGTGTGTCCGGTCAACTTGAGTCTCGCCAGTGCGTCCCCGGCCGACAGGGTGCGTCACAGGCCAGCCCGGAACTTTTTTAGCCCCGCCTGTACCAGGCGGTGAAACGGGGCGAGTCGGATTTGGCGACCGATTGGGAGGCCCTTCCGACTGGGGCCATCGCTCGGGGTTGCTTAGTTAAGCAGCCAGAGAAAACTGAGCTTCGGCAATTGAAGCTTGGTCGACTTTTAACGTGGCCAGCCGACCAACCACGACACGCAATTCGAGCCTCTTGTCATCCGGTCGAAACCAGTACGCCCCCGGTTGGGTTGTGTCTTGTCCGGGGTTTGGACGGCCACGCGGCCGCCCCGGACTTGAGACACCATCATTCTACCCCAGAAACCTCAAGGGATGTATCGGTCGTGAGGTCCGGCCACCTTCATTTCCGCAGAAAAAACGCGTTCCTGGGGCAAATAGACACTCAGGCGGGTCAATACTGAAGGAGCATCAGGCCGCTGATGGGCTCCGAAACGGCCTGCCTCTTCAGTTTTTCTCATCCTCAGAAGTTGACGCTCATCCCATGTCACTCATACTCTTCCGACAGGCGAAGTGGGCCGGTTTTTCGGCCACCGCCTTCTCTTGCGTGGGCACCGCTATGTTCCGCTCACCGTTCAGTTTTGGTCGCACGGTGTCGTGCGTCGCGGCATGTGTGCTCTTCACGAGTGCTGAGCCGCTCATGGCCCAGGAGTGGGCTAAGAAGATGTTCTCGGTGACGAGTCACAACTTCGGCACCGTCGCCAAGGGCTCGAAGACTGAATATCGCTTCGTGTTCCGCAACGCGTACAAGGAAGATCTTCATGTGGTCGGCGTGCGGACGAGTTGCGGCTGCACGTCGCCAGAGGTCACAAAAAGCGACCTCAAGACTCACGAGACTGCGGAGATCGTCGCGAAGTTCAACACACGGACGTTCCTCGGTCAGCACGGCGCGACTCTCACGGTGACGTTCGACAAGCCGTTCTACGCGGAGGTTCAGCTGCGGGTGGCCGGCAACATCCGCGGTGACGTCACGTTCGAACCACCGTTTGTCGATCTCGGCAACGTCGATCTCGGGGCGGGAGCGGAGCGGTCGATCCGCGTGACCCGCGTGGGGAGTGCCCCGTGGGACATCACCGACGTCCGCAGCGCCAACCCGAACTTCGAAGTGAGTCTCTCGAAGCCGACGCGGTCGCCCTCACAGACCGCCTACGATCTAACGCTGCGGCTGAAGGCCGACTCTCCGGCAGGTTACATGAAGGGCCAACTCATTCTCGTCACCAGTGATCCGCGGGCCACGCAGATCCCCATGGACGTCGAGGGCCGCGTGGTGGCGGCGGTGACCGTCAGCCCGCAACTTCTCTCGTTCGGGGCGGTGAAGTGCGGTGGCACGGTGACCAAGAATGTCGTTGTGCGAGCGAACCGCGATTTCTGCATCACGGGCGTGGCCTGCGAAAATGGCTGCCTGACGTGTGAGCCGCGGACCACGCCGGCCAAGGTCCACATCCTGCCAGTGACGTTTCAGGCCGGGGACCTGGCGGGGCGAGTCGAACAGCAACTCAAGATCTCGACCGATCTCGGGGAGGGTGCTGTGCCGGTGGTGACGGTGCAGGTAGAGGTCGAACCGCTCGCGGCGGCGGCAGGGCAGTCGGCGAGCCTGCCGCGCTAGAGAGTAACGGCTTTTGGTGGAGCGGCGAGATCGCACACCCCCGAACCGGCGATCCACGGAAGTTGACCGCGCTTGAGAGCGGTGTGGAGCGGAGCGGTGTGCTACCCGTATTTCCCGCGCTCGCGCTTGGGGCTTCCTGACGGGAGCAAGGGGGTCGGCGAACGCTCTGAGGAGCCTTGGGAGTATCCTCGCCCCGGCGACGAGACTTTTGCCGCCTCCGAGCTGGCGATCCACCACAGCCGGATGGGCTTTATCCGCGTGACGCGACTGGCACGTAGTCGCGGGCTGGTGGACCCGCATAGATCGAGAGTGGCCGGATGATCCGGTTGTCACCGATCTGCTCGATGACGTGGGCGGTCCAGCCGCTCATCCGCGCCACCACGAAGATCGGCGTGAACACCTTCACCGGCAGGCCGAGCGCGTGATAGACGCGGGCCGCCGGCCAATCGAGGTTGGGCTTGAGCGACTTCTTGTCGAGCATCATCCGCTCGACCCGGTCGGCTAGCTCCTCGATCTTCTCGCCGGCAGTGCCCCGGACCATGTCACGACACATCGTGCCGAGTAGTTTTGCCCGCACGTCACCGTCCTTGTAGACGCGGTGGCCGAAGCCCATTACCACCCGCTTGGCGGCGAACTGCTCGTGGACCCAGGCGTCGGCCCGGTCAGCTGAGCCGATCTCGCCCAGCACCTCGAGTACCTTCTCGTTGGCGCCGCCGTGCAGCGGACCCTTGAGGGCGCCGATCGCCGCCGTGACGCAGGAGTGCATGTCGGAGCCGGTGGAGGCGACCGTGCGTGCCGCGAACGTGGAGGCATTGAACTCATGCTCGGCATACAGCACGAGCGTGGTACCAAAGAGGGCCACATGTTCCGGGGACGGGACACGGCCCGTGAGCCGTTCGAGCAGGCTCGTGGCGATGGAGCCCGCTGGCCACGGCTGTGGCGTTCGGCCGCTCGTGAGATCGATCCAGGCGACGAGGATGGCGGGCGTCTGGCCGAGAAGTCGCTCCGCCTGTTCAAGGAGCGCGGCTCGGGGGCCCGGCGTGTCGTCCTGCTCGATGAGCCCGAGCATGCTGACGCCCGTTCGCAGCGCGTCCATCACTGAGGCGTGCGGGCTCGTCGCGGCCAGCCGGGCGAGGGCGTCGATCACGGTGGCGTCGACCGTGCTCGCGGCAGCGGAGACTCGGTCGCAGAAGGCCGCCAGTTCCGCGCGGGTTGGGAGTTCACCGTGGAGGAGCAGGTAGGCCACCTCCTCAAAATCCCCGGCAGCGGCCAAGGCGTCGATGTCGTAGCCGCGGTAGCGGAGCGTGCCGTCGAGCGAGCAGATGCGGGTCTGGCCGGCGATCACACCTGCCAGACCCTTGGCGAAGTGGGCGGCGGGCTGGGCCAGTGGGCCGGTCATGGGGTGGGCTCCTGCGGGGATCCGGGTCGTGCGAAGCGGTGGCGTTCTGGATGCGTGGGATCGTAGTCGAGGAGCCCATAGAGCTCCTCCCGCGTCTGCATCAGATCGAGCAGGCTCTCCTGGGATCCCTCCGCGAGGATGATCGCGAGGCCCGCTTCCATCGCCTTCATCGCCAGCCGCATGAGCGTTACGGGATAGAGCACGGCGGTGAATCCCAGATCGGCGAGGTCTGGGATCGAGATCAGCGGGCTGGTGCCAAACTCCGTCATGTTGGCAAGCAGGGGCAGGGAGCCGGCGAACTGGTGGCCGACGCGGGCAAACTCGTCCCGTGACGCGAGGGCCTCCGGAAAGAGCCAGTCGGCGCCGGCATCGCGGTAGGCCCGCAGGCGGGAGACGCAGTCATCGAACCCGTGCACGCTCCGCGAGTCGCAGCGACCGATGATGACGGTGTCGGGATCGCGGCGGCTGGCCACGGCAGCGGCTATCTTCGCGCACATCTCGGCCGGCTCGACCACCTGCTTGCCGGCGAGATGACCGCACCGCTTATCGGCCCCCCGCTGGTCTTCGAGTTGGATCGCTGCGGCGCCGGCCTCCTCGAGCAACCTCACGGTCGTGGCGACCTCGTCTGGGCCGCCGAAGCCTGTATCGGCGTCGACGACAACGGGGATCGTGACGGCGCGGGCCAGGATTCGCGTCTGCTCGACGAGTTGGTCTCGCGTGAAGAGCCCAATGTCGGGCACCCCCAACGTGCCTGCCGAGAAGGCCGCGCCCGAGAGGTAGATCGCATCAAAGCCGGCCGACTCAACGAGTTTTGCGGCAAGCGCGAAGGGGGCCCCCACGATGCCGAGCGTCTCGGTTTCGATGCCGCGCCTAAGCGCGGCACCGGTGGCCGCCGTCGCCGCGCCAGCGGGTGCGGGGCGAGGCTCGGTGGAGGTACGGGTAGCCATCGGATCATGTATCCTGCGGTCGGCAATGAAGAGGCCGCCGTGCGACCCGGAAGTCGACGAGGTTATAGATGCGGACATGGCGCGGCGAAAGTGGCGGTAGTGAAGCGGCGGCACGGCTCGGCACCGTGGTCGAGTGGCTGCTGATCCTGCTCGTGTTCGCCGCGGCCGGGGCATGGCCCGTGCCTGACGTCAACGAAACGGTCTACCTGACGAAAGCCCGCCACGCCGCCGATCCAACCTGGGCGCGGGGCGACTTTTTCCTGGAAACGCCCGACGCCCACGGCGTCTTCTATCTCCTCATGGGGCCGATCGCTGCGGCCTTGCCGCTGGAACCGGCGGCGTGGATCGGGCGGATCATCGGCTGGGCGGCGCTTGCACTCGGCTTTCGCCAGGCGATCGTTCCGCTGCTGTACTCGGGCTGGGCCCGCGTCGTGGCGGCGGCACTCTTCGCGCTGGCGCTTCGCAACACGACCGCGGCCGGAGAGTGGGTGATCGGCGGCTGCGAGGCGAAGGTGTATGCATGGGCCTTTGTGCTCGGGGGGCTCGGCGGGATCGCCCGCGGCCGGTTCGCGTGGGCCGTCTGTCTGTGCGGCGCGGCCACGGCGTTTCATCCAATCGTCGGCGGCTGGGCCCTGGTCGCCACCGTCGTGTCATGGCTGGCGATGGGGCGGCCGGCTGCCCCGGAAGGCCGCGGCGTCGCCACGGCCCTCGTGGCCGTGGGCTTGTTGCTGGCTGCAGCGGGAGTCGTGCCCGCGATTGGACTGACGGCCGGCGTCGCGGCTGATGTGCGGGCGGAGGCGACCCGGATCTACGTGGTGGAGCGGCTCGCGCATCACCTCCTGCCCCGGACTTTCGCCGATGGCATGGTGGCCAGGCACGTGCTCGCGATCGCCGTCTGGTGGCTGCTGCACAGGCTTCTTCCCGTGTCGGTCGCACGCGGCTGGATAGCCGCGTTTACGCTGGCAGCGATCAGCCTTTCGCTCACGGGCCATGTGATCGCTGCCGCCGAGCCATGGGCGCCGACAGCGGTGCACGGGCTTCTCCGCTACTACTGGTTTCGGCTCGCCGACGTGGCGGTGCCCTTCGCGCTGGCGACGGCGGTCGCCGCGCTGCTCGAGGACGAGACGCTGTGCCGCCGTGTGATCGGGGCACGTCCGGCCCTCGTCCGGGGTCTGACGGTGGCGGTCCTGCTTTCCGATCTCGCCGCGCAGAGCCTTCACTGGCCGCTGCCGGGGCGTGTTGGGCTCGTGCCCCGCAGCGACTCCAAGATGGCGGCAACTGCCTGGGCCGACATCTGCGAATGGACGCGAACCCACACGCCGGCCGACGGCTGTTTTCTAACGCCGCGCAACGCCGCGAGTTTCACCTGGCGAACGGGGCGTCGCGAGGTCGTTTCGTGGAAGAACAGCCCCCAAGACGCGGCCTCGCTCGTCGAGTGGCGGCGGCGGATCGTCGACTGCTTCTCACGGAACAAGAGCCTCGTCGAGATGGAGCGGTCGACCGCGTCGCTCGGGCCGGACCGCCTGCAGACGGTCGCGGCGCGGTATGGGGCGGACCATGCGATCGTGCCACTCGATGCGCCGCTCGTCGACGCGATCCCGGGCGAGCGGCTGCACGCCAACGCCGTCTACGCCGTCTACCGGCTGACGCTACCGGAGCCGTCGTTCTGAATCAGGGGGCCATCCGCGGCTTGCGTGGGTTGGGGTTGCCCGTGTCCTCTCGCCGGACGTGCGCGGCGGGCCAATCCTGTTCGGCGCGCCGGTGGCCAGGCAGGTGAATCGGCGTCTTGCGTGGGTCGGGGTTGCCCGTATCCTCTCGCCGGACGTTCGCGGCGGGCCAATCCTGTTCGGCGCGCCGGTGGCCAGGCAGGTGAATCGGCGGCTTGCGTGGGTCGGGGTTGCCCGTGTCCTCTCGCCGGACGTTCGCTGCGGGCCTACCGCCC
>JBBDNW010000057.1:31459-32998 GCA_040877375.1 Pirellulales bacterium | reverse complement strand
GCGGCTCAGGCGCTCCTAAGAGCGTTCGCCGACCCCCTTGCCTACCTCCTCCAAGGTGCCATCTCGCCGCTCCACAAAAGGCAGATGCGCTCTAGTCCAGCCAGTCGGCCTCTTCGAGCCGTTCGGGGGTGTACGTGTCGGTGACGTAGCTGATGTCCTTTGAGATCAGCGACTCGACCTCGAGCTTGAAGCCGTTGGTGAGCATCATCTCGATCTCTTTCTGCCACGCCTTCTTGCCAGCGAACCAGGGATAGGCGGCGATCTGCTTCGCCCGCTTGATGTCGGTGTCGTTGAGCTGGATCTGGACGCTCTGGCTCAGTTTGCACCGCTGATAGTCGCGGGAGCGGATGCCGAGAAACTTGGCCTCGGGAATCGCCATGCGCTTCGATTCATAGGCGAGGTTGATCGAGCCCTGCTTGAGCACCGAGTAGATGTAGTAGCCCCAGGGATCGTTGTCGAGCAGACAGTAGACGGGCAACTTGAGCTCGTTGTGGAGCCGGTAAAGCATTCGCCGCACGCCCCGCGGCGGCTGGCCGCCGCCATGAGTGAGCAGACAGTTGTGCTTCCGCCAAAACTTGTCCTCGTTGAACCGCCGCCAGACCGTGTCTTTCTCGACGTGGAGAATGAACTTCGCGTCGCAGGTCTTGAACTTCACCACATCGGCTTCGACGATTGAGGGTATCGAGTAGCCACCGGAGCCCATCCGAGAGCAGTCGATCTCGTCGCCCGAGTCGATGAGCGTGATCGGGCCAACCATGCCGCCGCGATTACTTGCATAGACGTGGAGTTCCTCGCGAAGGCTCTCCAGCGTGACCTCGAGATCCTCGATGATCGGGTCGCACTCCTCCTGCGCGGCGAAGGTCTCCTCGCGGGTGCCTTCGATCGTGTGCTTGAGAAGGTAGTAAAGACCTCGGATACTCGTGGTCTTCTGCTGGTCGAGCAATTGCTTACAGCCGGTGGCCACGAGCAGGGTCTGCATGTAGCTCTTGGCTTGCGAGAGATTAAAGAGCTGACGGCGGTTGGTCTGACCGCCCATCTCGATGATTTTCTGCGACTTGTTGAAGCGGACGTTCGAGAGGCTGCGGGTGGGGATGTCGAGGAAGGGATCACGGCGCTTCTCGGCGGCGGCCGCGACCTCGTCGGCGAGGCCCTCGATCAGCTTGAGCGTCTTGATGTCGACCGCCGGCAGTTTGCCGGCGGCGGCCTTCGCGGGGCGTTTCGACTTCGTGGCCATGTCGGGTAAAGTGAGTTCAGAGGAAATCGGTGGAAAACGGTCGAAATCCTACCTGCAATCACGGCCACCCGCACGCATGTCGAAATACACGCTCTCCTACGCACTCCTCGGACTATTGATCACCCTGGGCGTGTATCTCGTCTGCCGGCCCGCCCGCCGCTTCGATCCGGAATGATCCGGTGGCGGGCCGTATTCCCCGCGCTGGCGCTTGGGGCTTCCTGACGGGAGCAATCACAAGCGGCGTGCGCTCCCATGCGGCATGCGCTTCCGTTCGGCGTGCGCTCCCGTTCGGCGTGCGCTCCCGT
>JBBDNW010000057.1:14279-31359 GCA_040877375.1 Pirellulales bacterium | reverse complement strand
CCATGCGGCATGCGCTTCCGTTCGGCGTGCGCTCCCGTTCGGCGTGCGCTCCCGTTCGGCGTGCGCTCCCGTGCGGCGTGCGCTTCCGTGCGGCGTGCGCTCCCCCGGCCCACAAAAAGCCCGGAGCGCGAGCGATGGGAAACCGGGTGGCGACCTCGGTGATCGTGAGGAGCGGGACGGGGTGGCGGGCGTATTCCCCGCGCTGGCGCTTGGGGCTTCCTGACGGGAGACGAGGCACGGGGGTCGGCGAACGCTCGAGGAGCGTGGGGCCGCCGCGGCCCATAGCGACGAGACTTTTGCCGCCCCCGAGCCGGCGATACGCGTAAGTCGAATGCGCTCTAGCACCGCACGTCGTCGGCCTTGCCGACGGCGCGGCGGATGAAGTGGGGCGAGGGAAGAATGCCCGTGGAGGCCGGGGCTTCCTGCTGCGGCTTTGTGGCCGGAGCGGTTTGTGGGGCCGTGCTGAAGAACTCTGCGATCCGCCCGACCACCGTGCGCTGCTCGGCCGCTTCAAGTTCGGGGAAGATCGGCAGGGCGAGCGTCTGCTCAGCGGCACGCTCCGTCTCCGGGAGATCGCCCTTGGCCCAGCCGAGGTGCGCGAAGCACTTTTGCAAGTGGAGCGGCACCGGGTAGTAGATCTCGGTGCCCACGCCGTGCTTGGCGAGGTGGGCCCGAAGGGCGTCGCGGCTGTCGTCGAGCACGCGGATGACGAACTGGTTCCAGACGTGACGGCCGCGGGGCTCGTCTCCGGGCACGGCGACCCTGCTGGCCAGATCGTATTCGGAGAAAATCTCCTGGTATCGGGCGGCGTTCACCTGCCGCGTCGTCGTCCAGGAGTCGAGGTGCGGCAACTTGACACGGAGCACAGCCGCCTGGATCGAATCGAGGCGGCTGTTGATGCCGATCACCTCGTGGTAATACCGCGGCTCCATGCCATGCACCCGCAGCAGGCGAAGCGACTTGGCGACATCGTCGCGGGTGGTGGTGAGGAATCCGCCGTCGCCCGCGCCGCCAAGGTTTTTGGTCGGGTAGAAGCTGAAGCAGCCAACGTCGCCAAGGCTACCCGAGCAGCGGCCTCGCCATGTCGAGAGAATCGACTGTGCGGCGTCCTCCACGATCGGCAGACCGGCCTTCGCGGCGATCGGCCCGATCGCATCCATGTCGGCGGTGCGTCCGAAGAGGTGGACGGGCACGATCGCCCGCGTCCGGCTGCTGATCTTCTTCTCGATGTCGCGGGGGTCGACAAGGTAGGTGACGGGATCGATATCGGCGAAGATCGGCACGGCGCCCAGGCGGGTGACAGCGCTGGCGGTTGCGAAGAAGGTGTAGCTCGGCACGATCACCTCGTCGCCGGCGCCGACGTCTAGGGCCATCAGGGCCAGGAGCAGCGCATCGCTGCCCGAGGCGCACGAGATCACGTGGGGCACGTCGAGCGCCTTGGCGAGTTCGGCCTCGAGGTCGGCGACGTCGGGGCCGAGCACGAATCTCCCTGAATCACAGACGCGGTTGATCGCCTCGCGAATCTGCTCACGAAGGACGGCGTATTGGCGATCAAGGGCCAGCAGCGGCACTGCCGGCAGCAGGTCTCCAGTGGTCTGGTGCGTCGTGGTCGTGGCTGCTTCCGGGCTACGGCGAATCATGGTGCGGAGAACTCCGATGGGCCTGCTCTGACTGGGGGCGGATCGTGATGCGTGCGAACGGATCGACCGACCGACACGCTGTGATCGTCACGATCGTGCAGGCCGCTCCAGTGGATTCCACCGTTTCCACAACGGCGAACGACGCGGCGGCCCTCGGGCCAGATCCCGCGCGACATGCGGGGAATAGGTCAGTTCGCGACAGCGGGTCAAGGGCATGCCAACCGCCGCCCAGCCTGGGCAAACACGGCAGACTGGGGGAAGGGCGGGGAAGGGGGTTACCGTGGCCGTTTGACATCGATCGGGCAGGCAACCTAGATTCCATCTGATTTCCAAGTCCATCGTTTCCGCCCCCGTGCACGCGCGGGCGACGTGGACCGCGGAGGAGAGTTGCGCGGCCGGAGTGTTTGATCACCCTTGGTTCGCGAGTCGGATGGCATCCACGGCGATTACTGCTGTCATCGACCTGGGAAAGATTGCCCAGCGGCTGGCGCTCCCCGTCGCGGGGGTGCAGTCGACGGTCGAACTGCTCGATGACGGCAACACGATTCCGTTCATCACGCGGTATCGCCGCGATCAGACTGGCGGTCTCGACGAGGAGGGTGTGCGCCGAATCGCGGAATGCGTGACCCGGGCGCGGCAACTCGCCGACCGGAAGCAGACGATCCTCCGGACCATCCAAGGGCAGGGAAAACTGAGCCCGGAACTGGAGGCGGGGATCGCCACCGCAGAGAGCCTCAAGCAACTCGAGGATCTCTACCTGCCGTTCAAGGCCCGAAAACTCTCGTTGGCCGAGGTCGCCCGGCAGCGGAAGCTCGAGCCCCTGGCCCGCGAGATTCTGGCCACCGACCAGGCCGCCGCCGATCTCGACACCCGGGCGGCCGACTTCGTCGATGCCGACGCTCAGGTGCCCGCCGTCGCTGACGTGCTGCTCGGTGTTGGCCACATCATTGCCCACGAGTTCAGCGAACGTGCCGATGTCCGCCAGCGGCTTCGCGACATTCTCTACCGCGCGGCTCATCTCAAGAGTCAGCGGGTTGAGACGGCCGGTAAGGCGCTCTCGAAGGACGAGAAGCATTACCGCGACTATTTCGACTACGGCGAGCACATCCAGCGGGTGCCGCCCCACCGGCTGCTGGCGATCAACCGCGGCGAACGCGCGCGGCTGCTGAAGGTGCGGGTCGAGGGGCCGGCTGCGGAGATGCAGGCCGCGGCCGAGGAACTGCTCGTGCCAGCGGGCCACCCGCACGCTGATTTTCTCCGGGCCTGTGTCCGCGATTCACTCGCCCGGCTGATTCTCCCGAGCCTCGAACGCGAGGTCCGGCGGGAGATGACCGAGGTCTGCGAGTCGCACGCCGTCCAGGTCTTCGCCCGCAACCTCCGCAACCTGCTGCTCCAATCGCCGGTGCCAGGCCGCCGAGTGCTGGCCCTCGACCCGGGGTTCAAGAGCGGCTGTAAGGCGGTGGTGATCGACGAGTGCGGCACGCCACTGGAGCATGCGGTGCTCCACGTCGTCGGCAAGGACGAGAAGCGGGCAGCCTCGGCGCAGAAGATCCTGGAACTGGTGAAGAGCCACTCGTGCGGGGTGATCGCCGTCGGCAATGGCACCGCCGGCCGGGAGACCGAGACGCTCGTGGCCGAACTGGTGACGGGTGAACTCACGGAGTTTGACGTTGGCTATGCGATCGTCAACGAGGCCGGCGCGAGCGTCTACTCGACCAGCGTCTATGGCCGTGAGGAACTCCCAACGCACGAGGCCTCGATTCGCGGTGCGATCTCGATCGGCCGCCGCTTGCAGGATCCGCTTTCAGAACTCGTGAAGATCGAGCCGGCGAACATCGGCGTGGGCCTCTATCAGCATGACGTCAAGGCGCGGCATCTTCATGCGTCGCTCGACCAAGTGGTGGAGAGCTGCGTGAATTACGTGGGCGTCGACGTCAACACGGCCAGCCCGGCGCTCCTGCGTCGGGTGTCCGGCTTCAACCAGTCGACCGCAAAAAACTTCCACGAGTGGCGGACCAAGAACGGACCGTTTACCTCGAGGCAGCAGTTTCTCGAAGTGCCCGGCTTCGGCGAGGCGGCGTTCGTGCAGGCCGTCGGGTTTCTGAAGATCCCGGGAGGCACCAATCCGCTCGATGCCACGTGGATCCACCCGGAAAGTTATCCAATAGCTGAGAAGGTGTTGGAGCGGCTCGGTGGCAGCCCGGCCGACCTTGCGAGCCAACAGGAGGCCAAGTCCCTCGCGGAAAAGGCGGCCGCTGTCGATCTTGTCGCCCTCTCCCACGAGCTTGGCGTGGGCCGGCTCCTGCTGGCCGACATCCTCGAGCAACTGGCCCGCCCGGGCCGCGACCCCCGCGAGGATCTGCCAAAGCCGTTCTTCAAGAAGGGCGTGCTCAAACTCGAGGATCTGGCGGTGGGCATGGAACTGCTGGGCTCGGTGCTCAACGTGGTCGACTTCGGTGCGTTTGTCGACATCGGGCTTCACGACAGCGGGATGGTGCACATCAGCCAGTTGTCGAGCCAGTTCGTCCGCGACCCGCATGACTTCGTCAGCGTCGGCCAGATCGTGCAGGTCTGGGTGCTGGAACTCGACAAGGCTCGTCGCCGGGTGGCGCTCACGATGATTCCGCCCGCCGAACGGGAGCGGCAGCAGCGCCGGGAGGATACCCGCAAGGAGCACAAGGCTCGGCGGGCCGAACAGCGGCAGTCCGCTCCCCCGGCGACCGGTGCACCGGCTGACGGGGGCGGTCGGTCCGCACAGCCGGCGAAGGGCGGAGGTCGCCCGCAACGGCGGGATCGGCCCCCGCGGGAGCCGGAACCTCGGACCTACGTGGCAGCTGGCCCGAAGAAGCCGGCGGCGCCGATCTCGAAGGCGATGCAGGAGGGCAAGGAGCCGCTCCGAACGTTCGGTGATCTCAAGCAGTTTCTTGAGAAGAAGACCGAAGCCGAGACCGGCGAAGACGTTGCCCCGCCGTCCTGATTCAGCATGCGTACCCGCGTGAGCGGTACGGTTGCTTCAGAGCGCGTTCGACCATGAACGATCCGCCGGCTCGAGGGCGGCAAAAATCTCGTCGCTCTGGGCCGAGGCGGCCCGACGCTCCTCGAGCGTTCGCCGACCCTCTCACCTCGTCCTCTGGCGAGCCACGTTGTCGCTCCACGTCGCCCGGATGAGCTCATTGTGTGGGCCGCGGCGGGGCGTTCCGGGAAACTACCGCTCGCGGAACGTGATCCGCCCCTTGGTGAGGTCGTAGGGGGAAAGTTCGACCTTCACCTTGTCGCCTGGGACGATGCGGATGAAGTTCTTCCGCATCCGACCGGCGACGTGGGCGTTGACGATATGCCCGCCCGTGATCTGCACGCGAAACCGCGTGTTGGCGAGGGCCTGCGTGACGACGCCCTCGACCTCGAGAGCCTGTTCTTTTTCCGCCATGGATATCCTTGTTGGGCCGCCGGGGAGAGACTTGGAATGTAGCCCGCCGGGACCTCTCAGTCCAGCGGGCCTTACACTTCGTCGTCGGCCGTGGGGGCCGATCCCGAGGCTTTCCAGCGGAGATAGGCATTGAAGAAGCCGTCGAGATTGCCGTCGAGCACGCTCTGGAAGTTGCCGACGTAGTGGCCCGTGCGCTGGTCCTTCACCCGCTGGTCGGGGTGGAGGAAGTAGTTGCGGATCTGTGAACCGAAGCCCGTCTTGGGCTGCTGCTTGTAGCGGGCGAGTTGCTCAGCCTCGCGTTTTTCCTCCTGCATCCTCGCGATCCGCGCGCGGAGCATCTTGATGGCCGTGGCCCGGTTCTTGTGCTGACTCCGCTCGCTTTGGCACTGCACCACGATACCCGTGGGGAAATGCGTCATCCGAATCGCACTCGATGTCTTATTGACGTGCTGACCGCCGGCACCGCTGGCGCGGAACACGTCCTCGCGGATATCCTCGTCCTTGAGTTCGACCTCTGTGTCGTCGTCGGCGATCTCGGGGGCCACATCGACCGCCGCGAAGCTCGTCTGCCGTTTGCCTTCGGCGTTGAAGGGGCTGATGCGGACGAGCCGGTGGATTCCGGTTTCCCCTTTCAGGTAGCCGTAGGCCTGGGGGCCCTTGATGGCGACCGTGGCGCTTTGGATGCCGGCCACGGCGTCGTCTTGGCGGTCGAGCAGTTCAACCGAGTAGTCGTGCTTCGACGCCCAGGCCGAGTACATCCGCAGGAGCATCTCTGCCCAGTCGTTGGCGTCGGTGCCACCGTCACGGGCGTGAATCGAGACCAGGGCGTCACAGGAGTCGTGCGTTCCGGAGAGGAGCGATGCGAGTTCCAGTGCATCGACCATCTTCTCGAGACGGTCGGCCTCGGCGGCCAGTTCCGGCTCGAGCGACACCTCCTCGCGGGCCAGGTCCTCGAGTGCCTCGAGGTCGGCACCGGCAGCGAGTGCCTCCTCGAGCGGCTTGAGGATGGAGTTGATTCCCTTGAGTTCGGCGACGGTAGCCTGGGCCTTCTCGGAGTTGTTCCAGAAGTCGGCCTCGCTCATTGCCCCTTCGAGTTTCTGGACCGATTGCCTGCGTCCATCCCAGTCAAAGAGAGTCTCGAAGCTGGAGGAGGCGGACCCGGATCGATGCAGAGCGATTGAGAAGAGCGGTATCCATGGTGGAGAGTCTACGCGGTCTGTGCCCGCCGGAGAAGCCGGGGCGACCCCGCCTCGGCAACGGGTGGCCTACGCGCGTTCGACCCGGTTGCCTGGCAGCCGGCGGAGGATCCGCCGCATTTCCAGCACGCCAATCGTGGAGAGCACCTGCGACGCGGTCAGGCCGCTGGCGGCCATGAGCTCGTCGATGTCGACCGTGGCGTGATCCCCATGGGCGTCGACCGCCGCGAGCACCTGTCGCTCGACGTCGCCGAGCTGCAGCTCCGCCGGCGATTTCACCGCGCGGCCGTCGGCGGTGGTCGTCGTCTCAAAGAGCGGCCCGAGTTCCTCGAGGATGTCATCGACGCTCTCGACCAGTCGGGCCCCGTCACGGATGAGTTTGTGGCAGCCGCGGGCCGTGCGGCAGTCGATCTGGCCCGGCACCGCGAAGACCTCGCGGCCCTGCTCGCCCGCCAGCCGTGCGGTGATCAGGGCCCCTGACCGATCGGCCGCCTCGACGACCACCGTGCCGAGCGACAGCCCCGACACGATCCGGTTGCGCTGGGGAAATGCCCCGGCATGCGGCCCGGCA
Source organism: Pirellulales bacterium (assembly GCA_040877375.1). Lineage (GTDB taxonomy): Bacteria > Planctomycetota > Planctomycetia > Pirellulales > UBA1268 > QWPN01. The sequence continues at coordinate 24,525 of JBBDNW010000057.1, read as the reverse complement.
AAAGGCGGCGCCTCACTCACCAAGGCGCCGTGGGCGATGACCTCCGTGGCGAGGTCGGCATGCTCGGGAGGGTAGATCGTGAGCACGCCCGTGCCGAGCACCGCGATGGTCCGGCCGCCGGCGTCGATCGCGCCACGATGAGCTGCCGCGTCGATGCCGCGGGCCAGCCCGCTGACGATGGTGTAGCCGGCCCGGGCGAGGCCGCCGGCGATCTGCCACGCCACCCGCTTGCCGTAGGGTGAGGCATGGCGAGCGCCGACGACCGACACCGCGAGAGCATCGCACGGTTCGAAGCCGCCGCGAACGAAGAGCACTCCCGGCGGGTCGTCGATCCGCGAGAGCAGCGCCGGGTAGTCCTCCGCGCCCTCGATGAGCATGGCGACGCCACGGGTGCGGCAGACGTCGATCACGTCCTCGGCCGCGCGGTCGGCCACGAGCCCGGCGATCCTCGCCGCCAGCGTGGGTCCGATTCTGCCGACCGAGGCGATCTCCCGGGGACTCGCTGCGAACACCGCCTGCGGCGTGCCGAATCTTTCCAAGAGCAGTTGTCGCAGCCTCCCGCCGATCCCCGGCACGCACGACAGCCGGACATGGGCAAGAAAGTCATCGTCGATCGCCGGGCTGGAGGCAGACATCAGTGGGCTCCGGTGGCATCATGGACAGAACATGTACAGGTGTTCCGTTGTATGCGATCGGGCGGCGGGCGTCAAAACGGTATTCTGGCAGAGCCTGCGGAAGGCACGAATGCCGCCACACTCGAATGGCTCTCCCTGCGAGCGGCACGGGCCACTCAGCCCGCAGCCATCTTCAGTTCCGCCAGATGCTGGGCCGTGTTCACGAGGCGGTCCCAGTTTTGCTCGACGTATTCCGGCGGGCCGCCAATTTGGGCCACCACCTCGGCCACCTGCTCCGTGGGGACCATCTCGATCGCGTCCCAGGGGCAGACCTTGAGGTCGTAGGGATTCGACTTCTTCCCCGGGATGTGCACGCACACCTCACAGCCCACGCACCGCTCGATGTCGATCTCGCACCAGCTCTGCAGGTTTTGAAACTTGTCGTACTGCTGGAGCTTGATGATGCAGTCGACAGGACAGACCTCGAGGCACGACTCGCACCCAGTGCAGTTGTCGGCGTTGATGACCGCAAGTTCCTTGGGGAGCTTTTTGCGGGGTCCTGCTTTGGCCATGGTGATTATGATCGAAGGGATGAGGGCGGGATCTCTACTGCTAGTATCGTAGCCGGCCCAGGCCGGCCGTCAAAATCGAACCAGCCCCGTGAATCAGACCGCCCTGCGCAAGCCGGCGTCCGGAGAGGTTTGCGAGTCTCCCGCGTCGAAGTCGTAGCCAAACCGCTCGATATCCTCCGCGAAGTGGTCGCGGACGAGGGCCGCGAGCCGAGCGCTGTAATATTCGCGATAGTCGCGCCGGGAACTGGCGTTTACGTGGCCAAGCGGGGCCACGATACCGATCCGCCGACAGATATGGTCGTAGTCCGAGGCCACCGTTTCATAGCGGCCGAGGAAGTCGACCAGCAGCCGACCACGGGGGCCGCAGAGCATCCGCGTCTGCGAGATCTTGCCGCGCCGGATCTCGTAACGGAGGTAGGCCTCGAAATCGGGTAGTCGTGTGGCGAGGCGGCGACGATGGCTGAAGTGGGTGGCGTGGTCCGTGGAGGCACGGAGGAAGTGGAAATACGACACCATCAGATCCCAGGGGTTCCGCACGAAGGCGAACTTGAAGAGCGACTCGAATACCTCGCCGGGCAGGTGCCGTCGGAGGGTGTCGGCCGATGCGTGGGGGCGGAACCTCCGCAGGCGATACGGTGCGTAATGGTTGACCTGGATGCCGATCCGCGCGAGCCAGCGGTTGGCCCAGTAGTGTTGGCTGTGGTCCGCATGCGGAGAGAGCGCGCCGGTCACGCTCGAGCCAGCCGTCTTGGGCACGTGGATGAAAGCGAACTGGTGGCGGTATGAGATGAGCATGAAGGGGCCTCGAGGGCCGGGGAGAATCGCGAAACCCGCGGCCATCTGCAAGGTCGGTTTGCCGGGGCTCGATCGCACACGACTGTGGTGGATCGCCGGCTCGGGGGCGGCAAAAGTCTCGTCGCTGCGGGCCGCGGCGGCCCGACGCTCCTAAGAGCGTTCGCCGACCCCCTTGCCTCGTCCCCTGGTGCGCTAGGTCGTCGCTCCAGCGATCTAGACGCACTCGCCGCGGACGAGATCCTCGGGCGTTTGCCGGGCACGGACAAGCCTGTGCGCTGTGCCGTCGACGAGCACTTCGGCCGGCAGCGGCTTTGAATTGTAGTTGCTCGCCATCACAAACCCGTAGGCGCCGGCGATTTCGATCACGAGCAGGTCGCCCACTGCCGCCGCGGGCAGACTGCGGGTGGCCACGAAGCCACCGTCGGTCTGCGTGAAGATGTCACCCGACTCGCACAAAGGACCGCCCACCGCCACCTCCTCGGCAGCGCCACGCGGGGCCGCGTCCTGCGGGCAGAGGCTCATCGGATGGTAGGAGCCGTAGAGCACCGGCCGGGCGAGCGTGTTGAAGCCCGCGTCGACGAGGAGGTATTTTCGCGCGCCCTGCTTCTTGATCGCGCGGACCTCGGTGATCACCGAGCCCGATTCCGCCGTAAGGTAGCGGCCGGGCTCGATCTCGAGCCGGATGCGGTGGCCGAACCGGTCCTCGAGCCGCTTCCGCGTCGCATCCCAGAGCATGAAGTAGCCGGAGAGGTCGGCATGGACCTCACCCGGCGTGTAGGGCACCGGCAGTCCGCCCCCAGCGCTCACCATCAAGAGCGACCGGCCGACCTCGATCGCCACCCGCTCGAGCGCCTCGGCCACCTCCGCCAGATGCGCAAGATCGGTGCCGCTGCCGATGTGCATGTGAAGTCCGCTGACGGCGAGCCCAGCCCACTCGGCACGCCTGAGCACATCGGGAATCTCCTCGTGCCAGATGCCGTGCTTCGATCCTTCACCCCCGGTGTTGGTCTTTTGGCTGTGGCCGTGGCCGAAGCCCGGGTTAACCCGCAGCGTGACATCCGCCCCCGGCATCCGCTCGGCCACCTGCTCGAGCATGTCGGCTGAGCCGCAGTTGACGTGGATGCCGTGCTTGACGACCGCTTCGAGGCTGTCGCGGTCGAAGATGTCGGCCGTATAGACGATCGGCTGCGCCGGCGGCAGGCCGTCGGGACCGGGCTGGCTGGCGGCATGGGCCGAGTAGCCAGCGGCGAGCGCCCGATGGATCTCGCCGGTGCTGACGGCGTCGACGAGCACACCCTCACGGCGAATGAGGTCGAGCACCGCGAGATTGGAGCAGGCCTTCTGTGCGAAACGCACGGTGTCCCAGGCCGCCAGGTCGCGGCAGCGACGACGGATCGTCTCTGCATCGTAGACGTAGAGGGGCGTGCCGTATTGCTTGGCAAGCGCGGCGACGCTCGCTCCGGCGATCTCGTGGCGGATGCCGCCCGTGGCAGCGGTCATGGAGGCGATCATGAAAAGGAATCAGATTGGGGTTGGAGAAGAGCTCATCACGGCGTGAGCGCAGGGGACCCGTCGGCGGGCGCACGCTCGGCACGGGGGCGGGGCCGCGGCATCGGCGGCGGTGCGGCCTGCTGCACTGCCGCACTGGCGGCGATCGTTTGGATCGCGCCGGCATCGGCCGAGAGACGGAGCGTGACGCCGCGGGCAACCGGCTGCACCGAGAACCGCACCTGCGTCGTGTCCTTCGCCGCCGCCTCCTCAGCCACCTCGCGGAGCATGTCGCCCTGCGAATCATCGGGGCTGAACGCTTTGGTCATCTTCGCCGCGTAGCCGATCAGGCTCGCGAGCGACAGTTCGACGCCGCTAATCGGCTTGGCTGCGGGAATCGGTTTGCCGCCGGCGACCACGGCCGCCAGCCGCTTGGGCACGTCGCCGCCCGCCATCAGGTAGGCATAGTCCGGCAGGACCGCGAGGGTGAGCGTGACCTTGTCGCCGAGCTGCTTGGCGACAGGCGTGCCCGACACGTCGACGGTGACCTCGTGGAGCCGGGCGTCGCCCTGCTTGCCGGTGTCGAACGTCACGGTGACATTCGCCGGCAGACTGTCCGTGCCGGCGAGCCGCTCCTTGACCTTCTTCTCGAGCGCGGACCCGTCCTTGATTCGCATGCCGACGGTCAACGCCGGCAGTGGCTGCTCCTCGTTGGCTACGCTCGTGTCGAGCGTCATGCCTGCATCGACACTTCCGGTCTCGAGCATCGCGGCAACCATGTCGCTGGCGAGCCCGCCAAGCGTCGTTGCCACCGGATTGGTTCCGCCCGACGCTAAGGCGCCGAGGATCCCGGCTTCGATCAACATGCGGGTGGCCGCGGGTACCGCCTGGGCGTAGTGGCCTCGCACCGCAGCGGGCTTCCCGTCAGCGGTGGCCGGCGAGCCGACCGTGGCCGTCGCCTTCGCAGCATCCGTCCAGACGTCCGCCGCCGTGGAGCCCGGTGTCATCACGGCAGTCGTGTCGATGAGCATGAGATTCTTATCTCTGTCGACGGCGAATCCGAACAGGAGTTTCTCGACGTCATCGAGGTTGTCGATCACAGCCGCCAGTGGGGCGGCATCCATCGCCTGCCCCTGCGCCGCGGCGGTTCGCGCGGCCTCGTCAAGCAGACCCTTGAGCCGCTGCCGCATCTCGTCTGGCATGCGGGACGGGAAGAGTTCGACACCGAGCGAATAGTCTTTCACGACCGGACCGATCAGCGGCAGCGGATCATCGATCCCGGCGGTCGCCCCATCCTGCGAGATGATCGCCCAGCCGTTCTTTTCGGAGATCGTGACGGGCGGGGCACCGGGGAGCGCGATGCGTCGCACGCCATCCACCTCCTCGACCGGTCCGGTCATGCCGCGGATCGCCTCGAGGAGCTTGCCGAGGTCCTTCACGGGCACGAAGGCGTGCGCCGACGGCAGCGGGCCTCCTTCCGTGGTGACGACCACGCCGATGGGCCGCTTCACGTCGAGCCCCGCCAACCCCTTGCCCTGCGTCGCCAGCAGCAGAAACGACTCCGCGAAGCCGGCGAGCGTGGGGTTGCCCACCTGTTCGCCAACCCACGTGAGTTGGTCACGGAGTTCGGCATAGCCATCGCAGGCAACGACGGCGATCACTTCCGGCTTTTCCGCCGCGCGGCTCACCGTTCCTCCGCAGAGCAGGGCGACCGCGGCCACCGCGATTCCGCGGATGGAAAGGGAACACAAGCAGGGTCGCATCGGGAAACCTCGTGCTGGGAGTGGTGGAGCAGGACCACTCGAATCGTATCAGATGCGGCCTGAAAGCTGTATTGTAGAGTCTCTTTTGATGCAGCACGCCCCTCTCCATCACGACGCCGAACTCGAGACGCTGCTGCGGTCGCCGGGATCGCCACGGATTCGGCTGCAGGCGCTGCTCTATCTGCTCACCGCTCTGACCACATTCGCCGCCGGCGCCGTGGGCTGGCAGCCGCTCGTGCTCGGCGTGGACGAGATTGGCGCCGAGATCGCCGATCACTGGCCGCGCGGCCTGGCCTACACGGTCGCCGTGATGGCCGTGCTGACGGCGCACGAGGCGGGGCACTTCATCGCGGCCCGGCTCCACGGCATCCCGGCGACGCTGCCGTTCTTCATTCCGGTGCCCGTGCTCCTCACGGGCACACTCGGTGCCGTAATCGGCATGGAGGGCGGCCGGGCCAACCGTCGGCAACTCTTCGACATCGCGCTGGCGGGCCCGCTCGCCGGGCTCGTCGTCGCACTTCCGATTCTCGCCTGGGGCATGCTCACCGGCACGGACGATGCGTCGAATCCCTTTGCGCTTGCGCCGCTGGCCCGCTGGGTGCAGGCGGCCGTGCGGCCTGACCTACCGCCGGATGTGGCGGTGGCCCCCAATGCATTCTTCATGGCGGGCTGGGTCGGTCTGCTCGTGACCGGCCTCAACATGGTTCCCATCAGCCAGCTCGACGGCGGCCACATCAGTCGGGCGGTGTTCGGTCGCTACGGCGACTGGGTGGCCCGTGGCGTGCTCCTGGCGGCGATCGCCGCCGTCATCGCCTTCGGCCAATACAACTGGGTCGTGATGCTCGTGATCGTGACGCTGATGGGCGTCGATCACCCACCCATCCGCGACGATGGGCAGCCGCTCGGGGCCCTGCGAACGGCCCTGGGGATCGCCTCGTTCCTGATTCCGATCGTCACCTTCATGCCCGAGCCGCTGCAGTTGAAATGACGAAAAATACCGGGTGATTGCCCGAGGACGAACCGCAGGCTACTCCTCGATCGCATTTGACTTACGTGTATCGACGGCTCGGGGGCGGCAAAAGTCTCGTCGCCCTTGGCGAGGATACGCCCAAGGCTCCTAAGAGCGTTCGCCGACCCCCTTGCCTCCCGTCAGGAAGCCCCAAGCGCAAGCGCGGGGAATGCGGGTATCACCTCGCCCGCTGTCGACCACCACGACGAGATCATCGCCCAGATGAAGCCGGGCCAGCGGCGGGCACCGAGTGCTGCGGTGACCCAAAGAGACGCCGCAACACTCCCTTGCATTCTCGGAGCGCTCTGCCGAGAATACAAGCATGATCTTACGGCCATGGTACAGAACAGCGATCGAAAAAGCCCTTGGTAGAGCGCCTGTCTGCGGGCTCCTTGGCCCTCGGCAGTCGGGGAAATCGACGCTTGCCCGGGAAATCGCGGCGTCGGTGTCCAGCCACTATTTCGACCTCGAATCCCCCCGCGATCAACTGCGGCTCCAGAATCCGGAACTTGCCCTCGGTCGCCTGTCCGGCCTCGTCGTGCTCGACGAGATCCAGACGCGTCCCGATCTGTTCCCCATCCTGCGGGTGCTCGCCGATCGTCCCGAGAGTGCAGCGAGCTTTCTGATCCTCGGCAGCGCCTCTCCAGAGCTCATGTCTCGGTCGGCGGAATCACTCGCCGGCCGGATCGAATACGTCGACCTGCACGGATTCGACCTTTCCGAAACCAGCCCCGACGCGGCCGAACGGCTCTGGGTTCGGGGCGGATTCCCGAAGTCTTTTCTGGCGGAGTCAGAGGCCGACAGTGTGGCTTGGCGGGAAGGATTCGTGCGCACGTTTCTCGAGCGCGATCTGCCGCAGTTTGGCATTCGCGTGGGAGCGGCGGCCATGCGACGGTTTTGGACCATGCTCGCGCACTCTCATGGGCAGCTCTGGAACGCATCGGAGCTGGGGCGTTCGCTGGGGCTTTCAGACAAGACCGTCAGAACCTACCTCGACGAACTCAGTCAGACCTTCATGGTGAGGCAGTTGCAGCCGTGGTTTGAAAACATCGGCAAGCGACAGGTGAAATCACCGAAGGTCTATCTCCGCGACTCTGGGCTCCTGCATCACCTGATCGGCATCGAATCGGCGGACCAGCTCTTCATGCATCCCAAAGTGGGCAGTTCGTGGGAAGGATTCGCGCTCGAGCAGGTGCTGCGGCTCACCCGACCGCATCAGGCATTTTTTTGGGCGACGCAGAGCGGGGCCGAACTCGACCTGCTCGTGTTCCAGGGTGGCCGTCGGATCGGCTACGAATTCAAGTATTCAGAGCGGCCACAGGTGAGCCGCTCGATGCGGATCGCAATCGAAGACCTGCACCTCGACGCCCTGACGGTGATCTGCCCCGGGGATGTCCGGGCGACACTCGCCCCAGGCATCGACGTCGTGGGAATCGAGTCGGCGGCATTCCCTCCTCCGTGATCGACACACGACATGACGTCGGTGCGGCCCGACCCCGACCCTCGAACGCGTGTCGTTGGCGGCGAACCTGTCGCAGATCACCGCGCCGGCATCGACTGACGAAAGAAATGCCTGAGTCCCGGCCGCGCAATCAGCACGACCGTTCGAGTCGCCGGTCGGCTGGCGATGAATCGTGGATTTCGCGCCCGCGTTGTGACGCCGCCGGCTCCGGCGGCAACTCATCAGGAAGAAGGGCATGTCCGGCGGAGGACGCGGCCCCTGAACGACAGACCTTTACGCGAAGGACGGATATCAATGGATCCCCAGATCATCACCTGGATCGTGAGCCTCATCGCCGGCGGTGCCGGAGGCAACATCGTGGGCGCGCTGCTCAAGAACCGGAACCTCGGTCCGATGCTCAACACGGTGCTCGGACTCGTGGGCGGCGGCCTTGGTGGCAAGATCCTGCCGATGCTCGTGCCGGCGATCGGCTCGCTCGTCGGTGGCACCGACAGCCTAGCCGGCACCGGTGGCCTGGCGGCGCTCGTCGGCGCCGTGTTGCCCCTGATCGTCAGCTTCCTGAAGAAGCCGGCGCACGCCTAAGCGGCGGTTTTTTCACGCGACCGTCAACGCGGCCGAGGGACGTGGAGTCCCTCGGCCGCCGGTTGTGACGGGGGCCTCGAGCGCGTCCGACTTCCGTGGACCGCCGGCTCGGGGGCGGCAAAAGTCTCGTCGCCCTGGGCCGCGGCGGCCCGACGCTCCTCGAGCGTTCGCCGACCCTCTCCCCTCGTCCCGTGGCCTGCCACGTCGTCGCTCCGCCGCGCCCGGATGCGCTCTCGCCGTGGGGATCATCGGCGGCGGATCGTGACGGAGATCTCGCCCTCGTTGTCGGCGAGTTGCGTCCAGTCGTCGTCGCACCGCAGGAAGAGCTGGCCGTCGGCCGGCGCGATGAACGACGACCGCGCGCCCAGGGGAATCTCCTTGGTGAGCGCGAAGTCGTGGAAGATGGTCGCCACGAGCCTGCCGTGGCTGGCGCTGTCGGCGTCGGCACCGCCGGCCGCCGCAGCCTTGGCGGTGCGCCACGTGCCCGCCGCCTCGACCTCGTAGGTCGCTCCCTTCTCGACCGTGATTCCGGCCGCCTGCCAGCCCGCGGCGGCGGCCACGTCGAGCTTTGCGCTGGCACCGGCGGCGAGCGAGCGAAACTTCGCCTTCCACGGCCACGCGGTCAGGTCGGCGCGGTAGCCGTTGCCCACAGTCTCGAGGAACCGGTCGTACTCAAATCCGATCTCGCGAGCGACCGGTCCGTAGACCGCGTCGAACGACGCCCCCGGTCGCTCCTCCATTAGCGCCACGGCAAGCGGCTTGAAGCGGTCGGCGTAGTTAGGGTTGTAGGCGAGGAGATGGCAGAGAGCCCACCGCCATGCGTAGTCCTGCCAGCCCCCCGCCGGCTCGCGGCCGGGCACGGCAATCTCACCGAGTGACCGCTTCGGCGTGGTGCCGCGGATATAGCCCATCACACCAGGACTGATCTCGACGGCCGTGTCACCGTCGCGCCAGTAGTTGCCCAGTTCGGCGACGCCCTCCGCCAGCCACGTCGGGCCGGTGGATCCAAACGTGAGGTGGCAGAAGCCGTGCACGCACTCGTGCTGGATCACGCCGTGATCGGCACAGGAATAGAGCTCCGCCCGCCGCTGCGGGCCCAGCGACGAGTTGAAACACACCCCCTCGCCGCGGCGGATCTTCTCGACTCCCATCGCCTCCTTGAGCGTGCCCGCGGGCCAGGTCGCGAGGTCACGGACGATGAAGCCCTCGACCACACCCGTGCTCTGGCGGCCGAAATACCTTTCCAGAAGGCCCGCCATTCGCTCGAGCTTGTCGCGGACGATGGCCCACTCGCGGTCCGACAGATCGGTGAGAAACGCGAAGTGGGGCGAGCGGACGAGCCGCGGCTCCTTCAGCGGCGTGTCGGAGAGCGAACGATATCTGTTCTCGAGCACGTCGTTGCCGCGGTCGGCGACGGCCGCAGATGCGCCGTTCTCGACGACGAGTGTCTTGGCGACCACATCGCCCGAGTCGAGCTTCGCCGCCTCCAGGCGGACCACCGTCGCGCCCGGCTCGATCCGCTTGAGGTCGGCGCTCACGAGGCGGGCCTTCGCCCCGTCCTCGAGCTTGACCGACACGATGGTCCTCTTCTTAAACGGCTGCCCGGCGGGCAACTCGACGACGAGCCGATTCTTGAGTGCCTTGCTTAGCGGGGCGGTGACCTCGCAGTCGGCGATATCCTTGGGCGTCGTCGGTTCCGCACCGTTCCAGACCACGCCAACTATCGCGGCGTCGGCGTCGATGAGCGTCACCTCGCCGATGGCGCCGTCGGCCGTGCCTTTGCCGCTGAGTCGTGCCTTGAAGCGGACGACCTGACCAGGCTTGAGTTTCGCGGCGTCGATCGAGCCGGTGATCTGCACCTCGGCCGGAAAGGCAAGGAGGCGTCCGTCAGCGAGCGGCACCCCCTGCTCGTCGGGCTTCTGCACGCGGACCTCGTGCCGCATGCCCGCGTCGTCGCGGAC
>JBBDNW010000057.1:0-14179 GCA_040877375.1 Pirellulales bacterium | reverse complement strand
GGACGCGGCCACGTTCAATCCGCGAGTCCCAGCCGCGTTCGTTGACGATGCCGCTGGGTCGGCCGACAATCTTGTCTATGCTTCCGATACGTCCCGGTCGTCCAGCACGGAGGATATGCAGGTGAGCACCCAGCCGAATTTCATCGAGAGCGAGGATCCCGAGGTCTGGTCCGCCATCGCCGCGGAGCAGGTGCGGCAACAGGAAGGCCTTGAGATGATCGCCAGCGAAAACTTCACGAGCCCAGCCGTGATGCAGGCCGTCGGAAGCGTGCTCACCAATAAATACGCGGAGGGCTATCCGGGCCACCGCTACTACGGCGGCTGCGAGTTCGTCGACAAGGTCGAGGACATCGCCCGTGAGCGATTGAAGACCCTCTTCGGGGCGGAGCATGTCAACGTGCAGCCCCACTCGGGCAGTCAGGCCAACGCCGCCGTCTATCTCTGCGCGATCCAGCCGGGCGACACCGTCCTCGCCTTCGATCTGGCCCACGGCGGCCACCTCACGCACGGGATGAAGCTCAATGCCTCTGGCATTTTCTATAAGTTCGTGCATTACGGCGTGCGCCGCGGCGACCACCTGCTCGACTTTGATCAGATCGCCAGGCTCGCCCGCGAGCACCGGCCGAAACTGATCATCGCCGGGGCCAGTGCTTATCCCCGTGAGATCCCGCACGGCCGGTTCGCCGAGATTGCCCGCGAGGTGGGTGCAAAATTGATGGTCGACATGGCCCACTACGCCGGCCTCGTCGCGGCGGGTATCCACGACAACCCGGTGCCGGTGGCCGACTTTGTCACGAGCACGACCCACAAGACGCTCCGCGGCCCACGGGGCGGCATTGCGATGTGCCGGGCGGAGAACGCCAAGGCGCTCGACCGGTCGGTCTTCCCCGGCCAGCAGGGTGGCCCGCTCATGCACGTGATCGCCGGCAAGGCGGTGGCCTTCCGCGAGGCACTCGAACCGGCCTTCAAGACCTACGCGACGCAGGTCGTCGACAACGCGCGAACGCTCGCCGAGGCCTTGGCCTCCGGCGGTGTGAAGCTCGTCAGCGGCGGCACCGACAACCACCTGATGCTCGTCGACGTCACGCCGCTCTCCATCGGCGGCAAGCTGGCCGAAGAGACGCTCGACCGCTGTGGCATCACCTGCAACAAAAACATGATCCCCTACGACGAGCGAAAGCCGATGGACCCCTCGGGCATCCGCCTCGGCACGCCGGCGCTCACGACCCGCGGGATGGGCCGCGACGAGATGAAACGGATCGCCCACTGGATTCTGCAGGTCTTGAAGTCGCCTGATGATGCGACCGTGGTCGAGTCGACGCGGCGTGAAGTTGCCTCACTTGCCGAACAGTTCCCCGTGCCGGCGGCGAAGTTCGAAGAGGCGGTCGCGGGATGAACAGCCGCGGGAGCGTCGTGCGGATCGGACTGGTGCAGTCTGCCTGCTCGGCCTCACGGGAAGACAACATAGCGCAGGCGCTCTCCGGCATCGCCGAGGTGGCCGCCGCCGGGGCGGAGGTGGTCTGCCTCCAGGAACTCTTCGCCGGTGAGTACCCCTGTCAGTCCGAAGACCACGCCAGGTTCGCCGAGGCAGAGGTGGTGCCGGGAACGCTCACCGAACGCCTGGCCGCGGCGGCGCGAGAGCATCGCGTCGTGCTCCTGGGAAGCGTGTTTGAGCGGCGGAGCGCCGGCCTGTTCCACAACACCGCGGTGATTTTCGAGGCCGACGGCTCGACGGTCGGTCTGTACCGCAAGATGCACATTCCCGACGACCCCCACTATTACGAGAAGTTCTATTTCGCACCGGGCGACACGGGGTTTATGAGCGTGCCCACGAGCCGGCTCGCTGTGGGGCCGCTGGTCTGCTGGGACCAGTGGTATCCCGAGGCCGCGCGGCTCACAGCGCTGGCGGGTGCTCAGGCGATCTTCTATCCCACGGCCATCGGCTGGCTTGACGGCGAGGAAGCGCTGCACCGCGAGCAGTATGAGGCGTGGGACACGATGCTCCGCAGCCATGCCATCGCCAACGGCGTGTTTGTCGTGGCGGTCAACCGTACCGGCCGTGAGGGGCCGCTGCGCTTCTGGGGCGCGAGCGTTGTCTACGCGCCCAATGGCGAAGCCCTCGTGAAGGCCGGCCACGACTCCCCCGAGACGCTTGTCTGCGAGTGCGATCTCGACCGCATCGAGTGGTCGCGGACACGGTGGCCCTTCTTCCGCGACCGGCGGATCGACGCGTACGGCCATCTGCTCAATCGCTGGGGGTCGTAACGGCATGTCCGACTACCGGCTGCCGGCCGAGTGGGAGCCGCACGCCGCCACGTGGCTGGCGTGGCCGCACCGCCGTGCGACGTTTCTGGGTTCCTTCGCCGCCATTCCGCCGGTCTACGCGCGGCTCGCGCGGCTTGTCGCCGCGTACGAACCGGTGCGGATCGTCGGCTCGCGCGACGTGCTCGCCGGACCGCGGGCGCTCTTGGCCGACGAGCCAAGCGTCACCTTCGTCGAACTGCCCACGAGTGATTCCTGGATCCGCGACACCGGGCCCGTGTTCGTCGTGCCGCGGGAGTGGGCGGGCTCGCAGCCGGCCGCCGTCTGCTGGGACTGGAACGCATGGGGTGGCAAGTATCCGCCGTGGGATGCCGACGCAGGGGTGTCGCGGGGCATCGCAAAGCATCTCGGCATGCAGGCCCTCGAGCCGCACGTGGTGCTCGAAGGGGGCGCGATCGAGACCGACGGCGACGGCACGTTGCTCGCGAACGAGCGGTGTGTGGTCGACCCGCGGCGGAATCCCGGCCTCGACCGCGACGCGATGGAGGCGATCCTCGAGCGGTGGCTGTCGGTCGATCGCGTGCTCTGGGTGGGTGGCGACCTCGCTGGCGACGATACCGACGGCCATATCGACCAACTCGCGCGGTTCGTGGCCCCCGGCCGCGTGCTCGCGGCGCGGCAGCCCGACCCGCTCGACCCTAATCACGCGGGTCTCGAAGCCAACCTGACGCTGCTTTGCCGTCACGTCGATGCCCGCGGCCGCACCCTCGAGGTCGTGCCCATCGACATTCCGGCAGGGTTCGCCTTCGAGGGCACGCAACTGCCTGCGAGCCATCTCAACTTCTACGTCGCCAACGGGCTTGTCGTGGTGCCCGTCTTCGGCGGCCCGACCGACGAGCCGGCGCTGGCAACGATCGCCAGCTGCTTCCCCGATCGCCGGATCGAGCCCTTCGACTGCCGCGAACTCGTCCGCGGCCGCGGCGGCGTGCACTGCATCACGCGGGACCAACCCGGCTAAATGCCGCGGATTTCCCCCTTGCCCCGTCGGGGCCCGTGGGCGACCATTTGCAGTGAGTCGTGAGGTTTGAGGAGAGGATCGATGCAGCAGATGGCAGATGTCGTGCAGGGGTTCGTATCGCTGCTTGGACGGCTGATGATCGCCGTCGTGTTCGCCAGCGCCGTCGTCAACAAGGTGACGCAGTTTTCCTCCACCGCCGCCTACATGGCTTCGGAGGGTGTGCCCAACCCGAAGTTCGCCCTCTTCGGCGCGATCGGGCTGTTGCTCATCGGCGGGCTGTCGTTGATTCTCGGCGCCTGGACGAGGATTGGCGCCATCTTTCTGTTCATCTTCCTGATGGCGGCCTCATTCTATTTTCATGACTTCTGGCGGTTTGCCGACCCCGGCCAGCGGCAGTTGCAGACGATCCAGTTCATGAAGAACCTCGCGATCGGCGGCGGACTGCTCTCGCTCGCCGCCTATGGCGGCGGGCCGTGGAGTATCGACGGCTGGATCGCGCTCAAGCAGGAGGAGGCCGAGACCACGCCCAAGCCCCGCACCGCAGCGAAGACGTAGGGGCCGTAATGACCGGCTGTCGCCGGTCGAAGGGGGAAGAATGAAGGCGCGCGTGTCGGTGCGATCGGCGGTAGTTTTGGCCCTCGCCAGTTCGTGTCTTGCCTGTGTGGTGGGCGAGACGCCGAAACCCGTTGGAGACAAGCAGATGCCCGTACCGCCTGCGGCTGCATCGTTCACCATTCCCACCGTCCAGCCGTTTGGCACACTGCCTGACGGCCGCGAGGCGCACCTCTTCACGCTCGAGGTGCCCGGCGGCTGGAAGGCGACCGTGACCGACTACGGAGCGATCCTCACGAGTTTTCACGTGCCGCCCAAGGATGCCGCAGCGGGCATGCCGGTCGACGTGGTGCTCGGCTTCGACTCGCTCGCTGGTTATCTGAAGGGGCATCCTTATTTTGGCGCTACCTGCGGCCGCTGCTCCAATCGGATCGCCGCCGGCACGTTCGAGCTCGATGGCAAGACCTACAAGCTCGCCACCAACAACGGGCCCAACCACCTGCACGGCGGCGTCGTCGGCTTCGACAAGAAACTCTGGAAGGGCACGCCGCGGGTCACGCAGCGCGGCCCCTGTGTCACGTTTGAGATGGTGTCCCCCGACGGCGACGAGGGCTATCCCGGCCGGCTCGTGGCGCAGGCCGTCTACACGCTCACGCCCCAGGGCGAACTCGTGGTGGAGATGCGGGCGACGACCGACGTCCCCACGATCGTAAACATGGTCCATCATTCCTACTGGAACCTGGCGGGCCATGCCTCGGGCTCGATCCGCGACCATGAGTTGGCGATCAACGCCGATCGCTACCTGCCGGTCGACGCCAACTCCATCCCGACCGGCACGTTTGCCCCGGTCGAGGGCACGCCGTTCGACTTCCGGCCCGAGCGGCAGCCGTGGGGCCGCTGCGGCGCCGCGATCGAGACGCTGCCCCCAGACGCCGCCCCGGGCACGCCCCGCGGTGTCGACCACAACTACGTTGTCCGCGACTGGAAGCCCGACGGCAGCCTGCGGACTGCCGCGACGCTTCGCGATCCGGCGAGCGGCCGGACACTGGACGTGCTTTCGGATCAGCCTGGCGTGCAGGTTTACATGGGCAACTTCCTCGACGGCACGCTCCATGGTAAGCCAGTGGCCGGGAAGGAAGCCGCTGCCTACGCGCCCAACGGCGGCATCTGCCTCGAGACCCAGAAGTATCCCGACGGCATCCATCACGCCGACTGGCCGAGCGTACGGCTCGACCCGGGCCAGACCTACACGCATATGATGGTGCATCGCTTCACTCGCTGACGGCGATCCACCTCGTGACTGTCATCCGCTCACCCCACGGCTGCCACCTCCCATGGTATTTCCAGTTGGCGACGACAACTCCGACCGCCGGACGTTTCCATTCGTGACGATCGCTCTGATCGCGGCGAACGTCTTCGTGTTCGCCGTCCTCCAGGGGATGGGGAGCAACGAGGCGTTCACGATGGCCTACGTGCAGGTGCCCAAGGAGATCATCACCGGTCAGGACATCGAACTGGAGCCTTCGCTTCGGACGATTCACACGCCCCAGGGAGATATCCAGGTTACCGACCCGGGCCTACAAAAGACGCCGATCCCCCCGTGGATGACGCTCTTCACCGCCATCTTCATGCACGGCAGCATCATGCATCTGCTCGGCAACATGTGGTTTTTGTGGATCTTCGGCGACAACATCGAAGACGACATGGGGCACGTGAAGTATCTGATCTTCTACCTTGCTACCGGCGTCATCGCATCGCTGACATTCGTGGCGCTCAATAGCTCCGGCGAGGCCGCGCTCACGCCCTGCCTCGGCGCATCGGGGGCGATTTCGGGGGTGCTCGGCGGCTACCTCGTGCTCCATTCGCAGCGGCGGGTGAGCGTGATCCTGCTGCGGATGATGGTCGACGTGCCGGGCTACGTGGCCGTCGGGATCTGGTTTCTGTTTCAGATCGTCAGCGGCTTCTTCGATCAGGGAGGGGGCGGCGGTGGCGTCGCCTACTCGGCCCATATCGCCGGCTTCGTGGCAGGCATGGTCCTCGCCAAGCCGCTGAGTTTCGCGACCGTCCGTGCCGAGGCCGATCCGATGATCGTGCTCCGCCGGCCGACGCTCGATGACCGGCTCCAGCGCCGGGGGTGATCACGGCTGGCGATTGCCGCGACCGGTATGCCACAACGTGGTCCGTCGGGCTGCGTGATGCAACGCCTCAGGCGGAGGCAAGAATCTCGCCGAGCCGGGCCGTGAACGCCGCGGGGGATCGGGCTGCGAGAATCGTTGCCAGGTCCGTGGCGTCGAGGTCGCGCTGCGCCGCGACCTCGATCGCGTCAGCTAACACGGCCGGCGTGCAGTCGGCGGCGACGAATGTGGTCATGGCATGCGGAAGTTCGCTGAAACTGCCTTCGTTGGTGACGACGAGCTGCTTCCCGAGGCCGAGGAGTTGTCCGGCGGCCGCCGACGATTCGCCATGGCTGATCTCGCGGAGCTGCACGGCGACGTCGACCTCCTGCATCAGGCGGAGCAGCTGGTTGTTGTCGGGCGAGTCGTGCACCTCCACGCACGCGAGCGTATCGATACCCGTGCGGCGGCAGTAGCGGGCCGCGTCCCAGCCTGCGATCACGAGCCGTGCCGGCCTCCGCCGCGCGACAAGCGCGACGCTCCTCGCCACGCAGGCGAGTCGCTTGCCGTCGCCCGTGATCCCAAAGCTCCCGATCCGCAGGGGCCGCACTCCCGTTGCCTGTGCGCCGGGCGGCCCGTGATCGCGCGTCGCGGTCGGACCTCCCGGCGGCTCGACGGGTAGCAGCGCCACGTCGATCGTCCAGCGGTCCGCGAGCGGTCCGATCGCGGTTTGAACCAGATCTCGACAGGCCGCCGAGTTGACGATCAGGCCGTCGAGTTCGGCGTGCTCGGCGAGAAACCGCAGGCAGCGGCCGATGTCCGGTATCGAGGCGATTGCCCGTTGGATCCACGGAGCCGCGTTCGCAGCCGGCACGGCCGCGGGCAGCAGGTGGTAGTCGGCGCCCAGCCAATGCCGGAAGGGAATCACGAGATTGGCTTCGTGCAGGTAGGCAAGCCGTCGTGCCGGCCCAGAACGCCGCGACCGCATCAGCGCCTCGAGCACCTTGACGTGGTGGGGCGAGTTGCCGAGCACGTGGATCACCGCCGAGTGTGGGCCACGATCGAGCACCGGCCGCAGCACCTCCACCGGTAGTACGCGGCTCGTGGGCAGTAGCCCGTCCAGAGCCGCGACCTTCGGCCCCGGATTGGCGTCGAAGAAGTCGGTCCGCCATGCGGGCGGCTGCAGGTGACGGACGGTATAGCGGGCGATCGCCGTTTGTGCGGGGGGCAGCGCCGCCACGACGGCTAGCCTCCCAGGCCGGGGTCGCCGCCGCGGGGTGTCTTCGAGATGCCGCATCACCTCCGCCGCGGCCCGCGACCAGCCAAGACCGGCGAGCAGGTCGCGGCCGAAGGCGAGCGACTTGGCAGCAAGGCCCGGTTCGGCCAGGAGCCGGTTCATGGCCGCCGCGATCGAGGCGGGCTCGGCGGGGTTGAAGGCGAGTTCGGGGATCACCAGTTCGCCCACCGACGACGTCGCCGAGCCGACGGCAGGCACTCCGCACCCGTAGGCCTCCAGGACCGGGAGCCCAAGGCCCTCATACAGCGATGGGTAGACGAGCATGGTCGCGTGCCGCACGAGGCCGACGAGATCTTCGGTCGACACGTAGCCCGTGCAGACGACCGCGCGGTCCGGGAGGCCGAGTTCCATCGCGAGCTGCCGGAGCTGGGCCATGCGATCACTCGAAAGTGTGCAGACGATCGCCAGCTGGTGATCGGGGTGGTCGCGATGAAACGCGGCAAAGCCCCGGACCATCCCCTCGAGGTTCTTTCGCCAGTCGTCGCCTCCGATGAAGATGGAGTAGGGGCCGACGAGGCCGTGAATGCCTGGGACCGCGGCTGTGTCGCCGGCCGGCAGCCGCATCAGTTCCCGCTTGCGGTGGTCGATGTCGCCGTAGATGCAGTGCACGCGCATAGGATCGATCGCCGCATGGCGGATCGTGTCGTGGCAGGTCGACCGGCTGATGCCGAAGAGGTGGTCAGAGCCGCGGAGCAGTTTCAGACACTCCTCGTACTGGCGGCGAGTTTGCTCGTGCGCGAGGTAGCGGTCGGGGAAGAGCAGGGGGATGAGGTCATAGACGATGCCCAGCCGCCGGGGCTGGTGCCGCCGCAGCCACGGCGGGAGCAGGAAGTCGGCGCGGCAGTCGTGCCGCGGTAGGAAAAAGCAGCCGGTGATCAGGGCATCGATCCGGGTGGAGGCCACGGCCTCGGCTTGCTCCGCCGTGCACCACGTGCCGTGGGTGGCGAGTTCAGTCGCGCGTGACGACGGCGGTAGCCGATCGTCGTGGAGGAGCAGCCAGCGATGCGCCGGGAAGGCCCGGCAGAGTTCGGCGGCGAGGCTCTGGCTGTAGGCCGGGATGCCCCGATCGCCATGAAACTGCGCGACGCGGAGGTCGACGAGAATGGTGAGCGGCGTCGTCATGCAGCCGTCCGGTCGTCCCCGGTGGCCGGGTCGTCATCCGCGAGCCGCAGGTAGGCAAGGCCAGTCAGTTCGCGGACGAGTGATTCGAGTACGGCGACCCGCTGCTCGAGCAGCGCGACCTGGTCGTTGCCGCGCTGCGTGCCGCGCACTGAGCGTTTTAGCAGCCGGCCCATCGGACGGAGGCAGTGTTTCTCGAACGTTCGCAGTGTCTGTCGAATCAACATGGTGTGCCGTGTTCCTATCCCGTTTTTCCGTGGGGAATGGGTGTCACGCCGCCTCAGGGATCGTGGTGGATTCGGTGCCGATCGCCGTGAGCAACTGGCCGGCCGTGTGGGTCCAGGGCGTCGGCACGAACGACTCGTGGATCAACCGCTCCCGCTCGCCGACCCAGGCGGGGTCGTGGAGGGCGCGGTCCAGGAGGCCCACGAGCCCTTGGGGGTCGCGTGGATCGAAAAACTCCGGCAGCGTGCGGCTGATCTCGAGAATGCTCGCCGCATTGGAGGCGAGGCAAAGTTTGCCGTGGCCGAGGCTCTCGGCCACGGGCAGTCCCCAGCCCTCGTATCGCGAGGGATAGATCGTGGCCATGCAGTGAGCGTAATACCAGGAGAGTTCGCGGTCGTCGATGCTCTGGAGAATATGGATACGGCCATTCACCCCCCGATCGTGGCGGATTTCATGCAGCAGGTCATCGACCAAGAGATGCGGCGTGCCGATGCACAAGAGGTCGGGGCAGGCGTCGGGATCGCGGGCGGCCAGCACGCTCCAGGCGTCGTAGAGCAGGCGATGATTCTTCCGAACGTCGAGCGTCGAAACGCAGACGAAAAACGGGCGTGCCGGCACGAACCGCGGCAAGGGCGTTTCCCCGCCAGTCGCTGCGGTGGCGTCGAGCACGTCGCCGAGTCTTACGACCGAGAGCGGCGGCGGATCGAATTGACATTCATTGCAGTAGCGTTCGATCTCACGCTTCGAGAACTCCGAGATCGTGAAGACATGGTCCGATTCGGTGAGGACATTGCGGGCCCAGAGCGCGAACTCACGGGTGTGCTCGGGGGCGACCCACTGGGGCTGGATGGCCGGGATCAGGTCGTAGATCATCCGCAGCACGCGGACACCCCGATGTCGCGCGGCGGCGGCGGCGGCGGCATGGCCCGGCATGGGCCAGGTGCAGCCAAGCGAGAGAAGGACGTCGCCCGGTGCGAATGGGCCGTCGCCACCGGCCGGTGCGGAGGTGAGGGGAGCCGTGATGCCCGCTGGCAGTCCCGTGACGCTCGGCGATGGTGGGGACGTCAGGTCCGGCGGCGACCATCTCGTCCGAGCCCAGCGGGCCGCATGCCGCCGGAGATTCCGCCCCGCGATCTTAAACTGCCGTAGCGCGGCCCGCAGGTCGTCGGCCGCCGGTGCCGTCCCGAACAGCGTTGTTCGAGAGAGCCACCGCTTTTTGGCTACCACCGGCTCGCCTGTCCGCTGCGGCTCGCCTGTGTGCCGCGACCTGGGCAGATTCGCTTCCGCCGCCGCGCTCATGTGGCTGCGAACCGACGCCGGCAGGGCCGCGATGTTCAGCGGGACAAACTCGCCGCGACGTAGATCGAAGTGCACGATCCTGACGGGGACGTTCTGCCCAAGCAGCCCGTTGAGGAGGCCGACGGTCGTCCGCTGGATGCCCGTCAGTTGTGGCCGATTCCAATGGGTCAGCCCGGTGACGTCATACCAGATGTTCACGGCGGATCCTTTCGGTCGGCGGGCGGCCGCTAGCCGGCCTTGCGGTGACTCGCCAGGAAATGGCCGTGCATGAGCTGGAAGCCATCGGTGACGTTGGCGGGGTACGAGAGCGGCCCGCGAAGCGCCGGCTCCTCGCGACGGTAGTAGTAGCGGTTGAGCCCGTCGAAGAGGGCGAACTCATAGCCATGCTCGAAGAGCAGACCCTCCCACTCGTACCATGACGGATCGAAGGAATAGGGATCCGAACCGGGCAGCTTCGGCTTGATCGCCTCGAGCAGAATCACGCGGGGACGAAACGACCGCCAGTCGCCCCCGAGCAGCACGTCCCGCTCGGCCCCTTCCACGTCAATCTTCAGGAACTGCACGTCCTGACCGTCGAGTTGCCGCGTGATCTCGGCGAGCGTCGTCATGGGGACGTTTCGGGTCGTGCGGGCGAAGCCCATGCCGGCCACGACTTTGGCATCGAACATCTCACGGATCGTCGATAGGCCGGAGTCGCCCCATTCCTGGAACTCGACCGTGCCGACGGCTGTGCCGACGCAGACATTGAGGTTCCAGTCGCGGGGCCGCTCGGCCACGAACTTCTGATAGAAACGCTCGACTGGCTCGACATTCACCCCCGACCAGCCATGGTCGTAGAAGTGCTTCGTCACCGAGTCGATCGTCGGGTCGAACCCGCCGATGTCGATGTAGCGGCCGTTGGCCACGTCGTGAAACACCCGATTGAGGATCACGTCCTCGAAGTTCTGGGCATACGAGATCATGGTCATCGGTGAGGCCCCCTTGGCGACATTCAGGCTGCCTTCCGCACGGCCGGCGTCAGGCCTTGGATGAGGGCCTCCTGGCGGGCGAGTGCGAGATCGCCCTCGACCATCATGTCGACCAGTTGCCCGAAGTTCGTCTTCGGTCTCCAGCCGAGCCGCGTGCGGGCCTTGGTGCTGTCGCCGAGCAGCAGGTCGACCTCGGCGGGACGGTAGTAGCGGGGGTCGACCTCGACGAATTCGCGGTAGTCGAGATCGAGGCGGGCGAAGGTCTGCTCGCAGAAGTCGCGGACCGAAGAGAGTTCGTTCGTCGCGATCACGTAGTCGTCAGCCTTGTCCTGCTGGAGCATCAACCACATCGCCTCGACGTAGTCGCCAGCGAAGCCCCAATCGCGCTGGGAATCGAGGTTGCCGAGGTGAAGTTTCTTCTGCAGGCCGAGCTTGATCCGCGTGGCGGCCCGGGTGATCTTGCGGGTCACGAACGTCTCACCGCGGCGAGGGCTCTCGTGGTTGAAGAGGATGCCGCAGGAGGCGTGCAGTCCGTAGCTCTCGCGGT
Source organism: Pirellulales bacterium (assembly GCA_040877375.1). GTDB lineage: Bacteria > Planctomycetota > Planctomycetia > Pirellulales > UBA1268 > QWPN01. The sequence goes on along the minus strand of JBBDNW010000057.1, from coordinate 2,778 downwards.
AGTTGATGGTGATCCAGTGGCCGTAGACCTTGGCGACGCCGTAGGGGCTCCGCGGGTAGAAGGGAGTCGTTTCCTTCTGCGGCGTCTCCAGCACCTTGCCGTACATCTCCGAGCTCGACGCCTGATAGAAGCGGATCTGCTCGCCGGTGTCGTCCTGCACGTCGCGGATCGCCTCGAGGATCCGCAGCGTGCCAACGGCCGTGACGTCAGCTGTGTAGGCAGGCTGGTCAAAGCTCACGCGGACGTGGCTCTGGGCCGCGAGGTTATAGACCTCGGTGGGGCGGATCTCGCGGATCAGGCGGACGAGACCGTTGCCGTCCGAAAGGTCGCCGTAGTGCAGCTGTAAATGCGGCGACTCTCTGAAGATCAGGTGCTCGATGCGGCCGGTACCGAAGGTGCTCGACCGCCGCCGCAGGCCGTGGACCTCGTAGCCCTTCGAGAGCAACAGTTCCGCGAGGTAGGAACCATCCTGGCCGGTCACGCCGGTGATGAGCGCACGATGGTGCATGAAGCCTCCTAGGACACGCTGGTCATCCGCGACGCCTCGGAAAATGGGCTGCCTGCGGATAACGGATCGGCGGAGAAGGTAGCAGGAGCGGGGAGGCCCAGAAATGCCATTTTCAGGCTGTTTTTCCGGCCAGAGCCGACTCGTAGACCCGCAGATAGCCGCGGGCCGTCTCCGCCCAGGAGTAGCCGGCGGCGTGGGTCCGGACACGGTCGGCGAACCCGGGGTCGCCACGCTGGGCCGCCATGCCCGCGTCATAGGCTGCCGCCATCGCTGCCGGGTCGAACGAATCGAAGTAAAAACCGTTCTCGGCTGCAATCTCCGGGAGGCACGTTGTCCGAGAAAGAAAGACCGGCTTGCCGCACTGCATCGCCTCGAGCACGGGGAATCCAAAGCCCTCGGTGAGCGATGGAAACAAAAATGCCTCGCAGTGTTCGTAGAGCCATTGGCGATCGGCGTCGGAGACTTCGCCCGGCAGAATGGCCCGGCCCTCGAGTCCCCGACGAATGATTTCGCGAGCGAGAAAGTCACCGTAGGGGGTTGCCTTCTTGCCGGCGATGACCAGCCGCCGCCCGGGCAGGCGATCGAGCAGGTCGAAGAGCACGTGAAAGTTCTTGTGGGCCAGGCAGTTGCCCACGGAAAGCAGGAAGGGGCCGTCGGCCAGAAAGGCTGGCCGCGTGGTCGCCGCGGGGGACGGGTCAGCCAGCCCGAGTGGAACGACATGCACGGGCCGGTCGCCCAGGTTCAGATGTGCCCGCACGTCGTCGGCGACGTAGTGCGAATCGGTGACGATCGCGCTGGCACGATCGACCTTCGCTTGGATGTCGGCCAGTTTCCGTTCGATCTTCCGCAGTTGTTCGTCGTGCGGGGTCTCGTGGAGGAACGTGAGGTCGTGAATGGTGAGCACGACCGGCACGCGGTCGTCGAGCGGTAGATACTTCGACATCTGATTGGTGGTGTGCCAGAGATCGATCGGCGCCGCCGGCAGAAAGGGCCAGACGAACGGCCGCAGCGGCCGCAGAAAGAACTCCTTTTTCCACGGGCTGGCGGCGATGCGATCGAAGCCGCCCGCGGGAAAGTAGCGGTCGGTGTCGGGGCGCAGGAAGAAGACAGGCTCAAACCGACCGGGTGACAGTCGCAGCAGTTCCTGCCCGAGATGCAGTGAAAAGCGGCCGAGTCCACAGTTGATGTGCCGCAGCTTCTCGAGGTCGATGACGATGCGGGGCTGGCGATCGGGCATGTCGAATCCAGGGTCTGGAATCTCCATCTTTGCGGGGGACACGGCCGCCGCACAACCCGGACGACGATCCGCGGGCGGCCGTCACCCCGCTTGAGTGGTGGCTGCAATAGACGATATTCTCGCGTGGAAGGCGTTGCCGCCCACCAGACCGTGCTAGCCACTGGGAACCTGCCATGACTCATCTCATGCTTACCGCGTCGGTCGTGCTCCTCGCGCTGCGTCTCGAGGCTGCAGAACCCGCTGGAACCGCCGTTGCCCCCGTCTCCGGCTGGCGGAGCCTCTTCAACGGCCGCGACCTGACGGGCTGGGACGGTGATCCGCGGATGTGGAGCAAGCGTGACGGGGTGATCCACGGCGAGACAACCGCCGAAGTGAAAGCCGAAGGCAACACCTTTCTGATTTGCAAGGACGCCACGGTGCGCGACTTCGAGCTGAAGCTTTCGTTTCGCTGCGGTTCCACCAACAACTCTGGCATCCAATACCGGTCGAAGCACATCCCGGCCGCAGCGGACAAGCCCCAGAAGGCCTGGGTGGTCCGTGGTTACCAGCACGAACTGCGGAACGAGTCGAAGCTGCCCGACGTCGCCGGCTTCATCTACGACGAAGGGGGCAAGCGGGGCCGCATCTGTCTCGTGGGTGAGCAGGCCGAGTGGACCGACGGTGCGAAGAAGGTGACCGGCCAGCTCATCGACGCCGAAGCCTTCGCGAAGCTCTTCAAGCTCGACGACTGGAACGAGGTTCGCATCGTCGCCGACGGGAATCGCATGCGGCACTTCATGAACGACGTGCTGACGCTCGACTTCACCGACGCCCCCGATCTCGCCCTGCGTGAAGGCATTATCGCGCTACAGTTGCACGCAGGCGCTCCGATGTGGGTCGAGTTCAAGGACATCTCGCTCCGCGAAACCGACGCCCCCCACGGGAACTGAACCCGGCGGCAGGTGGGGCGGAGCGGGTGGGGTGGGGAGCGTATTCCCCGCGCTCGCGCTTGGGGCTTCCTGACGGCGTGCGCTCCCATGCGGCGTGCGCTCCC
>JBBDNW010000056.1:0-1223 GCA_040877375.1 Pirellulales bacterium | reverse complement strand
GGTCTATGAGACCCGCGAGCAGTGCTACACGGTCTGCAAGCCGGTGTACGAGACCTGCACGAAGGAGATCCCCTACACGGTCTGCAAGCCGGTGTACGAGGAGCGGCAGGAGACCTACACGGTCTGCAAGCCGGTCCGCGAGGTCTGCACGAAGGAGATCCCCTACACGGTCTGCAAGCCGGTGTGGGAGACCCGCGAGCGGGACGTCTGCCGGACGGTCTGCAAGCCGGTTCACTACACCAAGACCATCAAGGTCTGCAGCGGCCGTTGGGAGACGGAGTGCTGCGAGATCCCCGGTCCTGTGGTGAAGCGGTGCGTCCGTGAGCCGGGCCACTGGGAGTGCGACCCCTGCACGGGCAAGAAGTGCTACGTGCCGGGCAAGGCCTGCCTGGTCGAGGAGCAGTGCCCGCCGCGGACCATCACCAAGAAGGTGTGGGTGCCTTCGGTGTGCGAGAAGGAGATTGCCTGCGTTCGCTACGAGAACGAGACGATCGTCGAGAAGCAGTGCTACAAGGTCTGCAAGACGGTCTCGGAGCAGCGGGTGAAGACCTGCACCTACACGGTCTGCCGGATGGTTCCGGAAGAGCGGGTGCGGTGCTACAAGGTCTGCAAGATGGTTCCCGAGCAGCGTGTTCGCACCTGCTCGTACCAGGTCTGCAAGATGGTGCCCGAGCAGCGTGTCCGCACCTACCAGGTGTGCCGCATGGTTCCCGAGCAGCGTGTTCGCACCTGCTCGTACCAGGTGTGCCGCATGGTGCCGGAGCAGCGTGTCCGCACCTACCAGGTGTGCAAGATGGTTCCCGAGCAGCGTGTTCGCACCTGCTCGTACCAGGTGTGCAAGATGGTGCCTGAGCAGCGGGTCTGCACCTACCAGGTGTGCCGCATGGTTCCCGAGCAGCGTGTTCGCACCTGCTCGTACCAGGTGTGCCGCATGGTTCCGGAGCAGCGGGTCCGCACCTACCAGGTGTGCAAGATGGTGCCTGAGCAGCGTGTTCGCACCTGCTCGTACCAGGTGTGTCGCATGGTGCCTGAGCAGCGTGTTCGCACCTACCAGGTGTGCAAGATGGTGCCCGAGCAGCGTGTTCGCACCTGCTCGTACCAGGTCTGCCGCATGGTGCCGGAGGTGCAGGTTCGCACGTGCCAGTACCAGGTGTGCCGCATGGTTCCGGAGCAGCGGGTCCGCACCTACCAGGTGTGCAAGATGGTTCCTGAGCAGCGTGTTC
>JBBDNW010000055.1:0-33338 GCA_040877375.1 Pirellulales bacterium | reverse complement strand
GCGGCGGGCACGATGCCCGCCGCGAACGTCTGGCTCTCGGGGCACGGGCAGCCCCGACCCCACCACCGGAGTCCGCGGCCTCAGGGCCGGTCGGCTTGCACGGACCGGGGCGTTCCGACGTCGATACTACTTCTTTTTCCGCGACTGCCGCTTCTCGCGGGCTACGGTCGCCGCACCGTTCGCTCCCGCTTTCCCCGCGGGCGCGAAGGCCGCATCCACCACTCGGGCACCGCCGGCCGTTGCCGGCAACGTCTTCGGCAGCCAGAGCCGCTCCGCGATGCCCCACAGGCTCGACGCGATGAAATACAGACACAGGCCGCAGGGTACCTTGAAAAACATCAGGGCCATAAACCACATCATGTAGTTCATCACCTGCTGCTGCACTTTCTGCTGCTCGTCGACGGCCGGCGGCATGAAGAGTTTTTGCTGCCAGAGGAAAAGACCGATCGTGACCAGCGGAAAGACGTTGAGGAACGGCCCCAGCCAGCCCTCGGGGGCGGTGAGGAACGGAGGCAGCACCTTCGACCAATCCCAAAGCATGTCGGGGGCGGCGAGATTGGAGCACCAGCGGATCGCCGAACTGAAGAGCGGTGCCTGACGCAGTTCCACATCGGTCGCGAGCGACCGGTAGAGCCCCATAAAGATCGGCACCTGGATGAAGACGAGCAGGCAGCCACCCATCGGGTTGTAGTTGTGCTTCCGCCAGAGTTCCTGCGTGGCCTGCGTCTTCTTGGGGGGGTCGTCTTTGAACTTCTCGTTGATGGCCTTCATCTCCGGCTGGAGCTCCTGCATCTTCTGCGAGGAGATCGCCTGCTTGCGACTCACCGGAAACATCGCGGCGCGGACAAACACCGTCAGGAGCAGAACGGCCAGCCCGTAGTTGCCGATCACGGAGTGGAGCGCGTGCAATAGCGCGATCATTGGGCGGGCCACCCAGCCAAACCAACCGTAATAGACGAGGTCGTCCATCGCGGAGCCGGGCACTCCATACTTCGCCAGCAACTCAGGCCGCTTGGGGCCGGCGAAGATGCCGTAGCGGTGCGTGATCGCGCCGCCTGCCGGAATGACGAGATCGCGTGACACGAGCCGGCTGGTCACGTCGATCAGTTTCTTGCGGGCTGCGGCCGGCACGTCGCCCACTGCCAGCGGCCGCACCTCGGCAAGGGCAGGTGCGTCGGGGCCTTCCCGCGCCGGGATCAGGGCGGCAGCGAAATAGAGCGCATCGACTCCCGCGAACGACAGCGGCGTGCCGTCGCCAACGGCCGACGCGGGAAAGTCGAGCCCGCCGCCGGCGACCTTCAGCCCGCTGATGATCGCGCTCTGCTTGCCCACAAACCGGACCGCCACGTCGCGGACCGCCAGCGACCCCCAGTCGCGGGCCACCCGCTGTGTATACCACCAGCCCTCGGTGGGCAGGCCCGTCGGTCCGTCGAGGGCGTACGACACCGCCGCATCCTTGCCCGCCGCCTGCAGTTCGACCTTGAGTTCGAGCCCGTAGCCCCCGTCTCCCGCCGACTCATCGGCCGAGGCAGCGAGGCGATACTCCTTGACGGCCGTCAGACCGCCGGGCAGCGTGCGCGTGAAGCGGACCCGCGTCGGGTCGGCGTCGGCGTCGCCCTCGATCTCCCAGTCGACGTCGGCCAGTTCACACCCGGGAATCTCGGCGAGCGGCTCCGTCGGCCGGCTGCGGCCCTCGCGGGACTCAAGCGACAGCCGAAACGACAACGGATCATGCGGATTGCCGTCGGGGTCGTCGACCGGTGCCGTGCGATACTCCGGCCGAACCACCTCGAGCGGGCGGCGTTCGAGCGCCACGTCGAGCGTGGCGACCCCCCCGTCGCGCAGCACCTCCACCGCGATCTTCCGACCCGGCTTCGTGGCCCCGATCGCCTTCGCGAGGGCCGCCGCATCGGGGGTGGCCGTGCCGCCGACCCTCGCGATCACGTCGCCGGGCTTGAGTCCCGCGCGGGCTGCCGGGGTTCCGACACCAACAATGCCCACGCGGCATCCGCCGTCGACCGTCTCGACCGCCAAATGGCCGAGATAGCCCGATCGGTCATCTTGATCATGAAACTTCTCGTCCGCCAGTTCGATCCGTTCGACCGCGGCGCCTCGGCTCGTGAGCGTGACGAGCATCCGAGCCGCTTTGGGATCAAGCGAGCCGAGCGTCCGCCGCATCCGCCGGGCCGGCGAAGACGCCCCGGCGACGACGGCGTCGGTGGTGCCACTGTCCGCGGTGCGGACGGCGGCGTTATCCTGCCGCTCGGTCTTCTCCCCAGACGCCACCGGGGCCGCCAGATCAATCTTGGCCACGGCCTCCGCAACCGGCAGTGGAGGCCTGGGGAAAAGCCATGTCTGGAGCAACTGGCTGGCGATGACGATCGACAGCGAAATGGCGAAAAACTGGATGTAGCGACGGTCCACGACAGGGTTCCAGAGGGGCGGGCGGAGTGCGGGGGCGAGTCGCGAACAGGCCGGTTAGCGGCCTTGGCCGAGGCGATCACCAAGAAAGTTGTCGAGGTCTGCAATGCCGTGAATCTTCCGACACGTCGTCTCGAATGGATAGGCGATCCTGCGGAATCGCACCCGGCGCTCGTCCTCGACGATGCAGTAGCACCCGCGGGGATCGTTGTCACGGGGCTGGCCCACCGACCCGACGTTCACCATCGCCTTGGTCGGCGGCAACTCCAGCACCACCTCCGTCTCACCTCGCGGGACGCCCGGCGAAATAAACTCGGGCGACACCGTGAAGATGCCGGGGATGTGGGTGTGTCCTTGGAAGCAGTAGCGGCCGACGAGTTCGAAGATGTGCTCCATCTTAAGAGGATTATAGATGTCTTCCGGAAACACGTATTCGTCCAGCGGGCGGCGGGCCGACCCATGCACGAACAGAAACTCGCCATCGGCGTGGGTGCGAGGCAGTTCTCCGAGAAAGTCAGTGAGCCGGTTCGCGGCGTTGCGCGGCATGCGATCGTGCGTCTCGAGTTGGTTGCGGGTCCATCGGATCGCCCGCTCCGCCCCTGAGTTGAAACCGTCGGGATCGAACAGGGCGCCCTGGTCGTGGTTGCCGAGGATGACCACGCTGCAGCGGTCCTGGACGAGTTTGACGCACTCGCAGGGATTTGGGCCGTAGCCAACCACGTCGCCAAGGCAGATAATGGTGTCGACGCGCTCACGGTCAATATCCTCGAGAACGGCATGCAGCGCCTCGAGGTTGCCGTGGACGTCGCTGATAATGGCCCGCTTCACGTACGCTCCAACCTTCGCGAGCCGCGATTTGGCTGGCTTTCCGCGAAAATTTAGAGTACGGCCCCCTTCCGGCACGGTCAAGGACACGTCCTGTCGCCGCCCCCTCGCCATCCATGAAAATCCTTGCGTTCGACACGAGCCTCGGCTCCGGGTCCGTGGCGGCGGTCGATGAGGGCGGCGTGGACGAGCGGCCGCTCGGGGCCGCGGGTGACCATGCGAGGCTTTTGACCGCGGCTGCGATCGACGTCGCAGAGCGCCGAGGTTGGGGAAGCGGCCAAGCCGCGATCGCCTGCCTCGGGCCAGACGATGTCGTGGCGGTGGTTCGCGGCCCGGGTTCATTCACGGGGCTGCGAGTGGGCGTGACCGCCGCCAAGGCTCTCGCCTGGGCGACCGGGGCGCGGCTGGTGGGCGTTTCAGGCTTTTTGGCCATTGCCCGTCGCACGGCCCGCCTGTCTGGATGGATCGACAACCCGGTGGCGATCGCCTTCGACGCCGGCCGCGGCGAGGTCTTCGCCGCGTGGGCTGAGCCCGCTGCGACCGACGCCCTCGGCTGGCGGCTGGCAGCACCATGCCTGATGCTATTCGACGACTGGCTCCGATCGCTGCCGCCGGGATCGCGTGTCAGCGGCCCGGCAGCCGACGCCCATCGGGAACGGATCGCCGTCCTAGAGGGCATCGCATGCGCACCAGGCGACGCATGCCATCCGTCGGCGATCGACGTCGCGGCACTCGCCAGAGTCATGGCGCTCGCGGGCGAGTTTGACGATCCACACACCTTGGTGCCCGACTACCTGCGACCAAGTTACGCGGAGGAAAAAAAGCCAGAGGCCAGTGGCTCAGGAAGCCCCACGCCGTAAGACCCGCGCGCGTGCCACCCGCATAGCCCGGCCGGCTGCGGGACGGCATGAGGTTCCTCGCGGGAGTATTTCGCATCACCCTGGGCGAGGGTTTGCACTCCAAAGAGCGAAATTCTCAGCGCTCGTCACGCTCACGCCGATCCCTCCGCCTCCTCCAGCGAAGATTGCCTAGAGCGACAATGCCGAAACCTTCCGATCGTGAGGAGCCGGGGGTGGCACGCGCAGACGCCGGGGAATGTTTGCGACTCACAAGCAACGCCCCGGTGAACCATTCCGGCACTGCATCGAGGCCAGCCGTATTCCCCGCGCTCGCGCTTGGGGCTTCTTGACGGGAGGCGCTGTTGTCCCCAAGAAGCCCGGAGCGCAAGCGATGGGAATCCGGGTCGCGACCGTGGGCGTCGTGGGGAGCGGGGCGGGGTGGATGGCGTATTCCCCGCGCTCGCGCTTGGGGCTTCCTGGTGGGAGGCGGCGGTAGCAAGCCCGCACGGCCCCGGTACATTGGTGCCCCAGAGCCCCCGCCCCCTGCCCCGCCTCACCATCCGGAAGCTCCCATGCGGCCGATCACGAAACTCCTCGTCGCCAATCGCAGCGAAATCGCCATCCGCGTGTTTCGCTCAGCCCACGAGCTCGGCATCCGCACGGTGGCCATCTATGCGCACGAAGACCGCTTCGCGCTGCATCGCTTCAAGGCCGACGAGGCGTATCTCATCGGCAAGCCGGGCGAGCCGATTCGTTCGTATCTCGACATCGAGGGGATCGTGGCACTCGCCAAGGCCCACGGCGTCGATGGCATCCATCCCGGCTACGGCTTCCTTTCCGAAAACCCGGACTTCGCGGCGGCCTGCGGAAAGGCCAAAATCACGTTCGTGGGTCCGCGGGTCGAACTGCTCCAGACCCTCGGCGACAAAACGGCCGCCCGCGACCTGGCACACAAGGCGGGCGTGCCGATCCTCGCGGGCAGCTCGAAGCCCGTGGCCAGTCTTGCCGATGCCCTCTCGATCGCCAAGAGCCTCGGCTGGCCGGTGATCCTCAAAGCAGCGCACGGCGGCGGTGGCCGCGGCATGCGGGTGGTCCGCGGCGAGGACGAACTGGCCGTGGCGCTCGAGAGTGCCCAGCGCGAGAGCAAGACGGCGTTCGGATCATCGAGCGTGTTCGTCGAGAAGTTCATCCAGCGGGCGCGGCACATCGAGGTGCAACTCCTTGGCGACCTGCACGGTAATCTCGTGCACCTCTTCGAGCGCGACTGCTCCGTGCAGCGGCGGCACCAGAAGGTGGTCGAACTGGCTCCCGCGCCCAACCTCGACCCGCAGACCCGCGACGCAATCTGTGAGGCCGCCCTCGCCATCGGCCGCACGGCCCGCTACGAAAATGCCGGCACGGTCGAGTTTCTCGTCGACGCCGACACGGGCAAGTTCTTCTTCATCGAGGTGAATCCGCGGATCCAGGTGGAGCACACGGTCACGGAGGAGATCACCGGCATCGATATCGTGCGGCGGCAACTGCTCGTGGCCCAGGGCTACAAGCTCTCCGATCCGCAGGTGGGCCTGGGCGACCAGAAGGCGATCCGCTCGATGGGGGCCGCGATCCAGTGCCGTGTGACCACCGAAGATCCCGAGAATCGCTTTCTCCCCGACTACGGCCGAATGACGGCCTATCGCTCGGCCAGCGGCATGGGCATCCGGCTCGACGCCGGCACGGCCTTCTCGGGCGCCGTCGTCACGCCCTACTTCGACTCGCTGCTGGTGAAGGTCACCGCCCGCGGACTCACGCATCACGAGGCCGCCGGCCACATCGAGCGGTGTCTGCAGGAGTTTCGGATCCGCGGGGTGAAGACCAACATTCCGTTCCTCATCAATCTCGTCACCCACTCCGAGTTCCTCGCTGGCAACTGCACGACCCGCTTCATCGACGAGACTCCGGCGCTCTTCGACTTCCCGATCCGCCGCGACCGGGCGACACGCGTGCTCGAATACCTTGCCGACGTGATCGTCAACGGCAATCCGCTCGTGAAGGGCCGCCCGGCCGCAGCCCGCCGGCAGCCGGCGCCGCTCCCGGAGTTCGACCGCTTCGCGCCGCCGCCGCCCGGCACGCGAACGAAGCTAGAGGAACTCGGGGCCACGAAGTTCGCCGCCTGGGTCCGCGGTCAAAAGCAACTCTTGATCACCGACACCACGATGCGAGACGCGCATCAGTCGCTTCTCGCCACGCGGATGCGAACGCACGACATGCTGGCGGTGGCCGACGCCTACGCTCGGCAATGCGCCGGCTTTTTCTCGCTGGAGATGTGGGGCGGGGCCACGTTCGACACCTCCATGCGGTTCCTCAAGGAGTGCCCTTGGGACCGGCTGCTGATGCTGCGGGAGCGGATTCCAAACATCCTCTTCCAGATGCTCCTACGGGCGAGCAATGCCGTCGGCTACACGAACTACCCCGACAACGTCGTGCAGGCGTTCGTGAAGGAGTCGGCGGCCAGCGGAATCGACGTGTTTCGCGTGTTCGACCCGCTCAACTGGGTGCCGAACATGCGGGTGGCGATCGACGCCGTCGTCGAGAGCGGCGCGATCTGCGAGGCCGCCGTCTGCTACACCGGCGACGTCCTTGATCCAAAGCGGACGAAGTATTCGCTCGACTACTACGTGAAGCTCGCGAAGGAGCTCGAAAAGGCGGGGGCCCACATGCTCGCCATCAAGGACATGGCGGGGCTCTGTAAGCCGTTTGCCGCAGGCAAGCTGGTGGCGGCGCTGCGTGCTGAAGTCGGCATCCCGATCCACTTCCACACCCACGACACGTCGGGGGCGTCGCTGGCCAGCGCACTCGAAGCCGCCCGCAACGGCGCCAGCGTGGTGGATGCCGCCTTCGCCTCGTTCGCCGGCCTCACGAGCCAGCCCAACCTCAACGCGATCGTCGACGCCGTCCGCAACACGCCACTCGACACGGGGCTCGACCCGGAGCCGCTGCGGCACTTCTCTCACTACTGGGCCGCCGTCCGTGAGCATTACACGGCGTTCGAATGCGGCATGAAGGCGCCCGACGCCGACCTCTACCTCCACGAGATGCCCGGCGGTCAGTTCACAAACCTCCTCGAGCAGGCGAAGGCGCTCGGCCTCGGCGAGCGCTGGGAGGAGGTCTGCCGCGCCTATGCCGACGTCAACCAGTTGGTGGGCGACATCGTCAAGGTCACGCCCACGAGCAAGTCAGTGGGCGACCTTGCGCTGTTGCTCGTGACCAACAACATGCACGCCTCCGAACTGCTCACCGACTCCCGTGAGCTCGCCTTCCCCGAGTCGGTCATCGACCTGCTCGCCGGCCGCATGGGGCAGCCGCCCGGCGGCTTCCCCGCGGACGTCGTGAAGCGGATCGTTCGCAAGGCCGACATCGTCACCGGCCGCCCCGGCGAGTCGCTGCCGCCGGCCGACTTCGTGGCCGCGGGCAAGAAGGCAACCGAGATCGTGGGCCACACCGCTTCGCCCCGCGAGGTGCTCTCGTGGCTGCTTTACCCCCGGGTGTTCGCCGACTTTGCGGCCCACCGAGCCAAGCACGGCGACGTGAGCGTGCTCCCCACGCCGGCCTTCCTCGAGGGCCCGAAGCCGGGCGAGGAGCTCTCCGTCGACATCGAGCCGGGCAAGACACTCCTCATCCGCCTCCTGACGGTGGGCGAGCCGCATGTCGACGGCACGCGGACGGTGTTTTTCGAGTTGAACGGCCAGCCCCGCAGCGTGTCGGTGGCCGACAAGAGCCTGGAGGCGAAGGTGCAGCGGCGGCCGAAGGCCGTGGTGGGCGACGCCCGCGAGGTCGGCGCGCCGATGCCGGGCCTGATCGTGACGGTGGCCGTGAAGCCAGGCGACGTGGTAACGAAGGGCCAGAAGCTGCTCTCGCTCGAGGCGATGAAGATGGAGACGACGGTCTACGCCGAGCGCGACGGCAAGCTCGCCGAAGTCCTCGTCGCGCCCGGCACGCCGGTCGAAGCCGGCGAACTGGTCGCCCGTTACGCCGACGCCTGACGCCCCCAGTCGAATCGCCACCAGCACCTCACGATCGGGAATCGTTTCGATCATCCGTGCCGCCTCCCGTCAGGAAGCCCCAAGCGCGAGCGCAGGGAATACGCCTTCCACCCCGCCCCGCTTTCCACGACCCCCACGGTCGCGACCCGGATTCCCATCGCTTGCGCTCCGGGCTTCTTGGGGGCCGCTCCCGTCAAGAAGCCCCAAGCGCGAGCGCGGGGAATACGCCATCCACCCCGCCCCGCTCCTCACGCCCCCCACGGTCGCGATCCGGATTCCCATCGCTTCCGCTCCGGGCTTTTTGGGATCAGCTCCCGTCAAGAAGCCCCAAGCGCGAGCGCAGGGAATACGCCTTCCACCCCGCCCCGCTTTCCACGACCCCCACGGTCGCGACCCGGATTCCCATCGCTTGCGCTCCGGGCTTCTTGGGGGCCGCTCCCGTCAAGAAGCCCCAAGCGCGAGCGCGGGGAAGGTGACATGCTCGCCGCCGTCACTTCACCAGATCCTTAAAGACCTTTCTGACCTTCTCGACCTTCGGCGCCGCGACCGCTTGGCAGTAGGGCTGGGTCGGATTGGTCGCGAAGTAGTCTTGGTGAAACGCCTCGGCGGGATAGAAGATGGTCGCCTTGGTCACCTCTGTCACGATCTTTCCCGGGAAGACCTTTGCGTCGTCGAGCCGCTTGATCACCTCCTCGGTGATCCGCTTCTGCTCGTCGTCGTGATAGAAGACGCCCGAGCGATACTGCGTGCCGACGTCGGCGCCCTGCCGATTCTTCGTGGTCGGGTCGTGCGTGGCGAAGAACACTTCGAGCAACTTCTCGAAACTGACGACGGTCGGGTCGTATTCGATTTCGATCGCCTCGGCGTGACCGCTGAGCCCGGTGCAGACGTCCTTGTACGTTGGGTTCGGTACCTGCCCGCTGATGTAGCCGCTGGTCACACCTTCCACGCCCTTGAGTTCGGCATACACGGCCTCTGTGCACCAGAAACAGCCGCCGGCGAACGTCGCCTTCGTCAGTTTCGACGCATCGGTTCCTGCGGCCGCTGGTGCTCCGATACTCATGATGATGCTCGCTCCGACGATGAGGAATCCGGTCAGGCTGAAAAGACGATGGTTCATGGCTGGGGTCTCCCTTGCCTGATGATTGTAGAAAGCCGCGCGGGATCGACGACGAACCGCAGGGGTTTTTCAGCCCACGCTCCCGCATAGCCCACGCCGATCCGGGGCGTCCGCTCGACCAGCCGCGGCGGCACGCGGCCCTCGCCGGCCTCCAACCAGAGCCCGACCGTCCGGCTGGCGGGCCGACCGTCGAACGAGCGGTTGACGCCGAGGGCCTTTGTGACGCGGCCTGGGCCAATGTGTTCGCCGACGCCCCGGATCAGGACGGCCGCTGGCAGGCCTTCCGCGCCGGTAACGATATTGAGCATCCAGTGCAGCCCGTAACAGAGGTAGACATACCACCGGCCGGCCGGGCCAAACATGGAGGCGTTTCTCACCGTCATCCCCTTCGAGCCGTGGCAGGCAAGGTCGTGGCTGCCGAGGTAGGCCTCGGTCTCGAAGACGACGTGCCGCCGCAGCCGGCCATCGGCTCCGCGCACCACGAGCCGCGAACCAAGCAGATCGCGTGCCACGGTGTCCGCCGGACGGTCGAAGAAGTCGGCGGCCAGCGGATGCAGCCGGCGGGGATGGGCTTGGCGAGGCATATCGGGCATCATACCGCGTTGTTCTCCCATCCCGCCTCGGAGCCCCGCCAGGAATCATGGAAGCAGGCATCGTCGGACTACCGAACGTCGGCAAGAGCACGCTCTTCAACGCCCTCACGCAGTCGAAGACCGCGCAGAGCGCGAACTATCCCTTCTGTACGATCGAGCCCAACGAGGGGATGGTGAGCGTGCCGGACGGCCGACTCCAGCGGATCACGCAGTTCATTCCGCCCCAGAAGGTGATCCCGGCAGCCCTCAAGCTCGTCGACATCGCTGGCATCGTGAAGGGGGCGAGCGAAGGCCAGGGGCTCGGCAACAAGTTCCTCTCCCACATCCGTGAGGTCGACGCGATCCTCCAGGTGGTGCGCTGCTTCGAGGATCCCGACGTGATCCACGTGGCCGGCAAGGTCGATCCACTCTCCGACATGGAGACGATCGAGATCGAACTCATGCTCGCCGACATCCAGCACCTCGACAACCTGCTGCCCAAGACCGAGCGGGCGGCGAAGGGGGCCGACAAGGAGGCCAAGCTCAAGGTCGACGTGATGAAGAAGTGTCTCGCCCATCTCGGCGAGCAGAAGCCCTTGCGAACGCTCGCCTTCGACGAGGCGGAGAAGAAGGCTGTCAGGGAACTCGGCCTGCTCACGGCCAAGCCGATCCTCTATGTGGCCAACGTCGACGAAAACGACATCGAGGGCAAAAGCCCGCTCGTGCAGGCCGTTCGCGACGCGGCCGCGAAGGCGGGGGCTGAGGTTGTGCCCGCGTGCGCGAAACTGGAGGCCGAGATCGCCGAACTCGACGAGGCCGACCGGGCCGAGATGCTCGCCGGGGCCGGGCTCGAGGAACCGTCGCTCGCCGTCCTCGCGCGGGCGGCCTACCGGACGCTCGGCCTGCAGAGCTACTTCACTGCCGGCGAGAAAGAGGTCCGGGCCTGGACGGTCCCCGTCGGCGCCACGGCGCCGCAGGCGGCCGGCGTGATTCACACCGACTTCGAAAAGGGATTCATCCGGGCCGAGATCTACGCACTCGAGGATCTCGAGCACTACAAGAGCGAGAAAGACATCCGCGCCGCCGGCAAGCTCCGCGTCGAGGGCAAGGAATACGTGATGCACGACGGCGACATCTGCCACTTCCTGATCAACAAGTAGGAAGTCGGCAGCGTCTTCGGGTAGAGCTACAGCTGCGGCCCACCTGGGTCGCAACCGCAGACCAGAGGGCCGGATCCGTTTGAGTGCCCATCAGGGTTTTTCATGGGTCCAGGATTGCCCATGCCGTTTCGCCGGACGTTCACGGCGGCCATCCTGGCTGCCTCTCACTCCGTGCTGCCTCCGCTTCGCCATCCTGGCTCAGTTGGCCAGCAAGGCCGGCTTGATTGGCATGGGCAATCCCTGCCTGAAACCCAAAAGCTATCCCAAAGCAACCGTTTTAGTACCTGCCCTTGTCTCCAGCGATCACCTCAGCGCCCGCTCGCGTCACCAACGAGGAGAACAGCCGGATCGAGATGTCCGACGTCAGCAGCTTCACGCTCGCGTCACCGAACGCGACATTCGCGCCGGCAGGATGAAAGGCATACACCTCACCGCCGCCGTCCGTTCCGTAGTAGCCGGTCGGAAACGGTGCCGTCTCCACGCTTTCACCATTCGTGGCGTTGATGACCTTCGTGGGTGATGAACGGAAGGTCGTGCCATTGGCGGAAGACCCGTCGATCGACAAGTCCGACGCCGGCCGCACCCATCCGCCCGCATTGACACGCCGCGTCGGAAACGCAGCCGTCGTGTCGTCGGCCCGCGCCCGACCTCGATAGACGATCGGTCGACCAGCGCTCTCTGCGAGCAGAATCGTATTCGAGAGGCCGTCGGTCGCGTCCTTGAGGCTGGGCTTGAAGCCGTCACCATAATCCTTGCTCATCAGGCCGTCACCTTTGCTGGCAGCGGTGTTGCCGCTGCTGGTGGGGGCTGTCGTGGCTGCTGCATCGGCGAGGTTGTCGCTCGGCGTGCCCGTGCTGTTCGCAAGCGCGGCATCAACGTATACCGTGGGCGAGTAGTCGGTCGGCGCGCAGAACAAACCATTCGTCGAGAAGCTCAAACCACTTGCGGCGACGACAGCCCGGACGGCGGTCGTCGGAAACGGAAACGGCTGCGTGCTCGACTGCGGATCGGCGTCGTAGTGGCTCTCGGCACTCGGTGACGAGCCGCATTCGACCGCCTTGATTCGTGTCGTGGCAAGCACAGCGTTGGGGATCGTGTAGCCGGCGGCTGTATTCGCCGTTCCCGAACCCCAGTTGGCCCCCAGATCAAACTTGTCGTAGAGGGCCTGCTGCTCGAGATAGGGCAAGATACGGGTGATCCAAGAAATTCGCACGGTGCCCGGCCGGGAACTGTTCGGCAGGAGGCCCTGAGTCGCATCGGCGAAATTATGTGCGGCAAGCGCAAGCTGGCGGATGTTGTTGCTGCACGCCGATCGCCTCGCAGCCTCGCGGGCCGTCTGGACGGCAGGGAGGAGCAACCCAACGAGGGTGCCAATGATCGCGATCACGACCAGAAGTTCGACCAGGGTAAAGGCCGGCCGGTCAAGAGCCGACGGGCGGGAACGCAAGCGTGACATGTCCTACTCTCCTTATTGATGAAACGAACTGAAACAAACTGAAACGAACGATCAACGGTCTCGACACTGGGCGATCCGCGCGCCCTGGCTATCTACGGATGAGCAACTGAAGGCCCGACAGGCTCTCCGTGACGAGCACCCGCAGGGGTGTTGTCGCGGCATCCCGGTACATCGCGGGGATTGAAAACGGCTTGCCGGGCTTACCGCCAGACGCCACCTCTTCCACGACGATGGCATAGAGCCCAGACGACAGGGACTGATCCTCCTTGCTCTGAAACGTGCCGTCCCGGCCCGTCATGAATGACATGGGCTGCACGCCGTTGCCATTCACACGATGAAATGAGATCGTGGCGTGCGGCAGCGGGACCTTGCCAACCAGCATTACGCCGGCGATGGTGTAGGTCGAGGTGCGTCCACCAGCCAACGTCGCAACAGCACCGCCGATCACCAATGCGACACTTCCCAGCACGACCACTCGAAAGAGCCACTGCGATAAGCCGAACCGGTTGATCGAACCAGATACACCGCCGATAGCGCTGCCCAACACGGCGGACCGCTGCGGCGCAGGCGGCCGGCCCTCGCGATTGCGGGCCCGGCGATCCAGCACCTGCTGCAGCGCCTCGGCGGCGGCCGAAGACGTCTCTGTGGACGTCGTTGTCAAACGCCGCCGAATCGAGACTCGTTGGCGATGATCATTGGGCATGGAAAAAGCTGCGGAGGTCATGTCGAGGGCTCCTGTGAGCCGTCGCGTTCCTCCGGTTCTTCCGGTCAGTCGCGTTGCGGTTTGGTGTCGTTCGGGATGTGAGTGGTGGTGTGTGGCCTGGGTGCCGGGGACGAGCGAGGGAAACTACTTTCCGAAGCGGGTCTTTTCGGTGCGTTCGATCTGCACGACCACGCCGTCTTGGACGATCGCGAGGACGGATCCGTATCGCAGGCCGTGAAGGGCGTCGCCGATCCGTCGCAGGGGGGCATCGCCGCCGGCCGACTGCGGCACCTCGTGCGGGCCATTGCCCGGCCCGTCGTGCCGTCTGGATTCCTGGCTGCTCATCGCTTCGCCTCTCCTTAGATCACGTATTCCGGACCGGGTATGAACACCCGCGGCGTGCGCGGGGTGATCGCTACTTGGACACCGGGCTGCAGGAGCAAATCGCGTGCCGTATCGACCGGCACATCGACGTGCAACTCGGCATCCGATCCATGCGGGCGGCAGGCGACGCGGGTGATCGCACCGCTTCTCGTCACGCGCAGCACACGGGCCTGCAGGCTCGTGCCCGGCCGGCTCGTCGCCGTGCTGGCCGGCGCGATGTCGAGTTCGTGCGGCCTGAGGTAGACGCGGGCGTCGCGAGCCTGGGCGTGGGGATAGTCGGGGTAGTCGATCGGAATGCCGTGCCAGAAGGCCCGACCGTTTTCGACCCGGCCGTGGTAGACGTTGACGTTGCCGAGAAAGTCCATCACGAACGGCGTCGCGGGCTGGTCGAATACCGCTTCGGGCGTGCCCTGCTGCTCGATCCGGCCGTGGTTCATCACCACCACCTCGTCGGCCAGTTCGAAGGCCTCCTCCTGGTCATGCGTCACGAACACGCTCGTCATGCCGATCTCGTCGTGCAGGCGGCGCAGCCACTGCCGCAGTTCCACCCGCACCTTCGCATCCAGCGCGCCGAAGGGTTCGTCGAGCAGGAGAATCTTCGGCCGGATGGCCAGCGCCCTCGCCAAGGCCACTCGCTGCCGCTGGCCTCCGGAGAGTTGCGACGGCTTGCGCCCGCCCAGCCCCTCCAGCCGCACCAGCCCGAGCAGTTCCTCGACCCGCGCCTGTACCTCGGCCCGCGGCACCTTCCGCACGCGGAGACCGAAGGCGATGTTCTCAAACACGTTCATGTGCCGAAAGAGGGCGTAGTGCTGGAAGACGAAGCCCACCTCGCGGGAGCGGGCATGCCGCTCGGTGATGTCCGCACCGTCTTCCTCGATCGTGCCCGCGTCGGGAAACTCGAGTCCGGCGATGATCCGCAGGAGCGTCGTCTTGCCTGATCCGGAGGGGCCAAGCAGCGCGAGCAACGTGCCATCGGGCACGTCGAGCGACACACTGTCGAGCGCCTTGAAGGAGCCAAACGTTTTCGAAATATCACGGATATGAATGCTCATGGGCGTGCCGCCTCCAGCGTCGTGTCGTGGGTTGTCCCGTCCGTCGACCGCGCACGTTCCAACTCGCGGGCTTCCGCCTCCAGCCGATGTTCGATGACAAACTTGGCGACGAGCGTCACCAGCGCCAGGCCGGCCAGCACGCTCGCCACCGCCATCGAGGCGGGCTGGCGATACTCCTGAAAGAGCTTCTCGACCCGCAGCGGCATGGTGTCGGTGGCACCGGCGATGTGGCCGCTGACGACGTACACGGCACCAAACTCACCCATCGCCCGGGCATTGGCCAGCACGATGCCGTGCAGCAGCGCCCAGCGAATATTGGGGAGCGTGACCCGCCAGAAAACCTGCCAGCCGCTGGCACCGAGACTGACGGCGGCCATTTCCTCGTCGGGTCCGATCGACTCCATCACCGGGATCAGTTCGCGGACGACGAGCGGCAGCGTCACGAACGTCGTCGCCAGCACGAGGCCCGGCCATGAGAAGATGACCTTCCAGCCAAGCGCGGCGAGCGTCGGCCCCAGCAGCCCCTGCCGCCCAAAGATCAGCACCAGCGCCAACCCGGCCACCACCGGCGACACCGCGAAGGGCACGTCAAACAGCGAGATCAACAGCGATCTCCCAGGAAACCGAAACCGGGCGACGAGCCAGGCCGCCGCGACGCCGAACACCGTATTGATGGCGACGGCGACGGGAGCGACCGTGAGCGACAGCCAGATGGCGTGCCGCGTGTCGGGATCGTGGGCGACCGCCCGCCACCAGGCCGCGACTCCCCCGGCGAAGGCCTCGCGAAACACGCTCACGAGCGGCACGACGATCAACGCGCCGACGATCACCACTGCGGCGGCCACGAGCAGGGCCGACAGGGGCTTCGACGGAGTGATGGCGACGGTGCGGGGTGGTGACATGGCTGGGATGCGGGGCTTTTTTATTGGGCGTTGTGGGCCAGCCGCTGCTGAAGCCCGTTGACGATCACGAGCAGTGCCAGCGACATCGCGAGCAGCATCACCGCGACCGTCGTAGCCTCGGCGTAGGCAAACTCCTCGAGGCGAGCCACGATCAAGACCGGGGCGATCTCCGTCTTGAAGGGCATGTTGCCCGAGATGAAGACCACCGAGCCGTATTCGCCGAGCGCGCGGGCCAGCGAGAGCGCGAAGCCCGTCACCACCGCCGGCAGGATTCCCGGCAGCACCACCCGCAGAAACGTCTGGAGCCGCGAGGCTCCCAGGATTCGAGCCGCCTCTTCCGTGTCGCGATCGAGGCTTTCAATCACGGGCTGCACCACGCGGATTGCGAACGGCAGGCTCACAAACACGAGCACGAGCACGATGCCGAGAAAAGAATACGCCCCCTTGATGCCAAGCGGCACGAGATACTGGCCCAGCCAGCCTTTCGGCACGTAGAGCGTCGAATAGACGAGCCCGGCGACGGCCGTCGGCAGGGCGAGCGGCACGTCGACCAGCGCATCGAGCAGGCGTCTGCCCGGAAACTCGACCCGCGCGAGCACCCACGCCACCACGAGCCCGAGGAGCGAGCTCACCACGGCCGCAATCAGCGACGCACCAAGCGACACGCCATAGGCAGCCCGGGCCCGCGGCGTCCACGCCGCGGCCAGGAAGCCCCCGGGGCCGAGCGAGGCAGCCCGCAGAATGAGCACTGCCAGCGGAAAAACGATCAGCGCGAGCACGACGAGCGACGTAATCGCAGCGCTCGTGCCGAACCCTGGCAACACGGCCGCTCGGCGACGCCGGCGGACAGCCGTGGAGACGCCCCCACTTTCCCGGCCGGGGCCACGAGCCGCTGACTGCGTCGGATGAAGGGCGAAGGCGATCATGGATGGTGAGGATTTGGTCATCGTGGATGTCGTGAGAGCGAGTTGCGAGACACGGTGCTCAACGACCGGCCGCCTGGTAGATGGCGTCGAACACGCCCCCTTCGCCGAAAAACTTCTTCATGGCGACCTGCCAGCCGCCAACCGTGCCGATGTCGAAGGTTTCGATCACAGGCCAGGCCTCTCCGACCGCCGGCACCGGCGGATTCTCACCCCACGGACGATAGTGATGCTTGGCGATGATCGCCCGCCCCTCGGGCGTGTAGAGAAACCCCAGATAAGCTTCTGCGGCATGCCGCGTCGCCTTGCGGTCGACGTTCTCGTCGACCACGGCCACCGGTGGATCAACACGGATGGACCGCGTCGGGTAGACGATTTCCAGTTCGCCTCCAGCCTCATCGACCTCGAGGTGGGCCTCGTTTTCGAAGGTGAGATGCACGTCGCCGATTCCCTTCTGCGAGAAGGTGGCGGTGGCGGCCCGGGCGCCGGTATCGAGCACCGGCGTGCGGTTGTAGACCTTGGTCACAAAGGCCTTGGCGTCGTCCTCGCTGCCACCGGCGGCCAAGGCCGCGCCCCAGGCAGCGAGAAAACTGTATTTGCCGTTGCCCGAGGTTTTTGGATTGGGCGTGATGATCGAGACGTCGCCCTTGACCAGGTCGGCCCAATCCTTGATGCCCTTGGGGTTGCCCTTGCGGACCACGAACACGACAACGGAGTGGTAGGGAACCGAATCGTTGTCGTAGCGATGCTGCCAGTCGCCGCGGACCAGCCCCGACTTCGCGACAGCCTCGACGTCGGGCCAGACGGCGAGGGTGACCACGTCGGCCTCGAGGCCGTCGATCACGGCCCGGGCCTGGCTGCCGGAGGCGGCGTGCGACTGCTTGACCGTGACCGCGCGGCCGTGCTCTGACTCATAGTGCTTTGCGAAGGCGTCGTTGATCTCCCGGTACAGCTCGCGGGTGGGGTCATACGAGACATTGAGTAGTTCGATGGGCTTCGCGTCCGCGGCCGGGGCTGTCCGGACGCCGCCACCCAGCACAACGAGCGTCGCGACCAGCAATCGCTTCAGAAACAGGGCCATGGATTCGGATCCTCGAGGATTCGGAACATCACGCGACGAACTCAGAGAGCAACGGTCGTGCCGTATCGGTTCCGATTGAGATCCCTCCCAAAATCATCACCCAGATTGCCGATCCTTTCGTTTCAAACGTAAAAAAAGCATGTGCCGTGATATTTACTGGAATGCACCCGTGGTATAAGATAGTAATCTATCATTATTGGTCGTATTTCTCTTTGGATGAAACGCTCCCGTGGCAGCCACCCGTGACCTTGTCTCCGACGCGTGGCGGGAGGCCTGCCGCCACATCGAGATCTCTGAGTCGGCCGCAGCGATCGCCAAGACGGTCGCCGTCCACATGCCCTTGGGCTGCCTGCTGATCCTGCGGGTCGATCAGCAAACCCGCACCATCGAACCGCTGGCAGGTGGATCACCCGGCCTCTCGCCCCCGCTTGCCGCCCGCGCCGCCACGCTCGCCGCCAGCCCCTGGCGAAAGCTCACTGCCTGGCTTCGCGGTGGCACCATCATCACGGGAACGGCCGCCGAGGGAGATGGCTGGCTCCGCTCCATCCTCCCCGGCACGTTGACCGCCGACGTGCTTGCCGGGCCGCTCCGGTCACACGATGGCCCCCTCGGCATCCTCGTGCTCGTCGCCGCCCCGGACAGGGAGTTCACCGCCGCGGATCATCGCTCCGCACAGCAACTGCTCGAGCCATTCGCCGTTGCCGTCGACAACGACACCCGGTTGCATGAGCTCCGATCCCTTCGCGAAGCAGCGGAAGCCGATCGCGAGACACTCCTCACCCGACTGGGCCGGCAGGATGTCAACGAAGAAGTCATCGGCGCTCGTACGGGCCTGCGACACGTGATGGAGCGCATCGAACTAGTTGCCCACTCCGATCTCCCCGTGCTGATCCTCGGCGAAACGGGCACCGGCAAAGAGGTTGTGTCGCGCGGCATCCACACCCGCTCGAAGCGCGCCGACGGCCCCTTCATCCGGGTGAACTGTGGCGCGATCCCGCCGGAACTCGTCGACTCACAACTCTTCGGACATGAAAAAGGGAGCTTTACCGGCGCCTCTGACCAGCATCAGGGCTGGTTTGAGCGTGCTGATCGCGGCACGCTGTTTCTCGACGAAATCGGCGAACTGCCGTTGCCGGCTCAGGTGCGGCTGCTCCGCGTATTGCAAGACCACCAGATCGAACGCGTCGGTGGAAAAGCACCCGTGCGAGTCGACGTCCGCATTGTCGCCGCGACCCATCGCGACCTCGCTGCGATGGTGAAAGACCGCACGTTTCGTGAGGATCTGTGGTACCGGATCAACGTATTTCCGATCCTGCTTCCGACGCTCCGCGAGCGGCTCGAGGATATCCCCGCGCTCGTGCGACATTTCGCCCAGCGGGCCGCGGTTCGCTTCGGTCTGCCCGCGGTCGAACCGACTGCAGCCGACCTGCGGCAACTCGCCGACTACCCCTGGCCCGGCAACATCCGGGAACTCGGCGCCGTCATTGACCGCAGCGTCATCCTCGGAGGGGGCCGCACGATCGACGTCGCCACCGCGCTCGGGCTGAGCCGCCAGCAGGCCGTCGTTCCGACGATCCACTCAGACGCGACGCTGTACGAAGTGATTCCGGAAACCATTCCGCTCGGGGAGACGAGCCCTCCCATCGCCGGCGACATCGTCCCGCTGGCGACGGCCATGCGGCAGCACATCGAACGCGCGCTTGTGGCCACACGAGGCCGGGTGGAAGGGCGGCGCGGGGCCGCGGCGGCCCTGCAGATCAACCCGCACACACTCCGCGCCCGGATGCGGAAGCTCGGCGTCGATCCGGTGAAATTCCGCGATTGAAGGCCTCCGGCCCGAAGCGCTGTCGCCGGGCTGCTTCTCAAAACCTGGCGGTCCCGATAAAGTGCGGCTCCTGTGCCGGCGAAGCCTCGGGCGTTTTCGCCGGCTCGTTATCGACAGTTCGTTATCACGTATGCGTGGCTGACCGAACATCTCGGAGGCGCACTTGCTCACCCGCGAGCAAGGAGCCTTCATGCCGGTTTTTGCAGACAACGTCGAGACGGTAGGCCGCACCCCGCTGGTGCGGATCAATCGCATCACGAACGGACTCAACGTCCGGCTCCTCGCGAAGATCGAGGGGCGCAATCCCGCCTACAGCGTGAAGTGCCGCATAGGGGCGGCCATGATCCAAGACGCGGAGCGGTCAGGTCGGCTCAAGCCCGGCCAGCACGTCGTCGAGCCCACGAGCGGCAATACTGGCATCGCGCTGGCGTTCGTCTGTGCTGCGAAGGGGTATCCCCTCACGCTTTTGATGCCCGAGTCGATGTCGATCGAGCGGCGGCAACTGCTCAAGGGGCTCGGCGCCAACCCTGTACTCACGCCGGCTGCCGAGGGCATGCGGGGTGCCGTTTCCCGGGCCGAGGAACTGGCGCAAGACCCGACGTATTTCATGCCGCAGCAGTTCAGGAATCCCTCCAACCCGGCGATCCACTTTAGCACCACGGGGCCCGAGATCTGAAACGATACCGAGGGGCAGGTCGACGTGTTCGTCTCGGGCGTCGGCACCGGCGGCACGATCACAGGCGTCTCGCGATTCTTCAAGGATGCTCAGGGGCAGAAACTCCATACCGTGGCGGTCGAGCCCGCGGCCAGCCCCGTGCTCTCGGGCGGCACGTCGGGCCCCCACAAGATCCAGGGGATCGGCGCCGGCTTCATCCCCGAGGTACTCGATCGCACGCTGATCGACGAGGTGCTGACCGTCACCAACGAGGAGGCCTTCGCGATCGCCAGGCGACTGGCGAAGGAGGAGGGAATCCTCTGCGGCATCAGTTGCGGCGCCGCCATGCACGCGGCCCTCCGCGTGGCTGCGCGTCCCGAGTCGGATGGCAGGACGATCGTGGTGATCCTGCCCGACTCCGGCGAGCGCTACCTCTCCACCGGGATTTTCGAATCATGAGCGACAGTCTCCTCCAGCGCAGCGTGACCACCGCCGTGGCCCGGAATCTCGCGACCACGTCGAAGACGCGGCCGATGATGATGTCGATCACGCCGCGGCACCTGCTGAGCCTGCTCCCCTGGGTGCAAGTGGAAGGGGGCACCTACCGCGTCAATCGCACGAAGGTCGAGCTCTCCAAGGCCGAGCGGATCGAGATCGTCACCACCGCTGGCGGGCTCTCGTTCGCGGCGGGCGAGCTGCAGAGTGTGCCGCTGTTCTCGCAACTGCCCGACTCGCTTCTCGCGAGGATGCAAAACCGGTTTCGCACCGAAGAGGTGCCGCTGGGCAGCGATCTGCTCATCGAGGGGGAGGATCGCAGCACGTTCTTCGTGATCGCGCAGGGCCAGGTGGAAATCCTCTCGAAGGGGATCCATGGTCGTGACCTGCGGGCGGCACTCCTGACCGAGGGGGAGTTTTTCGGGGAGGTGGATCTCGTCAGCGACAAGCCGTCGGACATCACCGTCCGCACGATCACCCCCTGCGTGCTGCTGACGCTCTCCCGCAAGGATCTCGACGCCGTCCTCGACGAGCTCCCCAACCTCCGCGGCGACTTCACCAAGGCCATCGACGAGCACCTCGAACTGCGGAGCACCGTCAACCGCTACGGCGAACGCAACATCGACCTCGTCTCCGGCTTCGCCGAGAACGTCGAGATCCCCGAAACCTTCGTCGACTACGCCGCCAACCCCCGCGAGTATTCCCTCTCCGCCATCCAGACCGTCGTCCGAGTCCACACCAGAGTCTCCGATCTCTACAACGGCCCCTATGACCAGCTCGAGGAACAGATCCGCCTCACCATCGAGGGCATCAAGGAACGCCAGGAGTGGGAGCTGATCAACAGCCAGAAGTTCGGCCTTCTCCACTCCGTCGATCCCGCCATGCGGCTCTCCACCCGCTACGGCGCCCCCACCCCGGACGACCTCGACGAACTCCTCGCGCTGGTCTGGAAAAAGCCCGCCTTCTTCCTCGCCCACCCCAAGGCCATCGCCGCCTTCGAGCGGGAGTGCACCTGGCGCGGAGTGCCCCCCGTCACCACCACCCTTCACGGCACCAGCATCATCCTCTGGCGCGGCGTGCCGATCGTGCCTTGCGACAAGCTCGAGGTGAAGAGCCGCTACGGATCCAACCAGTCCTTCGGCACCACCAGCATCGTCCCCGTCCGCGTCGGCGAGGCCGATCAGGGGGTCGTCGGGCTTCATCAGACGGGCATCCCGGGCGAGATCATGCCCAGCCTCTCCGCCCGGCTCATGGGCCTCGACAGCCTCGGGGTCGCCTCCTACCTCCTCACCAACTACTTCTCACTCGCCGTCCTCACCGACGACGCCCTCGGCGTCCTCGAAAACGTCGAAGTCGGCTACTACCACGATTACGAACATCGCAAGTCCACGCCGAAGTGAGGAACCCCACAATGGACCCCCTGCCCTCGCCTCCGACGTTTCCGCCTGCGGAGCCGCTGAGATCGCTGCACGACCCCTCGGCAGCCGATATCTCCCGGATCGCGGAGCAGCTGATGCGCGACGCGCTTGCCGCGCCACACGGGACGATGACACCGCTTCCTGCCGAGGCCCCGTCGGCGTTGCCCGTCACCGCACCAGTCGCCCCGCCGACGTCGTCGTTCCTCATGCCGGCATCCCCGACCACCGACTCCTCCCAACGCGTACCTTCCGGATTACAGGCGTTTGTAAGCCGTATGCGGAACCTGGATCATCTCCAACTTCCCGCCGTGTTCGCATCGCCGGCGGCGAGCGGGCCGCGGGCGTCATCCTTTGCCGCTCCCCACGCCGCGGCCGTGGCGGGCGGCCTGCCGGCGACCGGCGGGGCTCTCGACATCGACGCGATCCGTCGCGACTTCCCGATCCTCAGGGAGCTGGTTCACGGAAAGCCGCTCGCCTGGTTCGACAACGCAGCCACCACGCAGAAGCCACAGGCCGTCATCGACGCCCTCTCACACTTCTACGCCCACGACAACTCCAACATTCACCGTGGCGCTCACACGTTGGCGGCCCGGGCCACCGACGCCTACGAGGGTGCCCGCACGACCGTGGCCGACTTCCTCGGAGCGAATGGCCCCGACGAGATCATCTTCGTCCGTGGCTGCACCGAGGGCATCAATCTCGTCGCCACCATTCTGGCCCCGGGTCTCTCCAGCGGCGACGAGATCCTGCTCACGGAGCTCGAGCACCATGCCAACATCGTTCCCTGGCAAATGGTGGCCCAGCGGACCGGCGCCGTGATCCGCGTGATCCCGATCGACGACCGCGGCGACGTGATCCTCGAGGCCTACGCCCGGCTGCTCTCGCCGCTCACCAAGGTCGTGTCGCTCTCGCATGCCTCCAACAGCCTGGGCACGATCCTGCCGGTGGAGCTGATGACGGGCATGGCCAAGGCCCGCGGCGCCCGCGTGCTCGTCGATGGCGCGCAGAGCGTGTCGCACTTCCCGGTCGATGTCCGCCGCATCGGCTGCGACTTCTACGTTTTCTCAGGCCACAAGATCTTCGGCCCCACCGGGATCGGCGCTGTCTTCATGACCAAGGAGGCTCAAGAATCGCTGCCGCCCTGGCAGGGTGGCGGCAACATGATCAAGGACGTCACCTTCGCCCGCACGATCTATTCAGAGCCGCCGGCCAAGTTCGAGGCCGGCACGCCCAACATCGCCGATGCGATCGGTCTCGGTGCCGCGCTCGACTACGTGTCGCGTCTCGGCCGCGAGCGGATCGCCGCCTACGAACACGAGCTCCTCCACCATGCCACCGCCCGGCTGACGGCGATCGACGGCCTGCGGCTCATCGGCACGGCCCGCGAGAAGGTGGGCGTGCTCTCCTTCGTGATCGACGGGCACGACCCGATTGAGATCGGCAAGGCCCTCGACCGGGAGGGCATCGCAGTGCGGGCCGGCCACCATTGCGCCCAGCCGTCGCTGCGGCATTTCGGCGTGGAAGCGACGGTTCGTCCGTCGCTGGCCTTCTACAACACCACGGCCGAAATCGACCGCCTCGCCGCCGCGATTGCGGATATCGCGCACAGCCGCTGACGCACCATCTCTCTGCCCACACTTCGCGAGGGGCTGCCCGTGCCCCGGAACCGGCGTATGACGCCAAGCGCAGGCAGGATGCCGAAGCGCCGGCGGCATCCGAGTGAGTGGAGCCCAGGATGGGCGCAACGAACGTCCGGCGACGGGGCACGGGCAGCCCCGAGCCACGCACCAAGGCAACCCGCGGCCTCACGGTCGGTCGGCTTGTATCGGATGTTCGGCATTTGCGAAGCCCGCCGACACCGACGATGGTCTCCACTCACGCCGGCAGCGACTCGGGCTTATCGGCACCCTCGCGGAGGTGGTCGGGGAGCCATTCCTTCTCTGCGTCATCGGGAGCGACCATGCTCGCTTCGCCGCCGCCGTGCGGGGCGTAGCCCGTGATGAACTCCTCGACGTGCTCCTCGCGGGCGCTCGTGCCGAAAAACGAATACATCACCGGCACGAGGATCAGCACGAGGAGCGTCATCATCATCAGCCCGAAAACCATCGAGGTCGCCATCGGCACGAGAAACTGCGCCTGAAAACTCTTCTCGAGGAGCAGCGGCAGCAGGCCGCCGATCGTGGTGATGCTCGTGAGGAGCACCGGCCGAAACCGCAGGCAGCCCGCCTCCCGTAGCGCGGCCCGCAGCGGATGCCCGGCACGGACCCGTAGGTTGATGAAGTCGATCAGGCAGATCGAGTCATTGACCACGACGCCCGCGAGCGCCACGAGGCCGAACATGCTGAACAGCGTGAGCGGCATGCCCATGAACGCGTGCCCAAACACGGCGCCGGCGATGCCGAAGGGAATCGCGGCCAGGATCAAAAACGGCTGGAAGTATGACTTAAACTCCATCGTGAGAAGCACGAATATCGCGAACAGCGCGACCACAAAGCCGACACCGAGGCTTTTGAGCGACTCGTTGGTCTGCTCCTGCTGCCCCTCCCACCGCACGCGCACCAGAGGAAACTCCGCCTTGAGCGTCGGCATCAGCCGCTTCTCCATGTCGCCGGTGATCTGCGAACTGGTGAGCGAACTCTTCGCGACGTCGATGTCGGCCGTGACCGTGATCGACCGCTTCTGGCCAAGCCGATTGATCTCCGAGTAGCCGCGCTCGACCGCCACGTCAGCGAGTTCGCCGATCGGCCGCTGCACGCCGTCGGGGCCAGTGACACGGATATCGTCGAGCGTCGCCAGCGTCCGTCGCTCGTTCTGCGGATAGCGAACCATGAGCTTCACTTCGTGGCGACCCCGCTGGAGCCGCATCACCTCTTCGCCGTAGAAGCTCGCCCGGATCGTGCCGGCGAGGTCCGCTAGCGATACCCCCATCGTCTCGGCTTTCGGCTTCACCTTGACCTGGTATTCCCACTTGCCCGGCCGGGAATCGTCGTCGATGTCGATCACC
The DNA here is from genome assembly GCA_040877375.1 of Pirellulales bacterium. GTDB lineage: Bacteria > Planctomycetota > Planctomycetia > Pirellulales > UBA1268 > QWPN01. The sequence goes on along the minus strand of JBBDNW010000055.1, from coordinate 8,481 downwards.
CCCGGATACTGGACGAGCCACTCCTTGCATTTCTCAATGGCAGCCTCCAACTGCCGTACGGCCTCCGGCTCCGCCGCCGCCAGCAGTTTGAACTCGATCGTCTTGCCGCCGGGGCCGATGTTCTCCGTGCCAAAGATGAGGGATTCGGTGCCGGTGAACTCGCCTGCCAACTGCCGCCATGCGCTGATGAACTGCTCGCTGGTGACGTCCCGGAGTTCCCCCTCGACGAGTTCTACCGCCACGGCGCCGACATGGCTGCCGCTCATCCGGGCATTGGGGCCGATCTCACCCTGAGCCGCCACCTGCCCCACCGAGCGGTGGACCAGTTCCACGATCGGTGCCTCCGGTGGGGAAAGTTTCTTGGCCGCGTCGAAGGCGGCCCGCTCGAGCCGGTTGGTGGCCTCTTCGGTCACGCTGGCGGGCGTGCCGTCGGGAAACACCACCTTGGCGAGCAGCCGGTTGGCGTCGATCTTCGGAAACAATTGAAAGGGCGTGATGCCGCTGCGAACGATCCCGAACGCCCCCAGCAGGAGCGCGATCGCTAGCGCCAGCACCGACAGCCGGTTGTCGAGAGCCAAGTCAAGCATCGGAGCGTACACGTGCTTCACAACCCATTTGAGGCCGCGGTCGCAGCCCTTTTGGAGCCAAGCCACGGCCGGCAACAGAAGCCGCAGCGGATAGAGCACGATGCCGAAAATAGTGAACAAGAGATTCTTCTCGTGGGCAAGGTGCCCCGGCAGGATGAGCGTCGACTCGGCGAGCGACATCATGAGTGTCGTGATGAAGGCAAACGGCATCACGGCGATGAACTTCCCCATCACGCCCGACACGAAACAGAGCGGGAGAAAGGTGATCACCGTCGTAAGCACGCTCGAGATCACGCTCGGCACGACCTCGACGGTGCCGTCGATGGCCGCGGCAGTCAGGCTCTTGCCCATCCGGCGGTGCCGATCGACGTTGTCGCTGACGACGATCGCGTCGTCCACGACGATGCCAATCGCCATCAGGAAGGCGAACATCGAGAGCATGTTGAGCGTTTGGTCGGTCGAAAACATGAGCGCGCCGGTGCCGAGCATCGAAAAGGGGATGCCCATCGCCACCCAGAACGCAATCTTGAGGTCGAGAAACAGGGCCAGCATCACAAACACGATCACGAGCCCCTGCAGGCCGTTCGACAGCAGCATGTCGAGCCGGTCCTTGACATCGATTGACTGGTCGGCCCAGGTCGTGAGTGCATACCCCGGCGGCAACTCCGCCCCGGCGACGTACTTCTTCACCGCGGCCACCATCGCCAGTAGATCCTCGCCCGAACTGCGATCGATCGACACGACCATGCCGGGGCGTCCGTTGATCTGATTCGTGGAAGCAATGTCGGCAAACTCGTCGCGGACCGTGCCGAGATCCCCCACCGTGAGCACGAGCCCATCGGGCAGCGTGACCAGCGGAAGCTTGGCGATCTCGGCACCGACGTAGCGCTTGTTCTTGCCGCGGAGGAGAATCTCGCCCCGCTCGCTACGGATCGTGCCGCCCGGCAGTTCGAGATTCTCGCGGCGGACGATCTCGGCCACTTTCTGGAGCGAGAGGCCGTACTTCCGAAGCGTCTCCTCAGAAATCTCGATATCGATCTGAAAGTCTTTGGCACCGATGAGGTTCGCGGCCGACACCGCCGGCAGTGCGAGCAGGTCGTCCCGCACCACTTCGGCAACATCCCGCAGTTCCAGTTCCGACGTGATGTCGCCGGCCGCATTCTGGGGCGCGAGCACGCCCACCTTGATAGCGGGCGTGCGGAGCGTAACCTGCTCGATCTTCGGATCCTCGGCCAGTTCGGGCATGCTCGGGATGCGCTCCACCTCGGAGCGAATCTCCCCGAGCGTCTTCTGCACGTCCTTGATGCTGTCCTGTAGTTCGAAGACGCAGTAGCCCATGCCCTCCTGGGCTACGCTCGTGATCTTCTTGATGCCCGTAACGCTCCGGCAGGCTTCCTCCACCTTCTGGCAGATGCCCTCCTCGACCTCCTCCGGCGTGGCTCCCGGATAGGGCACAGTCACCAGCACGATCTCAAGGTCAAACTCAGGAAACACCTCGCGGCGCATCGAGGCGAAGGCCAGCGCCCCCACCAAGAGAATGGCGATGACGAGCGTGTTCATCGCCGGCATGTTGCGGACGGTCCAGCGAATGATCGATCTCACGAGGCATCCTCCCCGTCGCGACTGGCGGTCTGGGTCGTGGGCCGTGAGGGCGAAGGACTCGTCTCGCTGATCTCCAGGCCATCCCGCGGGTTCGAGATCTGACTGACAATCACCCGATCGCCGGCTTGGAGCCCGGAAACGACAGAGTCAAAGACCAGCCGGCCAGCAGACGCCTGCACGGCCCGCGGCCGCAACACCGTGAGTCGGCCGTCCCGCATCAACCAGACCTCGCCGTTTGGCCGCTGGGCCTCATCCGGGATCGAAACGAGCGACTCTGGTGAATCGACATGCACGTGTACCTGCACAAACATTCCCCGCAACAGCGACCGCGGTGCGCCCGCGGGGGCTTGCGGCATGGTCGCCCCATACCGATCGAGTGCCCGCACACGGTCCGGTTCTCGGATGATCACGCGGCAGGGAAGCGTCCGCGTCTTCTCGTCGAGTCCACGGCCCTCCTGTCGCGACAACACACCATCCCATTCGTAGGCGGCCTCGCCGACCCGAAAGACCACCGACGCGGGGGTGTCGTATGCGTCACGACCGTGGCCGGTGGAGGCCGAGCCGTCACCCCGGCGGCCGCCCCAGATCCTGGCTAGGTCCTCCATCTTGAGACTCGTGCGGACTTCCGCTGCGCTCGTGTCTTCGATGGTGACCAGCGGAGTGCCCTTCGACACGAACGATCCCTGCTCGCCCTTATCTTCCACGATCAGGCCGTCGATGGGCGCCTTGATGGTCGTCCGCGAGAGGTCGAGATTCGCCTTCTCGAGCATCGTCGCCACCAGCGAACGGGCCTCGAGCAGTCTGTTTCGTCGCTTGCCGAGCACCCGGCGTTGCCCGTCGAGCGTGGACACGGCATTGGCGGCAGTGAGTTCGTCGCGAAGCGCGCGGTCATGCTCTGACTCCGTCACGATCCGGCCGGCCTTGAGGGCCTCGAGACGCGCGACCTCGCGACCGGCCAACTCGATCTGCCGCTTTGCCAGCCCCACCAGTTCGACGTTTTGGGCGGCCTCTTCGTCGAGCTCTTCGATCGCTAGATCTGCCTGCTTGAGTTCCCGTTCGAGCCGCTCGACGTCGAGTTCGTAGTCACGCGAATCGATCTCGAAGAGCACGGTGCCGGCCTTGACGAACTGCCCTTCATTGCAGGCTTCCCCCTTGGCCTTCACTCGCCCCGGCACTTCGGCCGCGAGCGTGACCTCTCGCAGTGGCACAACGGCCCCATCGGCTTCAATCGTGAGGCCTTGGGTGACAGCCTCGACCGCCACCGTGCGGACCGGTAGCACAGCCACCACCGGCGCGGCCTTCCGTTCGGGCGGCGGCTGGCTGCCCATCGAGAGGAAGATGGCGATGCCCGCTCCGAGGATCACTAGCGGCGTCACCCAGCCCACGATCGTACGCACGACACTCATGCAATGACATCCTTGGTGACTCGAACCAATGGCAGCACGAGCGGCGCGGCCACCCCCAGTGCGGCAAGCGCGTACCGCGTGATGTGTTCGGCAAGCGGCTTGGGTGTGTGCAGCGACTCGATCTCGTCCCGCGGCACCAGCATCCCGACGACATCGCCGGCGGCACGATAGACAAAACACTGCCCGACGATGCTCATGCCCACCCGACGGAGCTCGGCCTGCGAAAGCATCCCGGCCGTCAGTTCATCGAGGATTGCCACGAGCATCGCGAAGTGGGGGCGAATGTAGTCCTCGACCAGTTCGCGGCAGGCTTCCGTCGGCTGGAGCACCTCTCGCATCATCAGCCGCACCTGCCAGGGCGGCTGCCCCGCGCCGAGCATCCGCTCGAGCATGGTGTCGATAAACTGATGGAGTTTTTCCGTCGCTGGCGTGCCCACTGCCCACTCGGGCTGCGGCACCTGCCGGAGCCGCTCCTCGTGGGCATGCTTCACGCTCTCGATGTACAGCCGCCGCTTGTCGCCGAAGTAGTAGTTGACCGCGGCGACGTTGACCCCAGCCGCCGCGCAGATGTCACGGACGGTGGCGACTTCGTAGCCGTGCTCGGCGAACTCCTGGCCGGCGGCCGACAGAATCCGCACCCGGGGATCACGGTCTTCCTCACGGGAATCGGCCAGATGCGGATCGGAATGGATGGGGGTACGTGACGACATAAAACGGCAACCCGAAGGCGTTCAAACAATCGTTTCAATCGATTGTATGAGAAGAAACCGCACCAGCCAACGCCGATTAACCCAAGATACGTACTTGGGGGTGTCGAGCTGGGGATTCACGCGTTTTCGGGTTCAAAGTCTTCACTCCATGTGCGCGGGCCGGTTGAGCCGCTCCCAGAACGCCCGGCTTCCCGCCTGGAGTAGCGTTTTACTTCCCTTCGCCGCGGAGTCTCTCCGAGTCCGGCGGCCTCGCGGCTTTGTCGTGACCTGGCGTCCGGCAACGGTCAGAGGCTGTGGATATCGATCGCGGGCAGTTCGTCTATCCGTCCCTAAAAGACATCGCGGTCGAAAGTGCACCCGCACGAGCTCGGCGTGAGTCGGCGGGCGGCCCGCGAGCGGGAGAGAGCGGCGGCGGCTCGAGCGGTTCGCCGAGGTGCGTCAGGATCTTCCGGATCGGGCCCGGATCGGTGATGAATGCGATGAGCCGGATGTCGCCACCACACGCTGGGCCCTGGAGGGGAAACTGCTCCCCCACCCGTGCCATCAGTTTGGCCTTTTGCGTCGGGAGGTGTCGTGGGAGCGCGGTTTGCCGCATGAGTCGCAGCAGTCGCTGGTGGCATGTCCGCGTGCCGCATGCCCACCGGTCGCGGCATCTCGCCGCTTGCCGACATTCCCTTTTGTCATGGGCCGTGACGGCGGGCCTGAGCTTGTGATCAGGGGCGAACACTCCTGGCATGTTTCAAGTCGGCAGGCGGTGCCGGTGCTTCCGCGGCGACGGCACGAGGTCGGCCAGCCGGTCCAGAAACAGGAACGGTGAGAGTTCGACGACGCCATTGGCCCCCGGCCGGGTGGACTTCCGCCCGCGGCCCGGTCCGACCCAGTTGGCTGCCTTGTGTCGCGGGAGCACGTAGCGGACGCAGGCGATGCGGCCATCTGCACCAGCGCGGCCGGAGGGGCGGCACCCGAATGCACCGCCCTTGCCGTGATAAAAGTTGAGAATGGCGGCGGGTTATGAAGCCCGGTCGCGTCGAAGGCTGCTTCGACCGATCACTTCGGCCAAAAATGACTGCCGCCCCACGAGGAGACTGCAGCAGGGAGAACTCTGTGGCCGTTACAGTTGGAACCCGTAACCGCTCATGAGTTGCGCAACACGAAGAAGACCGCAGCGCAGATGCACAGGGCGTCAAGAGGTACTTCAGCTCAGGGGCTGCTTCATCGAGAGCACCGCGGCCTTGAGCTATCCCATTTGCGCCAGCGGAACGTGGGGATATGAAAGAATCCGCTGATCCATCGTCACCAGATCGCTACTGAAGTACCTCGCTGTGGCGACAATAATCTGATCGGCTGGATCAGCATGAAACTGTCCTGGCAGGCTGCAAGCATCGGCAGCGATGTCCGGAGTGAGTTCAAGAAGCTTTACACCCGGATATGCGAGTGCGGCATGCAGCCATTGATCAGTGGCCATGGGCAGCCGCAGACGCCCTCGCTCGACAAGTTTTGCAACTTCCCAGCCGGAGATGGCGCTGACGCCTATGTGACGCGTTTCGTGCTGCCCGATGAATGCCCTCGCCTTCATCGAAAGCCGATCATCCTGGTGAACCCACCAGACCCAGACATGCGTGTCGAGGATGATCACCGCGTTGCTTCCCAGTCACCTTCGCAAACGCTCTCGAACGGCCCTTCATACTCGACCTTTAACCCGCTCAGCGGATAACGCGACATGCCTTCGGCAGTTGGAGAAACGATTGGACTGATCGTGACTTCGACCCGTTGGCCAGGTTGGTATGGCAACTGGTCGAGAACGACGGATCCGTGCGCTCCAACCGTCGCTTGAACATGAACGTGCCTGTCAGGATGACTCATGGACTGCAAGCCTCCGGAAACCATATGTTCAAGAGGAAGTATATGGTCTCCCTGTACGGGCAGCGTTAAGAGGCAGTCTTGGCGTTCAAAAAAGCAGGGGCGGCACCCGAAGGCACCGCCCCTGCCGCAGGCGGGCGGCGTTGTCGATCGGGAGGAGGGATAGTCCGGCCAACGGCACTTCCGCCAGCATGGTTCGACTGATGAACGACTCGTGCGCCGGTTGCTCCTGCCGACCGGGCCTGCCCCCGGCCCAGAAAGCGGTTCCCGGGATCGGCCACCTCCCCCTCTGGAGTGGCGTTTTTCTCGTGTCGGCGCGGAGTCTCTCCGAGTCCGGCGGCCTCGCGGCTTTGTCGTGACCTGGCGTCCGGCAGCGGTCAGAGGTTGTGGATATCGATCGCGGGCAGTTCGTCTATCCGTCCCTGAAAGACGTCGCGGTCGAAAGGGCACCTGCACCAGCTCGGCGTGAGTCGGCGGGTGGCCCGCGAACGGGGGAGAGCGGCGAGCCGGGAAATAGGAACTCAAACGGCGAAAGTTCGACGACGCCGTTCGCCCCCGGCTGCGTGGATTTTCGTGAACGGCCGGGCCCGACCCAGTTGGCCGCCTTATGCGTGGGCATCACGTAGCGAATGCGAGCGCGCGGCCGTCTGCGCCATGTGCATGCCGTTGCAGGAGGGACACACGCCCCGGCGCTTGCGGCTGGCTAGAGGCAGGGCGGGCCATCCATGGTCCCGTCCTGCCAGGCAGCCGATGGGAACGCCAAGGGTTCCCATGGCTGCCGAGCCCGGCTCAGCCGGGCCGCGACGACGAACCTCTGCGGGCACTGTGTGCAGATCGCGCGGGTGGGACCGCCTCTAACCGCTGCCGCCGCGGCACCTCGAAAGTGCCATGCCCTGACTTTTCCCATTTGCAAAAAAATCCGGACGGCTGACGGGCACGAGTCGGTGCTGCCAGTGGTGGTGCCCGAAGTTGACGCTCTCGTGCGTTCGCCAACCAGCTCCACGCGGCTGGAGAGCCGTGGCAGGGCGAAGCGTTTGGCTGGCAGGCCGAGTATTTGCCCCAGCGAGACACGCCGCCGTTGCAGTCACAGCTGGGTTACACTCCGGCGGAGTTTTGCATCGGCGAGAGCGGAGTCTGGTTTTTTCGCTCATGTGGGAGCACGGTGCCGGTGCGGCGTGCGTCGAGTTTCTCGACGATTCCGGAATCGTGCGTTAAGCCGCGGGCGGAAGACGGCGTTTGATCAAAGCCGCGGGCGGAAGCCCGGGGGGCGGGTCTCAATCCCGGTCACGGCGTGGCCGGGCCACTTGGGCCGAGAAGCCGAAATTAATTGCATGGCAATCACTGCTTACAATGCGGACACACAACGAGGCGACCGATGGCCAGCATTACGATCCGGAATCTTGAGAATGACCTGAAGCGACAGCTGCGCGTGCGGGCCGCCGAACACGGCCGCTCAATGGAGGAGGAAGCGCGGGAAATACTCCGGCAGGTGGTGGCCGCACCTTCGGCTCCGAACAATCTGGCTGCCGCCATCCGAGCGCGGTTCGCGCCTCTCAAGGGCGTCGAACTCGACCTGCCGCCCCGCGAGCCGCTGCGGAAACCTCCGCGTTTCAGCCGGACTCGTCGATGATCATTCTCGACACCAATGTCGTCTCCGAACTGATGCGGCCGAAGCCGAATCCGTACGTCGAAAAGTGGCTGGCAGCTCAGGTCGGTGGGGCCATGTTCTTTACGGCCATGAGCGAAGCGGAGCTGCGCCACGGAGTGGCTATCCTCGCGGCAGGACGTCGCCGCAACCGCCTCGTGGCCGCGATTGACGAGATGCTGGCAAGAGATTTCCGTGACCGGATTCTGCCGTTTGATCGTGAGTCGGCTTCCGCCTAGGCGGTGATCGCCGCGGCACGTCGCGCCGCCGGCCGGCCGATGAGTCATGTTGATTGTCAGATCGCGGCCATCGCCCGAGCTCGAGGCTTCGCCGTGGCGACGCGGAATACCGCCGAGTACACAGGCTGCGGCATCGATGTGATCAATCCTTAACGTGAGCCGTGACCGACTTGCAACTGGGGAAACTTCTTTCGTGACGAGGACACGTCAGAGGCAGCTGCCGCCACCGGGCAGGAGGATAGCCCGGTCAATGGCACTTCGGCAACGGTGTTCCGGCTGATGAGCGACTCGTGAGTCTCGGGAGGAGCGGCCCGGGCGTCCGGAGGCGGTTTCTCGAAACGCCCTTGACCCCTTGCCGTGGCGTTTTTCTCGCGTCGGCGCAGACCGCGTCCCAGTCGGCCGTTCCCAGGGCTTCGACGCCTCGCGTCCGAC
>JBBDNW010000054.1:0-6366 GCA_040877375.1 Pirellulales bacterium | reverse complement strand
ACCGCCCGCGAACTCGCCCACGCCAGATACCAGCCGAGGAACACCTGCGATGGATAGTGGGCGTTGTCGGTCATCCGGGAGAAGCCAACGAACGTCGAGCAGACATAGAGCGTGCCCTTGAGCAGCGGACTCTCCACCATCTCGGCCGCGGCCAGGAATGGGATCGCGCCGACGAAGGCGTGGCCACTCACGCCGTTGTTGTCGTTGAAGAAGTGCCACTGGCTGCCAGGACCGTCCGACGGCCGTGACGCCCCGGTCGCGAGCTGCAGCACATAGAGCGGCGGCCCACCCACGACGAACATCCGCAGCGACCGCGAGCCCCACTCGCCGACGACGTCTCCCGCGGGGTTGCCCTCAAACACCAGCCCCGTCGCCGCCGCGACTCCGAAGATCGGCAGGAGGTACCGCCCCTCACCGATGTCTTTGCAGTCCGAAAAGAAGGTGCCCACGCTCGTCGGCTCCACGCCCCGCTGCCAGGCTCCCTGCATCGTGTCGTCGAAGCCGGTGTTGGCCATCAGCGCACCGGCACCGAACGCGGCCGACAGGCAGACGAGGCTGTCGCAAGAGTAGAAGTTGCGGTAGTCCTCGAGCACCTGATATCCCACCCGGGCCGTGCGGGGAAAACGTCTCCGCGACCACGGGAGTTCTGGTGGCGGCGACGCGAGCAACTCCTCGCGGTCGAGCGGCGGCAGGGCATAGATAGGCTCGGCCGCCGGTGACATCTGGGCGGCCAACTCGACGGTGACGCTCTCGGCATCTGGCTCGGACTGCCACTGCCCGACCAGTTCGATCCCCTGCCCCCCGGCCGCCGAGCCCGAGAGTGTCTGCGTCTCCACGACCGCGGCGATCCACGCTCCTGTGGTGGCGGGTACGACGCGAACCACCACCCGCTGCCGGCGAGGCGGCCAAGACTCGAGCAGGGAGCCGGGCGGCTCGACCCACGCTGACTCGATCCGTCCCTCACGGGGCGGCGTGGCGAGGAAGTCGGGCTCCACGGCCCGCGTCACCGGCCACTCGGCCGACACCGTGGCGAGCGTCCGTCGCCAGAGCTGCATGCCGTCGGCCGCCGGCAGAAACATGCCGGTGGCATCCTCAGCGCGCAGCGTCGCCGGGGCGAACAGCGCGAGCACGAAGACCGTCCACAACCGGCCCGGGCTGCGGGTTCGCGTCGGCGGCACGTTGGTGAGCGTGAGGAAAGGGTGCATGGGAGGCAGAACTCTCCCAGCCGCACGATCCGGGGGCAAGCCTGGTTTTCCCTGTCAAAGCGGGCGAACCGGGGAGCCCGGGGAACCCGCTTGGTGCAGGCCTGTCGAGACGGAGTCGATCCGTCCATCCTCCATGGAGGCGATCCGGTCGGCGAACGAATAGACCCGCGCGTCGTGGGTCACCACGATCACCGCCCGGTCAGGCTGCACGGCGATCCGCTGGATGAGCTCCATCGTGATCCGCCCATTTTCGGCATCGAGGGCGCTGGTCGGCTCGTCGCAGACCAGCAGCCGCGGCGAGTGAACGAGCGCTCGGGCAATTGCAACCCGCTGCTGCTCGCCGCCGGAGAGTTCGCTCGGCAGGCTGGCCAGCCGGTCCCCGAGGCCGAGCGTGTCGAGCACGACAGCCGCCGCATCGACGGCCCGTGACCGCCTCCAGCCCGCGATCAACAGCGGGACGGCTGCGTTTTCCACCGCCGTCAGGCTCGGCAGCAGGTTGTACGACTGAAATACGAAGCCGACGTTGTCGCGGCGGAAGCGGACTTTCGCCCCCTGGCGCATCGCCACGAGGTCCCGCCCAAGAACGACGACTTCGCCGGCGGTCGGCTGCAATGTGCCGGCGACGATCGAGACCAGCGTCGTCTTGCCGCAGCCGCTCGGCCCGACGAGCATCAGCATCTCGCCGTAGGGGACCTCGAGATCGACGCCGCGAAGTGCCCGCGTGAGCGAGCCGCCGACGCCGAAATCCTTGGTCACTCCGCGGACCCGGATGGCGACATCGCGGTCGCCGGCATCGTCGAGAGAGGGCGGTGGTCCCTGCGCGTCAGCCACGGCGTCCCCCTTCAGCCGCGGAACACGATGGCGGGATCGACGACCAACACCTTGCGGATCGACAGCAGGCTCGCCAGGAGCACGATCACGAGCACCGCCACGGCGGTGATCGCAAGCACCTGCCACGGCATGAAGAAGGAGAGCCTGCTCAGACTGCGGGTGCCCACGCCGAAGAGGGCGGCGAGCCCGACCCCGACGCCGTACCCGACGATCCCCACCTGCAGGGCCTGCGAAAGCACCATGCCGAGAATCATGCCGTTGCTGGTGCCCATGGCCTTGAGCGCTCCAAACTGCCGGATGTTCTCGACCGTGAATAAATAGAAGGTCTGGCCGGCGATTGCCGTGCCTACGATGAATCCGAGGAGGACCGTTACGCCGAAGTTGATGGGGATTCCCGTCTTGGCCATGTAGTAGCGGATCGTCTTCCAGATGAACTCGCTCCGCGTCAGTGCCTGGAGCCCCGTCTGCGCGGTGATCCGGCGGCAGACCTCCTCAACGGGCACCCCCGGGGCCGCGTCGGCGAGCACGAACGACAGCACCTTCCGCTCCCGCGGCGCGAAGAGCACAGCCTGGCTGTACCGCGTGTAGACGATCGGAAAGCTCTGGAAGGTCCGGCTTGCCTTGGTGAGGCCGACGAGCACGGCCCGTCGGTCGTTCATCTCAAACACGCGGCCGAGCAGGAAGGGCTCGCCGGGCCAGATCCGCCGGTAGCCGGCTTCATCCATGATCACGGCATCGGGCTTTCGGAGATCGGCAATCGAGCCCATGAAGATGCCTTCCGGCGCGCCGACGAGCGTGGCGTCGTCGAGGCCCAGGAGGATCATCTGCTCATAACTCCCCTCCTGCAGCCGCGCCCGGGCGATTCCCTTGTAGAACCGCACGGCCCAGGCCACCCCCGCCACGCCTTTGACTCGGAACAGTTGCGTGTCGGAGAGCGGCTTGACGTCGTCGACGAACTGCACCTTGTCGTCCATCACCCAGATGCCGGGGCCTTCGATGTCGCGAATCTGGCTGATGGTCAGCGACATCAGCCCGCAGAAGATCGACGACTGCTGTGCGATCAAAAGCGCGGCGAACACCACTCCAAACACGATCCCGAGGTATTTCACCCGATTCCCGATCAGCATCTTCCAGGCGATCCAGATCATGCGTCAAAGTCTATCCACCCGGCGTGAACGCCTGCCGAAAAGTGCGACTCATCCGGCATCGCCGGCGACACGCGCACCGACCCCCGGAAAACCGTGGCCGAAAACATGGCCTGAGCCCGGCTCTGGTATCCTGCGGCGGCGTGAAGCCAGAGGAAGGTGTAGCCGTGCCGGATCAAGCCGGGACCGAAGCCGGTCCGAACGACGCCACGATCGTTGACGACGTACGGATCACGGATGTGCTCTCGCGATGGTGGGGCTTTGATCGGCTCCGGCCGCTCCAGTCCGAGGCCATCAAGGCCGCCCTCGAGGGGCGTGACTCGCTGGTCGTGATGCCGACAGGCGGGGGCAAGAGCCTCTGCTACCAGCTGCCGCCGCTGGTGGGTGAATCGACCGACGTCGTGATCTCGCCGCTGGTCGCGCTGATGAAGGATCAGGTCGACGCGCTCGAGGCGATCGGCTACCCGGCCGCAGCGCTCCACGGCGGGATGTCGCAGGAGGAACGAGCGCTCGTTCGCGACCGCCTGGCGGCTGGAGAGCTCCGGCTGCTCTTCGCCGCGCCGGAGCGGCTGGTCAACACGGGCCTTCTCGACGTGCTCGCCCGCGTCGGCGTGAAACGGTTCGCGATCGACGAGGCCCACTGCATCAGCCACTGGGGGCACGACTTCCGGCCGGAATACCGGCAGCTTGCCCTGCTCCGCGACCGCTTTCCCTCGGCCAGCATCCACGCCTTCACCGCCACCGCCACGCCCCGCGTCCGCGACGACATCGCCCGCCAACTCAGCCTCCGCGATCCGGCCACGCTCGTGGGCACGTTCGACCGACCGAATCTCGTCTACCGGGTCGTGCCTCGGACCGACCGGATCGCGCAGACGCTGGCGATCCTCGGTCGACACAAGGGGGAGGCCTCGATCGTCTACTGCATCTCACGCAAGGAAACAGAGCGGCTCGCCGAGCGGCTCGCGGCCGATGGCATCCTGGCCCGGCCCTACCATGCCGGCCTCGATCCGCGGCAGCGGCACAAGACCCAGGAGGCGTTCGCCCGCGAGACGATCGACGTGGTGGTCGCAACCGTCGCCTTTGGTATGGGGATCGACCGCTCCGACGTTCGCCTCGTACTGCACACGTCGCTTCCCAAGAGCCTGGAGGCCTACCAGCAGGAGACCGGCCGCGCCGGCCGCGACGGGCTCGCCGCCGAATGCGTGTTGCTCTACTCGTCGGCCGACGTCTTCAGTTGGGAGTCACTCGTCCGCAAGAGCGCCGCGGAGTCGGATCTCGACCCCGACGAGCAAGAGCGGCTCATCGCCTCCCAGGCCGAACACCTCCACGCCATGCGCCGCTATGCGCAGGCCGCCCGCTGCCGCCATGCGGCCCTCTCGGAATATTTCGGCCAGGTGTATCCCGGCGAAACCTGTGGTGCCTGCGACGTGTGCCTCGGTGAGACCGAGGGTCTTCCCGACGCGACCGTCATGGCCCAGAAGATCATCTCGTGCGTGGCCCGCGTGCAGGAGCGGTTCGGCGTCCGTCACGTCTGCGAGGTGCTCCGGGGCGCGAAGACTGACGGCATCCTCAGGCACGGCCACGACCAACTCTCGACGTTCGGCCTGCTCGCGTCGCTCGACCAACGGACGGCTGAGAACCTCGTCCATCAGCTCCTCGATCAGGAGCTGCTTTCCCGCACCGGCGGCGACCGCCCGGTCGTGACGCTCAACGACCGCTCCTGGGAGGTTCTTCGGGGCCAACGGTCCGTGATGCTGCTGGAGCCACGGGCCGGCAAGACGGCGAAGACGACAAAGGCCGACGTCGACGACTGGCAGGGCGTGGACCGCGACCTGTTCGAACGGCTGCGAAAGTGGCGCCGGCGGATCGCCGAGGCCCGCGGCAAGCCTGCCTGGACGATCCTCGACGACAAAGCGCTGCGGGCCATCGCGCGGGAAAAACCAGCCTCTCCCGCCGCCCTGCTCCGTTGCAAGGGTATCGGCGAAAAACGGCTGGCCGATTTTGGCGATGAAATTCTCAACCTCGTCAACGGACATGACGACGGGTAACCTGCCCGGTGCCCCGTGACCTTCGCCCGCTTTCTCCGCACTCCACGAGGTCTTCATGTCCGCCATCACATCCTCGCTGCATCATCTCGGCCAGAGCCTCTGGCTCGACAACATCACACGCACGATGCTCGATGACGGCACGCTCGCCCGCTACATCCGCGACCTTTCCGTGACCGGCCTGACGAGCAACCCCACGATCTACAACCTCGCGGTCAAAAAGAGCACCGCCTACGACGCCGCCATCGCCGCGAAGGTGAAGCAGGGGCTTGCTGGAGAGCACCTCTTCTTCGAACTCGCCATTGAAGACCTGGTGCGGGCAGCCGACCTCTTCCGACCGGTCTATGACCGCAGCGGCGGACTCGACGGCTGGGTGTCGCTGGAGGTGTCGCCGCGACTGGCGTACGACACGGCGAGCACGCTGGCCGCCGCCCGAGATCTCCACGCGCGGGCAGCGCGACCAAACCTGTTCATCAAGATCCCGGGCACCACGGAGGGCCTGCCTGCCATCGAGGAGGCGATCGCCGCGGGCGTGCCGGTCAACGTGACGCTGCTGTTCACTCGCGACCAATACCTCGCCGCGGCCGAGGCCTACCTGCGGGGCATCGAACGGCGGATCGACGCGGGCCTCGACCCGCGGGTCTGCTCGGTGGCGTCGCTCTTCATCAGCCGCTGGGATGGGGCCACGGCGAAGCACCTTCCCGCCGATCTCGCCAACACGCTGGGCGTCGCCATTGGCGGCCAGACCTACGCCGCCTACCGCGCGCTTCTGGCTGCCGACCGCTGGCAGCGGCTGGCCAACTTCGGCGCGCTGCCGCAACGGCTCCTGATGGCAAGCACGGGCACCAAGGATCCCGCCCTCTGCGACTATCTCTACGTGCGGGACCTGGCCGCCCCGCACACGATCAACACGATGCCCGAAGCGACGCTCCTGGCGTTCGCCGATCATGGCACGCTCGGCGGCGTACTCTCTTCAGGGGGAGGCACGAGCGGCCGCACGCTCTTCGACGTGTCGCGGGCCGGCGTCGATCTCGCGGCCCTCGGCCACGACCTCCAGACGCAGGGCGCAGCGTCCTTCGTGAAGAGCTGGGACGAGCTCCTGCAGGTGATCGACGCCAAGGTGCAAGCTGCGTAGAGCGC
>JBBDNW010000053.1:0-6374 GCA_040877375.1 Pirellulales bacterium | reverse complement strand
GACCTCGCTCCCGTCAGGAAGCCCCAAGCGCAAGCGCGGGGAATGCGGGTGGCACTCCGCCCCGCTCCACACCGCTCTCGAGCGCATCCGCCTTTGGTGGAACGCCGGCTCGGGGGCGGCAAAAGTCTCGTCGCTGGGGGCCGCAGTGGCTCAGGCGCTCCTAGAGAGCGTTCGCCGACCCCCTTACCTCCCGCCATCTCGCCGCTCTCTCGCAAGCGGATGCGCTTTAGTACGGGATGGAGTAGGCCGAACGGACCGGCCGCAGTCCGCCGAACAGGCCACGGCGGTAGAGCGGCACCGCGACGGCGGCGGGAGCGTAATAAGCGGTGACGGGCGCGGCAACAACCTCGGTGACCGGTGCGTAGGCGGTCATCGCGGTGGGGGCGTAGTACGACGTGACTGCGACCGGAGCAGCCGCCATGACGGGGGCATAGCCTGCGGAGTAAGCCGGCGGGTAACCGGCGTTATAGGTCGGCGCGTAACCGGCGCTGTAGGCCGGCGCGTAGTTGGAGGTCACGGCGAAGGCCGCGGGCTGGGAGTAGACGGGCGGCGAGAAGGCCGTGACCGCGGCGTAGTTGCCGGCGGGCGTGTAGTTGGCGATGTACGGAGCGGCATACACCGGAGCCGCGTACACCGGCGCGGCAACGACGGGAGCCGCGATTACCGGCCGCATCGCTCCGTAGTAGACGACTTGGGCGTGAGCGGCCGACGTGAAGGCCATGACGACCATGACGACCATGAAGGCCACGATGCTCATGACGGTCGTAACCGTCATGAAGCCGCACCCGCGCACGATGAACAACGGGGAAAGACGACGCAGCGACATGGTCAACTCATCCTTTCAGTGGGCCAGCGGAGGGCGACGGCGACGGAGATCCCGTCCCGAGGAGATCACTTCGTCCCTTCCGCGACTTCATGAGGATACGTTCGACGGGGATGGGCTTGCAAACTGCCGTCAAACTCTGACATTTGTCCTGTGAACCTGGGCAAGCCGGACCCGATTCAGGCATGCAAACCAGGCCGTTGGGTTAGCCTCTCCACCGCACGCTGAAGGCGACACTTTGCACCTCCCACCGACTTCCGATCCCGCGCGCACCGCAGCCAGCTCGGGCGCGGGCGGCTTCGTGCCGCTGCTCGCGCTGCGGGTGCTCACCGTCCTCAACGACAACCTCCTCCGCTGGCTCGTGATTGGCCTCGGCAAGCGGGCGGCCGGTACCGCGGGCACGGCGCTGGTGCTCACGATCGGCACCGCCGGCTTCGTGCTGCCGTTCGTGGTGCTGGCCTGGCTGGCGGGCTGGCTCGCCGACCGGTTTCCAAAGCGCTCCGTGATCGTGTGGGCGAAGTTCGCCGAGATCCTGATCGCCGTCGCCGCGGCCATTGTCGTGGGCTGGGGCGCTGGGTCGGGGGCCGCATGGCTCGGGCTGCCGTTGGGGCTCTGGCTCCTGCTCGGCACAGTGACGGTGATCGGGGTTCAGGCCGCCCTGATGGCCCCAAGCATCCTGGGCGCGATTCCGGAGACGGTGCCCATGGCGAGTCTCGCCAACGCCAACGGCATCTTCGCGCTGGTCACGCTTGCCGCCACGCTGGCGGGGATGGCCGGCGGCAACTGGCTCGCTGACGTCACGCCGCTTGAGTCCGATGCGGCCGCCGCCACGCCCTTCGGCCATGCGATTCCGGCCGCGGTGGCGCTCGTCGGCGTGGCCGTCGCCGGCTGGCTGGCGTCGCTGCGATTGAAGCGCACACCCGCCGCCGCCCCCGACGCCCCCGCCCCGGTCAATGCCTTGGCCACCACCGCCCGCGACCTCGGCGAACTCTTCGGCTCGACCAAACTGCTCGCCACCGCCGCCGGCATCGTCTTTTTTTGGGCACTCGCGGCGATCGCCCAACTCAACGTCGATCAATACGCATTCGAGTCAGGGGCGAAATCGCAGGGACAGATCGTACCGCTGCTCGTGGCCCTCGTGGGTGGCATCGGCCTCGGCAGCCTGATTGCCGGAAAACTCTCGAAGCGGGGTATCGACGACGGCTCGAAGGTCGATCTCGGCTTCGTGCCGCTCGGCGCGATCGTGATGGCCATTGGCTGCTTCGCACTGGCGATGTCGCGACCCGAGATCTTCGCCGCCGAAGCCGGCCAGGGCTCCGCGTGGCGGCTCGCCTCGCCGGTTTTTTGGCTGGCGGTGCTCGGGATCGGCGCCGGCATGTTCGACGTGCCGCTCGAGGCCTACCTCCAGGAGCAGAGCCCGCCGGCCCGGCGCGGGTCAATCTTGGCTTCGGTAAACCTGCTCGTGTTTGCCGGCATGTTCGCAGCCTCGCTCGTCTACGGTGGCCTGCGAACGCCGCTCGGCAGCGGCGAGTCGGCCCAGCCGCTCGTGTCGGCCCGCGGACTCTTCGCGCTCTTCGGCGTCTGCTCGCTGGCAGCCACGGTGGCCGCGGTCTACTGCGCGCCGCGGGCGACGCTCCGGATGGTCATCGGGACGATCGTGAACGCTGGCTGGCGGTTTCGCGTGGTCAACGAGGCCAACGTGCCCGAGACGGGGCCGATGGTCGTGGTCGCCAACCACCTCTCGTGGCTCGACGGTTTTTTACTGCCACTCACCTGTCCGCGGCCGATCCGGATGGTGGTCTACGGTCCCAACATCCAGGGAAAGTTCATGCGGATGCTCGCCGATCAGTGGCGGTTCATCCTCTTCGACCCACGGCCCAAGTCGATCGGCACGGCGCTCAAGACGATCCAGGCGGGCCTCGCCGACGGCGACGTGATCGGCATCTTCTGCGAAGGAGGCATCTCACGGACGGGCCAGTTGCTCGGGTTCAAACGCGGGCTCGAGTGGCTGCTCGAGAAGGTCGAGGCGCCGATCCTGCCGCTCTCGATCGACGGCTTGTGGGGCAGCGCGCTGTCTTTCTCCGAAGGAAAATACTTCTCAAAGCGACCGCGGCTCTGGCGGCGGTCGATCACGCTCACGTTTGGCACGCCGCTGCCAGTGGGCACGCACCCCAACGAGGCCCGGCTCGCGCTCCAGGAACTCACCGCCTCGGCCGTGGCCCGCCGGCTCGATCCGCTCGCCGCGACCGCCGAGGCCTTTGACGGCTGCTGCCTCGTCGAGCGGACCGATCGGCTCGTCGCGTCGCTTGCGGCTGGCGATCCGCTCCACGACTCGCTCGGCCTGCACGCGGGCCGGTTGCTCGGCATCAAGACCACCGTGCTCGATGCGGCGACGCCGGCCGCCGCCATCGTTGAGTCGCTTGCCGGGGCGCACGCCACGATCTGGCTGGCGCGGATCGAGCAGGTGCTGGCACTGGCCGCGCACTCTTCCTCGGCCAAGGATCTCGCGACGCATCTCACCGCCGTCGTGTTGCCGATCGCCTCGGCAGGTGACCTGCCCCGGGCCCGGGAGGCGATCGATCGCTTCAAGGAAGCCTGCGGCATCGAGCCCGTCGTGGCCTACGCGCCGCCGGAGGTGGGGGGCCTCGTGGCGATGAACACGCCGCCGGCGCGGATTGAGTGGGACCACGAGACGATCGCGAAGCCCGACACGGTCGGCCGCGTGGTCAACGGCGTGGTGGTCTGGCCGCGGGCGGCGATGCGGGGTCCGCTCGGCCTACCGGCGCTGGCGGCCCAGGGCATCCCGAACGACGCTGTGGCCACGCTCGTCATCGCAGCCACGGCAACCGTCCGACCCGGGAAGGGCTATCCCGGGGCGGCCATGCTGGGAGAGGCCTTCGACGTAGACAAAGACGGGTTTCTCGTACGCGCTCCAGCGCAGGAAGAGACCGCCTAATACGGATCACATGTGAGCCTCAGGCGTGTTGGTTCGGGGATGCCCCTACCACATCTCCGGACGTTCTCGACGGCCTTCCGGGCCGTCGCTCTCTGCATGTCCGCTGCGCTTCGCCATCCCTGGCTTCGCTTGCTCCCACAGCCCGGCGACGTGGTAGGGGCACCCCCTCCTGCATCATGGGCCAGAACCGTCGAGGCCGCGTGAGGCTCATGGGTGAGCCGTAATAAGAACCGGGAAGTTGGTACTTCAACCACGCGAAGACGCTGCCCGTCGAACAAAATACTGGTTCTTCTGAAAACTCTGTGGGTTCCCGGGAGGGATGGCCCATGCCAATCGAGCCGGCCTTGCTGGCCAGCGAAGCCAGGATGGCGAAGCGCAGGCAGCACGGAGTGACCGGAGGCCAGGATGGCCGCAGGGAACGTCCGGTGAGATGGTATGGGCCATCCCGGCCCCACACCATCCCGGCCCCACACCCAACACTGATGGGCGGTTTTATTGAACCTTGGTGTTCACGGCCGCGTGGGGTAGAGTGAACGCAGTTGCACCCCTAGCTCAATTGGATAGAGCATCGGTCTACGGAACCGAAGGTTGCTGGTTCGAGCCCAGCGGGGTGTATTTTGGCTCTGCCGCGATGGTTTTGCCCACCGCTCCGAGGTCTTTCATGGCCACCGACGTCCGTCCCGCGGCTGCTCCCGACGCCCCGCTGGCGTTCTCCTCGTCACCCGCTCAGCACGGGGATCGAGCAAAGTTCGGCTATGAGGAGTATTGCTGCTTCCCCAACGATGGCCGGCGACATGAGGTCATCGATGGAGACCACTACGTGAACCCGGCCCCGTCCACGTATCACCAGACCGTTTCGCGCAGGCTCCAGTACCAGCTCTACACGCAGATCGAACTCGCTGGCAAAGGCGTCGTCTACGACGCCCCGGTCGATGTCCAAATCACCGACCACGACATCGTCCAGCCCGATCTCGTGGTCGTGCTCGCCCCGCGAACGCAGATGATCACGCCCACCAAAATCAAGGGCGTGCCCGATCTGATCGTTGAGATCCTCTCCCCCTCCACAGCGTCGAACGACCTGTCGCTCAAGAAGCGGCTCTACGAGCGGATGGGCGTGGCCGAGTATTGGATTGCCGACCCCGACAACCACACGCTCTGCCAGTTTGTGCTCGCGGACGGCTGCTACGAGCAGCGGCCCCCGGGCGACGAAATTCGCCTTTCGATCCTCGACACCGTCGCCGTCCGGCTCGCCGACGTGTGGTGAGCCGTGACCGGTGAAGCCGTCCCCATCGCGCACGCGATTGGGCTTCCTGGTCTGGCCTCGGGGCCGCTAGGCTCCCCCCATGAGTTCCTCCCGACTCGCGCCGCACAGTGGCTCTGCCTCGCCTCCGCCCCAGGGCGTCGAACGCGTGGTCGGGTTTGACCCCGGGCTCAACGTTACCGGGTATGGCGTGCTTGAATGTCACGGCGGCACCGTGCGGCTGATCGAGGCGGGCACCGTGAAATCCAAGGGTGAGACGCTCGAGGAACGGTTGCTCACGATCCACTCCGGCATCCGCGAGGTGATCGAGGCCTGCAAGCCGACCGCCATGGCGATCGAGCAGGTTTTTTCCAACGTCAAGTTCCCCAAGACGGCGATCCTCCTCGGCCATGCCCGGGGCGTGATCTGCCTCGCCGGCGTGCAGGCCGGCCTCGCCGTGCATCACTACCTGCCCAACCGTGTGAAGAGCACCCTCACGGGCAGCGGCCATGCCGGCAAGGAGCAGGTGCAGTCGGCCGTGCAGCGGGAGCTTGGACTGGCCGCGAAGCCGGAACCAGCCGATGCCGCCGACGCGCTGGCCGTGGCCCTCACCGACTACCACCTCCGCCTCCGGCCGCTGTTCTTCGGCACGGGCGTGATCCGCATCAGGAGTAGCCGCGCCTGACGGCTGACCGCATCGCATGATCACGAAAATCTCCGGCACCCTCGATCGCGTCGATCACACGGGCAACTGCATCGAGCTGGCCGTCGGCCCGATGGTGCACGAGGTGCTGGTCACCGAGCTCGTCCGCCGCAGCCTGCAGACAAAGATTGGCCAGAGCGTCACGCTCCACACGATGGAGTTTCTGGAGGGCACGCCCGGCCGCGGCAATCTCGTGCCCAGGATCGTGGGCTTTCTGACCGAGGTCGAGCGGGAGTTTTTTGATCTCATCTGCGAGGTCGACGGCGTGGGCGTTCGCAAGGCCCTCCGCGCGATCATCCGCCCTGTCGGTGAAATCGCCACCGCGATCGACGAGCAAGACGCCAAGGCCCTTTCGATGCTGCCGGGCATCGGCGCGGCCACGGCCGAGCGGATGATCGCCAAACTCCGCCGCCGGATGCCGAAGTTTGCCCTGTTGATTGCCCGCGATGCCCCCGGCGAGGCGGCCACCGGCAGTGGCGACGTGTTCGGCGAGACCTTCGAGGTGCTCCGCTCCCTCGGCCACT
Source organism: Pirellulales bacterium (assembly GCA_040877375.1). Classification (GTDB taxonomy): domain Bacteria; phylum Planctomycetota; class Planctomycetia; order Pirellulales; family UBA1268; genus QWPN01. Next base: position 128 of record JBBDNW010000053.1, on the reverse strand, counting down.
CCGATTCCGACGCCCGCCGCCTCGTCGACGTGCTCCGGGCCGAAAAGAAGAAGCCCAAGGACGTCCAGGAAGCCCTTGAGTCGATCTACCGTCAGATCCACAAGCCGCGGTGAGGGCAGCGGGGCGAC
>JBBDNW010000052.1:0-6417 GCA_040877375.1 Pirellulales bacterium | reverse complement strand
CCACCCCCCAGACCGAGACCGCCCAGAGCACCTTGCCCACCTTGCCCACCGCCCTGACCGAGACCACCTTGGCCACCACCCCCGGTGCCGCCCGCTCCGACACCCGAGAAGTTGAACTGCGTGACGTTTCCGACGCCGGAGAAGAGCGGCACGCAGGTGATCCGGACATACCGCCTGTCGGCCGAAACGACCGCACGGGTAAAGAGATTGATGCCCTCCGGAAGGGTCGTGATGATCGGCTGATAGCCCACGGCTCCGCGGCCGAAGAACGGAAGGCCGGGAATCCCTGGCGGCGTGGCGGGCCCGCCACGGCTCTGCGACATGGCCTCCGTTGCCAACGGATCGGCGAGCGCCGCCAACTGCTGGGCCAGAACGGCCCTGCCGAGCGTCTGCTGTGCGACCACATCCTGTGACACCTGGGCATCGAGCAAGGGTTCCTTGCGGCGGCCTTCCGGCACGTTTACCGACAGCACTTGATCATCGGCTCCGATGCGGATCTGCCGCCGCAGGGTCTGCTCGCGATCCGTGCCGCGATGGATCGTCATTTCAGCGGTGATGGTGTCGGCCGCCACTTTGCCCCATACGCGACGGACCAGGATTTGGTAGTCCCCCGGAAAGGCCCGCGTGGCGACGTATCTTTCCCGGTGCGTCGCGTCGTCAGCGTTAGCGGCCGCGTCATTATCGCCCATGAGCGTGCCCCCCGAGGTCGACCGCGGCGACGCCAGGGAACAGACTGTTCCGGGCGGCTCCTCCACGAGCACGTCGACGTCGGCGTCGCCGGTCCAGGAGAGGTCGATGACGATGTCGCGAACCAGTGCTGCATCGACGGCGGCCCGGAAGGCGACCGCATCGGCCTTGCGACCGCCCTTCTCGAGGGCCTCGATCGTCGCCTTGGCGAGCCGGCCCGCTCGGGTCACAACCTCTTGCTGGCCAGCCGGCCATTCATGTGCGAGCACGCCGGGGCAGGCCCAAAGGAGGGCCGCGGTATCGTCGGTGCGGGCGGCCACCGCCATCGCGAGTGCGAAGGCCTCGCGATTAGCCGGATCAATCCGGGTCACCTGCCGGCAGACCCGAATTGCCTGCTTATCGGAGCCGAATCTGGCGAGATAGTTGGCGAGTTGGAGCAACTCGACCGGCCCCGATGCGAAGTCGGCGGCCGAGAGCAGCGCCCGCTCGACCTCTTCGCGGGGCTGTCCTGCGGCATCCATCGCGACGGCCAGTGATTCATACATCCAAGACTCACCATGGCCGCAGGCAATCGCGGCCGAGATCAGTTCCGCAGCCTTGTCGAACCGGCCTTCGCGGCCGAATTCGGCGGCCGATACCCGCACCCGCGCGAGCCGCATGGCAGCGTCTCGCTCATCGGCAGGAGCGGCCGACGTTTTTCCGGTCGGCTCCCCAGATGGCGAGCCAGAGGGCAAGTAAGAGGGCAAGTAGGCTTTGAGCGACGCACGCAGGTCTGCGGCGTTCAGCACGGAGTCTGGAAGCCCAACCCGTTCCATCACCGCGGGATTCGCCGCCGGTTGCTCGACGCCAGACGTGGCAACTGTCGGTACGATCGTGTCGGTCGAGCCAAGAGCAATCCGAGAGCGAGCCCCTGAGATCTGAAATGGCCCACCCGATGTCACGTGCCGAGCGTCGATGACGAGGTCCATGAGTATCCGCAGCATCCCCTTCACGGCAGGCTTGTCGTGAATCCAGGCGGCGAATGACTCGCCGTGCGCCCCATAGAGATCGTGGAGCCAGGCGGGCGATTCCGTCGTGATCCATTCGCGAAACGCAAGCCAGCGCGGGTCGTGTACGCCATAGACCTCCCGGGCGACCCAACAGAAGGCCCCCATGCCGCCGCCGCCCATGCCACCCATGCCGCCCATGCCACCACCACCGCCCCCCATGTTCTGTCCGCTATTGACGCTATTTTGGCCGCCGAGACCGCCGCCGGATTGGAAGGGGTTCAAGCCCGAGCCGGGATCCACGGGGAGCACGAGGTCTGCGACGGGATACACCTTGACCACCAGATTTTCCCCAGCCTTTTCGGTGGTCGTGATCAGCAGGACCTCATTCTTGATAACGTACGTCAGGTCGATGTTGCCCAGCAGCAGCCGCAGGGCCGATCGCAGCGTGATGCCCGACAGGTTTTGCGTGATCGGCGTGTCGAGATCGACGCCTGCATCTTCCAGGGCTTTAACGTCGAGCTGAACCGGGATGTTGTTGGAGTCTTTAATCTGGGCAATGACATCGCGCAGCGGCGTCTCGTTGAACTCGAACTGCGAGACGGGCTCGTCGAGGGCCGAATAGATTTTCTGTTCCTGGCTTCCCGGATTGGCCAGATCGACAGACTTGTATTTCTCGCGGAGCCGCGTGATCTCCTTCCACCGCTCGGCGCTGGGGTAGAGGATCGGGGGCTCGTCGGCAAACGGGATCGCTGCTGCATCGGCCAGATGCATGACGTCCATGAAGCCCCGCTGCTGATCCCGTCTCACGCGGGTATTCTCGGCGTCGTAGTCGAGGATGCGGGCAACGAGCGGGGCTGTCGTGCCGACGACGCGGGCCGTCATGGGAATTGGGTGGTTGGCGTAGAGGGGCGGAGCCTCCTCGGCGATCACCTCCGCGACTTCCCGCTCCGCCTGCACGAACGCATTGGTGGGCCGCTGGTAACCGACGCGGATCCCCTCCTCGACCAGCGCGTTGTATCGCTCCGTGAGTTGCTTGATCTTCTCCTCGCGCCGCTGCAGTTCGCCGTTGAGCCGCTGCCGCTCGCGTCCAATGGCCGCTCTCCGCTCGGCTGCCAGGTCGCGATCGAGCTTCTCTCGTGACCGTACGATCGACTCGCGGATGCGCATCTCGACCTGGGCGAGCAACCGCTCGCGGGTGCCGGCGTCAAGGTCGTCGGATTCCCGGACCTCTTGCAGGAGTTGCTTGAGTCGCTCGCGGGCGAGGTCGGGGTCGGTGACGAGCAGATTCCGTGATTCGCGGAGCCTCACGGCCGTGTCCTGCTCGAGGTTTTGTGCCCGCACGCGCCGCATCTGGTCGAGTTCGGCGAGTTCGGATTCGTCGTCGGCGCCGAGGCTCGGCCGTCTCGGACCGGCGCTCGGCCGTCTGGGGTCAGCACCCAAGGGGCTCGGTGGCGGCAGTTCGTCCGCGTCGCCCGCCAGTTCACGCTGCGCGACTTCGCGGATGAGCGATGCATCGGTGTTGTCGGGATCCCGGCGAAGAGAGGCTTCGGCGAGTCGCACGGCGGAGGCGTGGGCTCCCGAGGCCTCGGCCTGCCGCGAGAGCGCCGCGAGCGTGGCAGCCTCGCCACGGATCACGCTCCGGGCGAGATCGATCCCTTCGCGACCGAGAAGCGGAAGAAAGACGCCGTCGCTGTCGCGGGCATTACGGGCCAGTTCGGCGAGGTAGGCGTTTTCTGCTCGAGGCGTGGCTGCCGGGATCGCGATCGTCGTGGCACTTCCGCCGTTGAGCGAGATGTCAAGGCGACCGGCATCGAGGGTGCCTTCGATCAGCACCACCGAGTCGCGGTCAGCCCGCAGGGGTGGCAGACGACTAGGAAGCAGACGGAGGCCGGCGTCCGGGGCATCGCTCGCAATTGCCACATCGGTGGGCCATGCGATCGGTTGCACGGCGAGTTGGCCGATGGTCGCCCCGGCCGCTTTCGCATCGGCACCGTCTTCCGGCACCGCCAGCATGCCTCCGGTGGCGCTGGCAAGCGCCGCGAGGCATGGCCAGTTGATCTGAGGACCCACGCCGAGGCTCGAGACCGAAATCCGCTCGGACCGCAGCAGGTCGATCACCCGCGAAAAGTCGGCGGCGTCGATCCCGCTGAGCGCCGGCCCGTCACCGATGTAGATGATCGCGCGAGGTCCTTTGACTGCAGCCAGTTGCGTCGCGGCCCCTTCGATCGCGGCAATCAGGTCGGTCGAGCCGAGCGGCGTGCGGCCGTCCAGGGCGAGTCGCGCCTTGCGGAGGGAATCACTTTTCCCCGCGTGGAACCCATCTGCCAGCGGTGTACTGGAGACGTCGACGGCGGATGCGGCAAACCGGTCATCGGGCCGCGACTTCTCGAGCAGCCCGGTGAGTGACTCGATCGCACGCTGACGGTAAGCGCCTGCCTGGCTCGCCGACGTGTCGACGAGCACGACCACATGGGTCGGGCCGGCGGTCGCGGTGGTCGCGGCGGCCCGCATTCCCACCGCGGTCACGGGTTGTTGGCCGTCAGCAGCGACGCACGCCTCGACAAAGGTCACCGCTGCTATCGGCTCGGCTGCGGGGGCCGGATCGAACCACCCCGCGAAGGCGATCGCGATCGCGACTGTGAAAAAGGGCAACCGGGGGCGGTACATGACAGACGCTCCGAGGCCTGGTGGTGGTCGGTGCCGGCAAGGGGACCATCAGAGATCATATTTGTCCGGCAGAAACCCGCCAACGTCGTTCTGGACGGACGCAGCGGCATTTTCATCTTTTTATTGGCCGGCCGTCATGGTCGTGGCCGCTGATTCGCCTTGGAGCATCACGACCGACTCCCGATAATCGCCGTAACGCTCGCGTTCTAGTGCGGCGACTCGCGTCCCTCGCCCCGTGGAAATCCGTATCATGATCCTCCGCCGTGCTCCCGCGAGACGGGCTTTACCGCAGTTTCTCGTGATTTTCTGTGGCGGCTTGGCCGCGGCATCCGCGAGCGGGCAGGGCGTGACCGGGCCTGAAGCGGGGGCGGTTGAGCGGGCGTTCACGCCGGAGGAGCGGACCAATATCGGCGTGTATGAGGCAGTCAACCGCGGCGTGGTGAACATCAACACAAAGGCCACCGTGGCCACCGGCCTGTTTCTTTTGGAGGTGCCTTCGGAGGGGGCCGGGTCAGGAATTGTTCTTGATCGGCAGGGGCATGTGCTGACGAACTTCCACGTTGTGGAGGGTGCCCGCGAGATCCAGGCCATGCTGTACGACGGTTCGTCACATGCGGCCCGCGTGGTTGGCATCGATCCGGCTACCGACGTGGCCGTGATCAAGGTCGACGCGCCGGAGGCGATTCTGCATCCCGTCGCGTTCGGCATGTCGAATGACCTGCGGGTAGGCCAGAGGGTGTTTGCGATTGGCAATCCTTTCGGTCTCGAGCGGACCCTCACGACGGGGATCATCTCGAGCCTCAACCGCTCGTTGCCGACGAAGACAGGCCGCACGATCAAGTCGATCATCCAGACCGATGCCGCGATCAATCCGGGCAACTCCGGCGGCCCGCTCGTTGACAGCGGCAGCCGGCTGATCGGGATGACCACGGCGATCGCGAGCCGCACCGGCCAGAGTGCCGGCGTCGGGTTTGCGATTCCCGTGGGCACGCTCTCACGGATCGTTCCCCAGCTCATCAAGCAGGGGAAAGTGGTGCGGCCAGACGCCGGCATCGCCCGCGTCTACCAGTCAGACGCCGGACTGGTGGTGGCCGAACTCAGCCCCGAGGGGCCCGCCGAACGGGCGGGGCTTCGCGGATTCAAGATCATCCGCGAACGGCGGCGGCAGGGGCCGTTTACCGTGGAAACCTCGCGGGTTGATCGTTCAGGCGCGGATCTAATCATCGCCGTGGCTGGGCAAGCAGTACGGACTGCAGACGATTTTCTGTCGGCTGTGGAGTCTCGAAATCCCGGCGAGCAAGTCTTGATCACGGTCGAGCGGGAGGGCCACAAGCTCGACGTGCCAGTCGTTTTGGATGCGGAAAAATAGCGATATCGCGCCTTTTTCTCGTAGGCCGCGAACAGCTGGCTGGCCGGCGTCGTATCTGCTGAAGCCCCGCCGCCCGCATGCCGATGAAGGTCTGCGAGAAAATTTTCCCGGCGGCAAAGCAGCCTGTTGACCACGTGTCCGACGCTGCTATGATTGGGGGCTCGCCGCGAGGAATCGCAAAGTTGTTCGTGGCGGACTGATCTTTGACAATTTGGCAGTCGATCTTTTTTGGTTTCGGCCGGCACGCGATCGTGTACCGGCAAGTGACTGAAAGTCGGGCAACCGACGTTCGGTTATGAACCATTTTTTAAACACAGTTAGGTCGAATCTTTTCGAGATTCAGGCGAATCAACGCTGTATCTGCTTCGGCGGGTACGGCATGAAGAACCAAAAATTGAAGGGTTTGATTCTGGCTCAGAGTGAACGTTGGCGGCGTGGATTAGGCATGCAAGTCGAGCGAGAACCGTAGCAATACGGGGACAGCGGCGAAAGGGACAGTAATGTGTAGGTACCTACCCCGGGGTCTGGGATAGCTGCGGGAAACTGCAGGTAATACCGGATAATGTCTTCGGACCAAAGGTGTGATTCCACCTTGGGAGGGGCCTGCATCCTATTAGCTTGTTGGCGGGGTAACGGCCCACCAAGGCAACGATGGGTAGCGGGTGTGAGAGCACGACCCGCGTCATTGGGACTGAGACACTGCCC
>JBBDNW010000051.1:0-6455 GCA_040877375.1 Pirellulales bacterium | reverse complement strand
AGGCGCCGTCTCCCGATCGTGAGGAGCCGGGGGTGGCACGCGCAGAAGCCGGGAACGTTTGCGACTCACGAGCGATGCTCAGTCGGCCGACTGGGCATCCTGTAGCAAAATCCCCGGCGCCGAGCATGTCACCCGCGGCGAACCAATCCAGCACCATCTCGAGATCGCCCGTATTCCCCGCGCTCGCGCTTGGGGCTTCCTGACGGGAGGCACGGGGGTCGGTGATCCACGTAAGTCGAATACGCTCTCACCGCGTCGGCGGGAGGGCCAACCTGCGACGCGGCACTATCGATCGAAGATTTTCTTGATGGCCCAGACCGTCGCAGCGCGGCCGGCGCGGGCGATTGATCGCGTGAGCGGAATGTGCTTCGGGCAGACAGCCACACAGTTCTGCGCGTTGCCGCAGACCTGAATGCCACCCTTGGAGGTCAGGGCCTCCATCCGCTCATCGGCAATCATGCGGCCGGTGGGATGGGCGTTGAAGAGAACCGCCTGGCTGATGGCATGGGCGCCCACGAAGCCCGAGTCGTAGGCGGCCTTCCGCCGCGCATCGAAGTCGGCCTCGGATTCATCGTCGCGCCGAACGACCTCGACCTTTGTGTACTGCGGGCAGGCCTCGAGGCAGCAGCCGCAGCTCATGCACGTCGAGAGTGGATAGGCGTCTTCCTGCTCCTCGGGGGAGATACGCGGCCCTGGTCCAAGGTCATATGAACCCTCGACTGGCACCCAGGCCTTGACATTTTCGAGGGCCCGGAACACCCGCCGCCGGTCGACGACGAGGTCGCGGACTACGGGAAACTTCGACATCGGCCGCAACTCGATCTCCTCACCATCCTCGACCACGAGTTTGTCGACGAGCGCCGAGCAGGCCATCCGAGTGCGGCCGTTGATCAGCATCGTGCAGGAGCCGCAGACCTCCTCGAGGCAGTTGCAATCCCACGTCACCGGGGCCACGTGCCGACCGTCGAGCGACCGGGCACGGGCCGCGATCTTCTGCAGGACGCTGATCACGTTCATGTTCGGCTCGTGGGGAACCTCGAACCGCTCCCAGTAGCTTTCACCACCGGCGATGTCCTGCCGCAGCACGCGGACACGGACCATCCGACCCTTGGCTTCGTGATGGCCGTTACCCGCGGCTATCTCTTCGTGGCTTGCCGTCGCCTCGACTGCCCTGATCATCGTATGACCTCCGACATGGTGCCGCGGGCCTTTGCCGCGCGGCGTGGGGATTTCCCAAGCATACTCACGTGCCCGCTCCGACGGTCCGTCCGCCTACCACCGGGGACTTCCCCACCGCGGTCGTCCCCGCCTCCCGTTCCTTCCAGACCTCCTCGATCGTATCCCCTCCGACCAGCCCGTAGAGCCGGGGCCGCGGTGGAGTGAGCGACGTGTCGATGTCCTGATAGGAAATCTCCGGATTGCCGTCGGCATCGCATTTCGCGATCGACGACTTGAGCCATTTCCGCGTGTTGGCCGCGAACGCGTCGCACCACTGCTCGGCCTCGCGACGCTTGCTGACGGGGTCAGTGGCTGCCAGGCCCGGCATGGCGAAGGCCGGCTTGTAGTGGGCGCCGCGGCACTCATCCCGCATCAGGGCACCCTTGAGGATCAGTTTCGCCACGGGAAACATGTCGCCGACGGCCTTGGTGAACACGACGTTTTGATTGGTCCAGTTGCCCGTATCCGAAACGGCACACCGCTTCCACCGCTCCGCCAACAGGCAGACCTCGTCGTAGGCCGCCGATAACTGCTCGTTTCGGCGCACGACTGTCGCAACGCGGGTCATGATGTTGCCGAGTTGATGGTGTAGGTCGTAAGGATTCTCAACGCCTGACGTCCGGGCGAGTAGCTCCCGATGACGCTCGTCCTGCCGACGGATCTCAGCTTCGAACAGCCGCGATGAGTCGCCCACTGCCGACCCGGCATGGTTCGCAAGCGTCGGGGCGATGAACAGGCCGCTGAAGATGCAGGAGAGGAGCGAGTTGGCTCCGAGCCGGTTGGCACCGTGATACTGGTAGTCGCACTCGCCGATCGCGAACAGCCCAGGAATGTTGGTCTGCTGGTTGCGAGGTGACCCCTCCAGCATGCCCCCGGACGCGCTCTTCTCGTAGTCGACCCACAGGCCGCCCATCGAATAGTGAACGGCAGGGAAGATCTTCATTGGCATCGATCTCGGATCGACGCCCTGAAACTTCTCGTAGATCTCGAGGATGCCGCCAAGCTTGCGATCGAGCGTCTCGCGAGGAATGTGGGTCAGGTCGAGATAGACGCAGAGCCGGTCCTTCTCGACCGACAATCCGTCGGTCGTACAGATATCGAAGATCTCGCGGGTCGCGATATCCCGAGGCACGAGGTTGCCGTACTTCGGATACCGCTCCTCGAGAAAATAAGAACGCTCGGCCTCAGGGATCTCCCGCGGATCGCGTGGGTCCTGCGGCTTCTTCGGCACCCAGACGCGGCCCCCCTCGCCACGGGCGCTCTCGCTCATGAGTCGCAGTTTGTCAGCGCCCGGAATCGCCGTGGGGTGCACCTGGATAAACTCGCCGTTTCCATACCACGCGCCGGCCCGATACGCGCGACTCACAGCGCTGCCGTTGCAGACCATCGACATCGTCGACCGGCCGTAAATCAGACCATTGCCGCCCGTCGCGAGCACAACAGCGTCGGCTGGAAACGCGCGGAACTGCATCGTGACGAGATCCTGGCAGACCGCGCCGCGACAGCGGCCCGAGTCGTCGAGCACCGGCCCGAGAAAGTCCCAGAACTCCCACTTCTTGACCTTGCCGTCGACTTCGTGGCGGCGAACCTGTTCGTCGAGCGCGTAAAGGAGTTGCTGGCCAGTTGTCGCCCCGGCGAAAGCAGTCCGCTTGTAGAGCGTGCCGCCGAACCGCCGCTGGTCGCGAAAACCCTCCGATGTGCGATTGAATGGCACGCCGAGCCTGTCCATCAGGTCAATGATCCGCGGCCCCCAATCAGCCATTTCCTTCACCGGCGGTTGGTGCTGGAGGAAGTCACCGCCATAAACGGTGTCGTCGAAGTGCTTCCACTCGTTGTCGCCCTGCTGCCGCGTCAGGGCGTTGACGCTGTTGATTCCCCCCTGGGCGCAGACGCTGTGCGACCGCTTTACCGGCACAAGGCTGACAAGATCGACGCCGACGCCCAACTCTGCCAGCCGCATGGAGGCCGACAGGCCCGCCAGACCACCACCGACCACGAGAACCCTGGGTTGTGCCATGGCCTCCACCTTCCTGAAAAATCACTTCGAGGGAATAGGAATTGCGACGGGCGGGTACGCTGCGGCTGGCACACTCAGCGTGTGCTTCTGCTTCTCCATCCACGTTTCAGCCTCTCGGGCTCTGCCGATATCGAGCGACCGCATGCCTCCCAAGGCACCGAGGCCGGCAGCAGCCAGTCCGACGCCAAAGACGATACTGACCGCGTTGGCCCGACGCATCGCTGCCGGACTCGTCCAGAGACCCCACGTGATGCCCATCGTCCAGAGGCCGTTGGCGAAGTGGAATACGGTCGACAGAACACCAATCGCGTAGAGGATCGCGATGGCTGTGGGCTGGAGCGCCTCAGCCGCCGAACTCGCCGCGCGGTGCGGGTCGAACCGGCCCCCGCCGAGCGGCAGCCCCAGCCAATGCAGCTGTATGATGTGCCAGACGATGAACGCGAACGCGATCATCCCCGTCGCCCGCTGCAGCGTGTAGCGAACATTCCCCACATACGCATAGGATCCAACGTTTGGCATACCGTTGGCGATGATCACGAAGCCGACCGCCGCGTGGAATAGCATCGGCAGGAAGATGAAGGCCCACTCAATCGGGATCAGGAGCGGTCCCAGTGAATGGATCATGTCGACCCGCGACTGAAACGTCTGGCCATCATCGCCGGCCAGAATCGACGAGTTGGTGAGCAGATGGACCACCAGAAACGCACCGATCGGAATCAGACCTGCCAGCGAGAAGAGCCGGTAGATGAGAAACTGATGGCGATCCAAAAACGACGACGAAGACTGTCTCACGATCGGCCTCGGGATGCGGCGCTGCCGCGGTCGGGTGGGGTCGGGCCAGCCGGAGGGACGACTCCGGGACGGCCTCGATGACCGATGGAAGTATAGGTCTGGTCAGCCACGCGACAACGCCGGCTCACGATTTGGCGACGTGCACGAACGTTTTTATACTACGGATGCAAGTATTCCTGTCGACGACGGAGGGTGGCTGGTGACGGAGTTCGACGATGAATCAGCCGCGCCAGCATCGGCCCGTAATCGCGACCACGAGGTTGTCGATCACCTGCCCGACGGCGTGACCGTGCTCGATCCAGGGGCCGTGATCAGCTGGGCCAACGAGCGGCTCACCCTCTGGTGCGGCATCGGTGATCTCCGGGGTCGCGACTTTCTCACGGCCCTGGCCGGCACGGCGGCGGAACACTGGCCGACAGAAGCGGCGTCGTTCCACGAGGCGCTGCTGGCAGGCAGGTCTGCGGAGGCGATCCTCAAGGCCTCCACCAGGTTCTACGCCGTTCATGCCTCAGGGGCCTTCTCGCCCGCCGATCTCTCCAACGGCGTACGCACGGTCGTGACGGTTCGCGACGTCACCCGCACGATCCTCGAGCAGCAAAAGCGGGCGGCGATCCACGCGGCCGGGCAGACGCTTGCCGATCTGTCCCCCGCCGAACTGGCCGACATGACGATCAACGAACGGATCGACCTTCTCAAAAGCAACATCATCCACTACTCGAAGGACCTCCTGCAGTTCGATGTGCTGGAGATCCGCCTCCTCGATCGGCAGACAGGCCGCCTTGAGCCCCTGCTTGCCGAGGGCATGCAGCCCGAGGCCGAGGCCAGAATCCTTTGCGCTCGACGGGAGCACAACGGCGTCACGGGCTATGTCGCTGCGACCGGCCACAGCTATTGGTGTAGCGACACGACCAAGGACCAGCTTTATCTGGAGGGCTGCAAGGGGGCCAAAAGCTCGATCACAGTGCCTCTGATGCTGCACGATCAGGTGATCGGCACCTTCAACGTAGAGAGCCCGGAGCCCGGCGGATTCGACACAACCGACCTGCAGTTCCTGGAGATCTTCTCGCGGGATGTCGCGGCGGCGCTCAACACCCTCGAACTGCTCGTGGCCGAAAAGGCCTCGACAGCCGCCGAAAGCATCGAGGCCATCCACGGCGCGGTGGCACTGCCGGTCGACGACATCCTCAACGACGCAGTCAGCGTGATGGAACGCTACATCGGCCACGATGCCGACGTCGTCGACCGCCTGCAGCGGATCTTAAAGAACGCTCGTGACATCAAACAGGTAATCCAGCGGGTCGGCGAAAAGATGGCGCCATCGGCGGCGCACGCGCAGCGCCGCCAGGCCGAGAAACGCCGAAGCCTCGTGGGCCGCAGGATCTTGGTGGTTGACTCCGACGAGCAGGTTCGCGCGGCTGCCCACGCCCTGCTGGAGCGGTCGGGATGCACGGTGGAGACTGCCCGCGACGGCGCCGAGGCGGCCTCGATGGTGAGAGCCGGCAGCGGCGATGCCTACGACGTCATCATTTCCGACATCCGCCTTCCAGACATGAGCGGGTATCAACTCCTGCTCCGGCTGCAGGAGATCATCGACCCGGTGCCGCTCGTGCTTATGACGGGTTTTGGCTACGACCCCGGCCACTCAATCGTGAAGGCCCGGCAGGCCGGGATCGATCTGGTGCTCTTCAAGCCGTTTCGCGTCGACCAACTTCTCGATACCGTCGAAAAGGCGGTGCTCCGCAGGCAGGTTGCACCCGTTGCCTCCACCGACCCCTCGGGCCCCGCCTGATACGGCCCCCAGGGCGGCTCTTGGGGGCACTCCCGTCACCCGCATACCCATCGCTTGCGCTCCGGGCTTCTTGGGGGGCACCTCACGCCAGGTTGCCCCGTTTGCCCGGATTCCGTGGCCGTGACGTGGTCTTGACCCGTCGCGGCGGACGCAGGTAATTCTCCCGCCTCACGGCTCGTTTCCCGCACAGGATTCTGTACCCATGGCACGCCCCCGCATTCAGCCACATGCGCGTAAACCTAGCCGTTGCAGCGGGTTTGCGACTGCCTATCGGCATCGCGTCGCCGCGGTAGCGGTCATGCTGGCATGCGGATCGGCCGCCCCGTTGGGATGGGCTGAGGAACTGCCCGCCCCGGCCCCCTCGACCACCGCCGACGAGGCGACCGCTCGCCGGGTGATCGACGATGCCATTGATCGGGCCTCACAACAGCGAACTCTGCCTCCCCAAGGCTCCGCCTCCGCCCCTGGAATCGCCACATCGGACAACCTCCTGCTCGCGCGGCTCTCCGCCGAAGTGGCGGCGAAACAACTCGAGGCGAAGCGTCTGTCGCAGAAATCACCGTCTGACGCCCTCGATCTCCTCGATGCCACGGCGAAGAGCCTCGATGCGCAACCGCTGCCGGAGGAGACCAAAACGCA
>JBBDNW010000050.1:1823-6463 GCA_040877375.1 Pirellulales bacterium | reverse complement strand
GACCCACGCGACGCGTCGTCTTCATCAGCAAACCGGATGAAGCCGCCTATCCTGATCGCACGTGCCGTGCCGAACAGGATTGCCTGGAGGGCCGGAGTGAACGTCCGGCGAGAGGGCACGGGCGACCCCGCCCCTCGCGACGCGTTGCGTTCACGAGGGCGACCGACCTCCGCCCGCCAAGCTCAAGCATGCCCACCAAACCGCACATTCCGTGCCGAACAGCATTGGGTCGATGCCGCTTCGGGGCCATGAAGACTACAATCGCTTGACATGCAGCCCACGCACCTCGGACCGTACACGATTTCAGCGTCACTCGGCCGCGGCGGCATGGGCGCGGTGTATGAGGCCATCGACCAGACGACCGGTCAGACGGTGGCAGTGAAGACGCTCGCGGCTCATCTCGGCGATGATCCCGGCCTGCGGCGACGGTTTGGAGCCGAGATCGAGACTCTCAAGAAGCTGCGGCACCCGTGCATCGTGCAACTCCTCGCATTCGGAGAGGAGAATGGACAGCCGTACTTCGCAATGGAGCTTGTCCGCGGCCGGAGCCTCGAACAGTTGCTCCGCTCGGGGCGACGGTTTTCCTGGCGGGAGACGGTCGACATGGCGCTCGACATCACCCGCGCGCTCAAGTCGGCCCACGACCACGGTGTGGTGCATCGTGACCTCAAGCCCGCCAACCTGATCGTGCCAGACGAACCCGCGGCCGGTGCCGCCGTCAAACTCGCCGACTTCGGCATCGCGCGGCTGTTTGGTGGGGCCGGGCAGACGATGGCCGGCATGATCGTGGGCACCGCCGAATACATGGCTCCGGAACAGGCCGCGGGCGGCCCGGTCGATCATCGCGTCGACCTCTACGCGCTCGGACTGGTGATGTTCGCGATGCTCACCGGTCGGCCGCCGTTTCAGGGTGGCCAGCCGACCGAGGTGATCGAGCGGCAGAAGTCGGAGCTCCCACCGCGCGTGTCGACCCGCGGTGCCGACGTGCCCGCCAACCTCGACGACCTCATCGATCGGCTGCTCGCGAAAGACCCGGCAAAGCGGCACGCCAGCGCGCTCGCCGTGGGCCGCGCGCTGGCAGCCCTTGCCAACCAAACGTCGCCAGCACCGGCAACCGCGGCAGACCATGCTCCTCCCGCGGGGGTGGATCTCCTGGCGCAGACGGAGCATTTCCCGCGTGCCGCATCTCCCGGTGGGACGGCTGCGCCTCCCGTGGTGATCGGGGGTGCCGTCACAGACCGCGACATTCCCGCCGACGCCCAGACGATGCCCATGCCAACGAAGGCCGGCGATCTGGCCCAACGGCTCACCGAACCTGCGACCGACGGCATCGGCTCATCCGCTACCAACACCAGTCGCTGCACCACCGTCGAGGATATGCAACGAGTGACGCAGGCTGAGGCCGCAGCGAAGCAGCGGCGGGAGAATCGGCTCCATGCGGCTCTTGCGGTCGTTCTCGCCGCCGTGGTGGCCGGCGGCGCCTGGCTGTTGCTCCGGCCTCCGACCGCCGACGAGTTGCACACCCAGATCATGGCGGTCGCATCCGGTCCCGACGCCGATCTCCGCGACGCGCGGCCTCTGATCAACCGTTTTCTCACGCAGCATCCCAACGACCTGCGGGCCAAGGCGGTCCGCGATCTCGACCGCGGACTCGATCTCGACATGCTCGAACGTCGGGCCCGCCGCCGTCGCATAGCTGACAGCGACATGCCGTCGCTGGAGCGGGAATATCGGGCGGCGATGGCTCGCGAAGACGAGAGCCCCGTCGCCTGCATCGCGGCGCTCGAGGCGATCCTCGTGCTGCATGCCGACGTCCGCGTGGCCGCCGCCCCGTCCAGCGGCGCCGCCGTCGAGGAAGATCCCGCCCTCTGGCTGGCGCTCGCGCAGAGGCAAATCGACAAACTCTCGTCGCGGGCCGATCAGGAGCGGGCGCAGGACGTCGCGACGGCGCAGGCGACGCTTGCCGAGGCGACGAACCTGGCGACCCAGGCAGCCTCGGCCACAGCGGGAGTCGCCCGCGACCGTCTGCTTGACCGCCGCCGGAGCCTGCTCCAGGGTCTCATTGAAATCTACGCCCCGAGGCCGCACGTCGCCGACGCCGTCGACAAGGCGAAGGCCCTGCTCGACAGGCCGTGACCTCACAGCAAGAGTTGACCCGATGAACGCTTCCAAACCACAGCCCGCTCCGCACGATCGCACCGCTGCCCGCCGCGGCAAAAGCCATGCGGCGTTTGCACGGGCCCAGAGGCTCATCCCCGGCGGAGTCAACTCACCGGCCCGCGCCTTCGGCGGCGTCGGCGGTGAGCCGATCTTCTTCGCCTCCGCAGAGGGGCAGCACCTCACCGACATCGACGGCAACACCTACCTCGACTACATCGGCTCATGGGGGCCGATGATCCTCGGCCATCGCCATCCGAGGGTCGTGGCCGCGATCGAACACGCGCTTGCGACGGGCACGAGCTACGGCGCACCGACCGAAGCGGAAAGCCGGCTCGCCGATCTGATCATCGCGGCGGTGCCCTCGATCGAGAAGGTCCGAATGGTGAGTTCCGGCACCGAGGCGGCGATGAGCGCGGTGCGGCTGGCTCGTGGGTTTACCGGTCGCGACGTCATCGTGAAGTTTGCCGGCAACTATCACGGTCACGTCGACAGCCTGCTCGTGTCGGCCGGCTCCGCGGCGGCCACCCTCGGTGTGCCTGACTCACCGGGTGTCACGGCCGGCACCGCGAAAGACACCGTCGTCCTCGAATACAACCAGCCGCAGCAACTCGCGGATCTCTTCCGGGCCCGCGGCGACGAGATCGCTGCGGTGCTGATGGAGCCGGTGGTGGGCAACATGGGGCTTGTCGTGCCGTCGCGCGAGTTTCTCACTGCGATCCGCGACCTGACCCGGCGGCACGGCAGCTTGTTTGTCTGCGACGAGGTGATGACAGGCTTCCGGCTCGCGCTCGGCGGCGCGCAAGAACTCCTCGGCATCGAGCCCGACCTGACAACACTCGGCAAAATCGTGGGCGGCGGGCTGCCGCTGGGTGCCTATGGCGGCCGGGCCGACGTGATGAATCACATTCTCCCGGCGGGAAAGGTCTTCCAAGCCGGCACGCTCTCGGGCAACCCGCTCGCCGTGGCCGCCGGCACCGCCACCCTCGAAGAGCTCCGCGACCATTCTCCGTATGAGAAGCTGGACCGCCTCGGCGCGCGGCTGGAGGCTGGCTTTCGCTCCGCAGCAGCGCAGGCCGGTGTGACGGCGTGGGTCGCCCGCGTCGGCAGCATGATGACGATGTTCTTCCAGAAGGGAGCGGAGCCCGTGCCCGTGAGGGGTTGGCAGACCGCGTCACAGAGCGACACGTCGCGATACGCGGCCTTCTTCTGGAGCATGATCGACCGCGGCATCTACCTGCCGTGCAGCCAGTACGAGGCGCTCTTCTTCTCGGCAGCCCACACCGATGCCGACATCGACCGCACGGTTGCCGCCGCCGCCGAGAGCCTGTTGGCGTGAGGCAGCCACGACCGCTTTCAACTCAAATGAAAGTCGATCACCAGCGGCAGATGGTCGCTTGCCGTCTTCGCGAGGCTCGTGCGGACGACCCGGGCATGTCGCACGTCGATTCGTCCGCGGGCGAAAACCTTGTCAAGCGATCCCAATGGCATCCACGCCGGAAACGTGCGAAACCGTGAGATCGGCTGCGTGACGTGCTCAAAGCCGCCGCTGGCGAGCACGTCGGCGGCGAGCGTGTTGCGCCAGTCGTTGAAGTCGCCGACGATCAGCGTGGGATGGGGGTCGGCCGATCGGAAGAGCATGTGGCCGAGAATCCGGCCCACCTGCCAGTGGCGTTCACGTTCCGCGAGGCCGAGATGGGTGTGCACGAGATGTAGCGGGCCCTCCGGTGATTCGACCAGGAGCAGCTGCGCTCCGCGGGGCTTGCGGCTACCCTGCCGGAGCGTGATCCGGTGGCGGCTCGCCACCGTCCACCGCGAGAGCACAAGGTTGCCATAGCTGCCCCCCCGCACGGCGACCGTCGGCTGAAACACGCCGTGGCAGCGAAAGTAGCGGGCAAGGAGCCGCGGCTGGTCGTCGTGACGGCTGCGGCCGACGTGGCGGTCGACCTCCTGCAGGCAGATAAGGTCGGGATTCTCCGCCTCGATGCAGTCGATAATGCGGTCGAGCGCATAGCGGCGGTCGCGGCCGCCGATCCCTTTGTGGATGTTCCAACTAAAAAGCCGCATCAGCCACCACGCTCCCCGCCTTGCCGCAGGGCCAGCGTCGAGTCGGGTTTCTTCCAATATGACTTGTTCACGGGTTCCATCTTACCCGGAGCTCCCGCCAGGAAGCCCCAAGCGCAAGCGCGGGGAATACGCCCCGCATCCCGATTCGTTTTGCACCACCGCCGCGGTCGCCACCCACATTCCCATCGCTTGCGCTCCGGGCTTCTTGTCGCCAGGAAGCCCCAAGCGCGAGCGCGGGGAATACGCGCCGCATCCCCACCCGCTCCGCACCACCGCCGCGGTCGCCACCCGCATTCCCGTCGCTCGCGCTCAGGGCTTCTTGCGGTCAGGAAGCCCCAAGCGCAAGCGCGGGGAATACGCCCCGCATCCCCACCCGCTCCGCACCACCGCCGCGGTCGCCACCCGCATTCCCGTCG
>JBBDNW010000050.1:0-1723 GCA_040877375.1 Pirellulales bacterium | reverse complement strand
CTCGCGCTCAGGGCTTCTTGGAACGAAAGAAAGCTCCCGCGGGGAATACGCCCCCGCGCGTGTAACGGTGTAGACTCCCCCGCCATGCCCGGCCACGACGACATCCGCATCGGCACACTCGTGCCCGCCCACGACCGCACGGCCGAGGTCATCGGCCAACTCCTCCCTCACGGGTTCGAGACGTTTCAAATCAGCTTCGGGCGGACGGTGGGCGGATTCGACGTCGCGGCGCTGGCGACCGCCGTGCAACGCGTGCTCGATGCCCACCCCGTCGGCCCCCACGAGCTGCCGCGGCGGGTGAGTGCGATCGGCGTCTACGGCAACCCGCTCACGAGCCCCGAGACCGTCCGCGACTGGGAGCGGCTGATCGATGCCGCGACTCTCTTCGGCTGCGACATCGTCTCAGGCTTCGCGGGCCGGATTCCCGGTCGGCCGGTGCCCGAGTCATACGACGCCTTCGCGAAGGTGTTTGGCCCGCTCGCCCGTCGTGCGGAGGAGCGGGGCGTGCGGATTGCCTTCGAAAACTGCGAGAAGCGGGGCACCTGGGAGAGCGGCGACTGGAACATTGCTCACGCACCGGCAGCCTGGGATGCGATGTTCGCGGCGGTCGAGAGCCCGGCCATCGGTCTGGAATGGGAGCCCTGCCACCAACTCGTCAGCTTCGTCGACCCGCTGCCACAACTCCGGAAATACGCCGCCCGCATCTGGCACATCCACGGCAAGGACGCGACCGTGCTCTGGGACGTGATCCGCGAACACGGGATCCGCGGCGGCGTGCCCTACGTTCACCACCGCACGCCTGGATTTGGCGACACCAACTGGACCGATCTGGTCAGCACACTGCGACTCTGCGGCTGGCGCGGGAGCATCGACATCGAAGGGTTTCACGACCCTGTCTACCGCGACGCCCTGGAGACGAGCGGACAGGTCGCGGGGCTGGAGCACCTCAAGCGCTGCCGCGGTGGCCCGTTCGTGCCGAATGCGTTTTAAGATTCACGCGACCGTGACAACTCTCAGCCGATCATCAGCACGGCAATCGCGATCACCATAGTTCCCACGCTGACGGGCAACGCGGCCCAGCGCCGGCCCTGCGTTGCGAACCGGCGCCGGCGTTCCTCGATCGGTAGGCCGAGGAGTTCCTCGAGGTCGGCCACCGTGATCGGCTTGGAGAGCACCACATCGACACCCACTTCACGGGCCGACTGTTCGGCGAGTTGGCGATGACGCGTGCCTTCCGCCTCCATGTCGACCATGGCCACTTTCGCGCCGCTCCGACGGGCCTCGAGCAGACCCACGAAGTCTTGCCCCGACATGTCGTCGAGATCTGCCGCGACCAGCCAGGCATCGACCGGGAACTTCCCGGCGAGTTTGATCGCCGTGCCACCGCTCGAGCGAAGGTGAAGATCGAGGCGACCCATGCGGGCACTGGCCGCCAGTGACGCGTAGGCGTCGAAGGACGGATCGACGACCACCACGCTCGGCAGGCGGGAACGCTCGTCACCGTTGAGTTCGAATGTGCTACCCACCATGTGAACCACTCCCTTGCAAAGGTCGACCTTCTCGCAAGGCTTAGTTGCAAGATTTGTGCCAAACAGCCCCCATCCTGCGGCCAGGCATCCCGAAAACCGATACATTTCTGCGATTTCTTCGAATAAGAGCGGTTTTTGAAATTTTTTATTGAGCCACCAAGGGCGGCGATCCGGCCGTTTCTGACTGGGGCGAA
>JBBDNW010000049.1:0-6469 GCA_040877375.1 Pirellulales bacterium | reverse complement strand
GCCTTGGCGAGAAACGCCTCGGTCCGCTCGCCCGTGTCGAGCCGCAGCGTGTCGAAGGCGGCAGTGCTGACGACCGCCACCCCCAGCCGCCGGAGACCCAGGGCGAGGATCGCGGTGTAGGAAGCGACCCGGTCGGCGATCCGCGTGAGCCCCTCTGGTCCGTGATAGACGGCGTACATGCTCGCCACCACGGCAGGCAGGACCTGGGCGGTGCAGATGTTGGAGGTGGCCTTCTCGCGACGGATGTGCTGCTCGCGGGTCTGGAGGGCGAGTCGATAGGCCGGCCGGCCATGCGAATCGATGCTCACGCCCACGAGGCGGCCCGGCATCGACCGCTTAAACTCATCGCGGCAGGCGAAGAAGGCGGCATGCGGACCGCCGCATCCCATCGGCATGCCAAACCGCTGCGTCGTGCCCACGACAATGTCGGCACCCCACTCACCGGGGGGCATCAGCACTGTGAGCGCGAGCAGATCGGCGGCCGCGACCACGGCAACCTTCTTCGCATGGGCCCGCGCAGCGAGGTCACGCCAGTCGATGACCTCGCCATCGGTCGAGGGATACTGCACGAGCACACCGAAGCACTCGGTGCGGTCGAGGAGGGCGGAGGCGTCGCCGACCACCACCTCAATCCCCAAGGGCGCGGCCCGCGTCCGCAGCACTTCGATCGTCTGCGGATGGCAGCCGGCATCAACGAGAAACACGCTGCTCGACAACCCGCCCGCCCGCTTCGCGAGCGTCATCCCCTCGGCGGCCGCAGTCGCCTCGTCGAGCAACGAGGCATTGGCGATCGGCATCGCGGTGAGATCGCAGACCATCGTCTGGAAGTTGACGATCGCCTCCATGCGGCCCTGGCTGATCTCGGCCTGGTAGGGCGTGTAGGCGGTGTACCAAGCCGGGTTTTCCAGGATGTTCCTCAGAATCACTCCCGGCGTGTGGGTGCCGTGGTAGCCCTGGCCGATGAAGCTCGTGAGCAGCCGATTCTGCGCCGCGATCGCCTGCAACTCCGCCAGCGCCGCCGCCTCGGTCACGGCCGCGGGCAACTGCATCTCGTCGTGGCGGGCGATGCTCGCCGGCACGATCCCCGCGATCAGCGACTCGCACGACTCCTCACCGATCGTCTCTAGCATCCGTAGCTCGTCGTCTGGGCTACAGCCGATGTGACGGCCTTGGAACTCCGAGGCATTCTCGAGCAGCTCGAGCGGCATGCCGCGGCCGGCAACAGCAGGGGCCGGGCCGCGATGGGAACCAAAGTGAGCAACAGCCTGGACACCGGCGGCATGGGGCGTGAGGGTCTTGGACATGGCAGGGCTCCTCGTGTCGTGATGGAGGCGCGAAGCCCCACCCTGGAACCCTGTTGTCCTTTGGACCTGAGAGATTCGCCGCGGGTGAAGGCCCGCGGGTTGCCCCTTCGGTGGACACCGCCGCGAACGGCCGTGTCACTCTCCAACAGTGTATGTCGTCAGTACTTTTGCCTGAGCGTTCGGCCTTCGGCGGTCTTGCGACTCTCTCCTGACTTAACTAAGTCTAGGCCATGCCGCCTAAACCGACAACCGTGCGGGCTGTCGCCTCGTTCGGATGCAAATACACTGCTCGCTCCCACACTCGCCGCGGACCGGAAGTCATTCACCATGCGACGCATCGATCTCTCCCAGCACGGCATTACTGTCGCCGACGTCCGCCGCAACCTCGCCCCGGCCGAACTCTACGCCGAGGCGCTGCGGATCGACGCCCGTAGCGCGATCGCCGACTCGGGGGCTCTGATCGCCTACTCCGGCGACAAGACCGGCCGCTCGCCGAAGGACAAACGGATCGTCCGCGACCCCGCGTCGGAACACGATGTCTGGTGGGGGAGCGTCAACCTTCCGATTGACGATGAGACCTTCCAGATCAATGCCGAGCGGGCCAAGGACTACCTCAACACCCGCGAGATCCTCTACTGCGTCGATGCCTACGCCGGCTGGGATCCGCAGCACCGGCTCAAGGTCCGCGTGATCTGCTCGCGGCCGTATCACGCGCTCTTCATGCACACGATGCTGATCAGGCCGACGGTGGAGGAACTCACCGAGTTCGGCGAACCCGACGCCGTGATCTACAACGCTGGCCAGTTTCCAGCCAACCGGAAGACACAGGGGATGACGTCGAAGACGAGCATCGACCTCTCGCTCGAGTCGAAGGAGATGGTGATCCTCGGCACCGAGTATGCCGGCGAGATGAAGAAGGGCGTGTTCACCATGCTCAACTACTTCGCTCCGAAGCGGAACATCCTCTCGATGCACTGCTCGGCCACCGCCGACCGCGACACTGGCGCCTCGTCGCTCCTGTGCGGGCTCTCCGGCACCGGCAAGACAACGCTCTCCGCCGACCCCAAGCGACTCCTGATCGGCGACGACGAGCACTGCTGGAGCGACTCAGGGATCTTCAACATCGAAGGGGGTTGCTACGCCAAGGCGGTCGACCTCGCCCCCGACACTGAGCCCGACATCTTTCAGGCGCTGCGGTTCGGGGCCGTGCTTGAGAACGTGGTCTACGACGAGGACTCGCACCACGTCGATTTCCACGACACGAGCATCACGCAGAACACCCGCGGGGCTTACCCGATCGACTTCATCCGCAACGCGAAGATCCCGTGCGTGGCGGGCCATCCCACCGACATCATCTTTCTGACCTGCGACGCCTTCGGCGTGCTGCCCCCGGTGAGCCGGCTTTCTCCGTCGCAGGCGATGTATCACTTCATCAGCGGCTACACGGCGAAGGTGGCCGGCACCGAAATGGGGGTCGCGGAGCCGCAGGCCACGTTCTCGCCCTGCTTCGGCGGGCCATTCCTGGTCTGGCATCCGATGAAATACGCCGGGCTCCTCGCTGAGAAGATCCTCAAACACCGGGTCAGTGTCTGGCTCGTCAACACCGGCTGGAGCGGCGGCTCCTACGGCATCGGCAAGCGGATGAGCCTGACGATCACCCGCGGCATCATCGACGCGATCCATTCGGGGGCCCTGCGGGAGGCGCCGGCCACGCCCGACCCCGTGTTCGGCCTCGATGTGATCACGTCGTGCCCGGGCGTGTCGGCCGACGTGCTCGTGCCCCGCGACACCTGGGCCGACAAGGCGGCCTACGACGTGACCGCCCGCAAGCTTGCCGGACTCTTCGCCCACAACTTCCGGCAATACCTCGACAAAGTCACCAGCGAGGTCGCGATGGCCGGCCCGAGCGAGTGACCCGCCCCCAAGAAGCCCCCAGCGCGAGCGATGGGAATACGCGTGGCTAGCCGTGGCGTAGCGCGGAGCCAAACGGGGTGGATCGCGTCTTCCCCGCGCTGGCGCTTGGGGCTTCCTGTCGGCGGGATCGCGCGGGATATACTCGGCCCGCAACGACGAAAAGCTTCCCGGAGCGGATGCCATGAAAAATGACGCGGAACCTGCCCGTGGAATCGACGACCGGTTTGCCACACTCGTCCGCGGTGACTGGCTGCCGGTCCTGCCGTCGCGATTCCGTGAGCCCGCGGCACGGGCGGTGATCCAGGTGGCGATCGCGGCAATCGTGCTCCTCACGATCGCCCCCTTGGCAGACACGAAGGGCGACGCTTGGATGGAGGCGTCGTTCGCCCGCACGCTCGCGGCCCTTGCCGCCACCCGCGGCCTCGACAGCGCCATCTCACTCGCCCAGAGTTCGGAGGTGAGTTTCTCGTTCGGCCCCGGCGGCAGCCTCGGCATCGGCCAGGCCCTCGACCCGATCAACGATCTCGTTGAACAGTACGGTGCGCTGCTCCTCACGAGCACCACGGCCCTGGGCGTGCAGCGGCTCGGGATGCAGATCGCCAGAACGCTCGGCTGCTGGCTGTTTCTGCCGCCGCTGGCGGCTTTGGGCCTCTCGGCCCTCTGCGGACCGCGCGGACGGCGGTCGCTCGTCAGCTGGAATAAGCGGCTCTTCAGCCTCGCGCTCTTCGCACGGCTGGCGCTCCCCGCCGCCGGCTGGATCGACTCGCTCGTCGCCGACACGTTTCTCGAGCCGAGTTACCAGCAGGCGTCAGCGGCGGTGGCCGCGACGACCGAGAAGATCGAACGGGCAGAGGCCGACGACTCGAGCCGCCCGTGGTACGAGCGGTACAACCCAGTCGACGCGATCGGCGATCGGGCCCAGAAACTCTACGACTCGCTCGCCGCGGTCGGCGAATCGATCGTAAACCTGGCCATCTACTTCACGATCTCCACGATCCTGCTGCCGCTGGGAACACTGTGGCTCCTGTCACGGCTGATGGGCATGTTTCTGACTCCCCAGGTGGAGCCCGCTCAGGCAATCCCGAGCACGTCGCGCATCGAATAGAGACCCGCCGGCTTGCCGACGAGGAAGGCTGCGGCGGCCAAGGCGCCGCGGGCATAGCAATCGCGGTTGGTGGCCCGAACGTTCACCGACAGCGATTCGCCCTCCATGCCGAACAGGATCGTGTGCTCGCCGGGATTGTCGCCCGCGCGGACGGCGTGGTAGCCGATCTCGTGGGCGGGCCGGGCGCCGGGCCGCCCCTCGCGGCCGTGGACCACGCTCTTCTGCCCCATCGCCTGCTGCACGATCGCGCCAAACTTGAGCGCGGTGCCGCTGGGGGAATCCTCCTTGTGCCGATGGTGGCATTCGATGATCTCGACGTCCGTGCGGCCGCCGACACCGGCGAGCAGGGCACCTGCGCGGCCCACCAAGTCCATCGCGACGTTGACGGCGAGGCTCATGCTCGGCGACTGGAGGATCGGAATCGTCTTCGCGGCCTCTGCGATCGCGCGTCGCTCCGAATCCTCGAGCCCGGTCGTGGCCACGACAAGCGGCACCTTCTTGGCCACACAGGTCGAGACGATACCCGCGACCGCCTCGGGCAGCGAGAAGTCGATCACCACGTCGGCAGGGCACTCCCAGCCCGCGGCGATCGCCACGTCCGCTGTCGGAATGCCTGCGAGCACGCCGGCGTCGAAGCCGGCCCGCGGATGGCCGGACCGCTCGATCGCCGCCACGAGTTTCCAAGGCGTGGCGTCAGACGCGGCACAGCACACGATCCGCTGACCCATCCGGCCAGCGGCTCCATGAACGACGAGACGAAGCAGACTACTGGCCACGGATTCCTCCCTGAATGGTCATCGATCCACACACACGCTGCACACAGGCGGTGACGGCGGTCAGGAATACAGATCAATCGCCTGCACAATCTCGTCGAGACGATTGCCCACACTCACGGCCCGGTTCGCGAAGCTCGCCCGGCTCACGCCCCGGCTACCGAGCACCTCGTTGAAGAGCTTTTGGTCGGTCGTGTGGTAGGCGACCGTCGCGGTCGGATCCTTGAGCTGGTGGCCGGTGAGAATACAGACCACCCGTTCGTCGCGACCAATCACCCCCTCGGCGACGAGCTGCTTCGCTCCCGCCACGCTCGCCGCGCTCGCTGGTTCGCAGCCGAGGCCGCCGGCGCCGACCTGGGCCTTGGCGTCGAGGATCTCCTGCTCGCTCACCTCGCGAACCACGCCGTTGCAGACCTCGAGGGCCCGCAGGCACTTGTTGAGATTCACGGGCCGGTTGATCTCGATAGCGCTGGCGATCGTGTGGGCGCGTTTCTGGTCGCGATCGAGCTCGTCGTAATAGTGGCAGGCGGGGGCGAGATCCGCCTTGCCCCCGTCCCAGCGCAGCCCACGGCGGGTGTAGAGCTCGTGGAGCGTGTTGGCGCCGGCCGCGTTGATGACCGCCAGCCGCGGCACGCGGTCGATGAGACCAAGCTTGCGAAGTTCGGCGAAGGCCTTGCCGAAGGCGCTTGAGTTGCCGAGGTTGCCGCCGGGCACCACGATCCAGTCGGGCACCTCCCAGCCGAGCGATTCGAGCACCCGAAACATGATCGTCTTCTGGCCCTCGAGCCGAAAGGGATTCACGCTGTTGACGAGGTAGATACCGAGCTTGCCAGAGACCTCCTTGACGCGGGCCATCGCATCGTCGAAGTCACCGGCGATCTGGATCGTGAGCGCGCCGTAGTCGAGCGCCTGCGAGAGTTTGCCGTAGGAGATCTTGCCGGAGCCGATGAAGATGATGCCCCGCATCAGCCGAGTCACGGCACAGTAGACGGCCAGCGACGCGCTCGTGTTGCCGGTCGAGGCACAGGCGGCCCGCTTGGCACCGATCATCCGAGCGTGGGTGAACGCCGCCGACATACCGTTGTCTTTGAACGATCCGGACGGGTTGAGGCCCTCGTACTGCAGATGCAGGCGGCCGTTGTGCAGGCCCACGAACGATCCGACGGTGTCGGACACAGGACACATCGTCTGCCCCTCGCCGATCGTGACCACGCTCTCACGCGGCGCGTAGGGGAGCAGTTCGTGAAACCGCCACACGCCGCTCAAGGCCAGCGGATCACTCCGCCGCATCCACTTCCGCTCGAAGACCTCGAACGACGTCGGCGGCCGGAGCCGATCCCAGTCGTACTCGACATCGAGCAGGTTGCCGCAGG
>JBBDNW010000048.1:0-1259 GCA_040877375.1 Pirellulales bacterium | reverse complement strand
CGATGGCGGTGTTTCCGTGGCGGCGGCACCAAATCCGCAAGCCGATCGAGAAAGTGTGCCGTCGCTGCCAAGGATAGCCCGGTCAATGACACCTCCGTAAGCATGGCTCGACTCATGAGCGGCTCGTGAGCCGGTTGCTCCAGTCTTCCGGGCCTGCCCCCGGCCCTGAAAGCGGTTCCCGACGCGCCCGCCCTTCCCCCTGAAGTGGCGTTTTTCTTGAGTCGTCGCGGAGTCTCTCCGAGTCCGGCCGCGTGGGGGCTTGGTGGTCCGGCACCGGTCAGAGGCTGTGGATGTCGATCGCGGGCAGTTCGTCGGGCGAGATCGGCGGCGGTGCTGCTTTACGCGCGCGAAGCCATCCTGGCCTTCGCTCGCTTGCGAACCTCCGGTTCGAAGTGGGCCGGCTCCTGCCTGCCGCCGTCGCATGGTTCGGCCCTGGCTCGGTAAAAAACGCGATCAGCCGGATGTCGCCGCCGCAACTTGGGCACTCGAGGGGAAACTCCTCCCCGACCCGGGCCATCAGTTTCGCCCAGGCTTTTGCGCGAGGTGTCGTGGGAGCGGGGCTTTGCACGTGTGCCGCAGCAATCCTCAGCATCGTGCCCGCCGGTCGCGGCATCGCCCCGCGTGCCGACATTCCCTATGGCGAGCGCCGTCACGGCCTGCCGCAGCTTGTGATTCGGCGCAAACACCCCGTGATAGCGATGCCGGTGCTTGCGCGGCTGTGGGATCAGATCGGCGAGCCGGTTCAGGAACTCAAACGGCGAGAGCTCGACGACGCCGTTCGCGCCAGGCCGCGTGGTCTTTCGCCCACGGCCCGGGTCGACCCAGTTGGCGGCTTTGTGGCGGGGGAGCACGTAGCGGATGCGGGTGATGCGGACGCTCGCGTCGATGGAAAACCCGCCATGCTGCCAGGCGAGCATGTCGGCGGCGGCGCTCATCGCAGCGGAGGCGCTCATCACAGAGCAGCTTCTCGATCTCATCGACAAAAATCCTCGTCACCGCCGCGACGGCCTTGGGCCGGTCTCCGAGAACCCCCCGCAGCCGCTTGGGCAATGAAATCACCCACTGCCGCACGGGCACCGGTGGGATGACGTGATCGACTTTTGTGGGCGGCCGTCTGTGCCATGTGCCTGCCGTTGCAGGACGGACACACGCCCCGCCGCTTGTGGCTGGCTATAGGCAGGGCGGGCCATCCATGGCCCCGTCTTGCCAGGCAGCCGATGTGAACGCCAAGGGTTCCCATGGCTGCCGAGCCCGGCTCA
>JBBDNW010000047.1:0-6534 GCA_040877375.1 Pirellulales bacterium | reverse complement strand
TCGCCCTTCTCGGTGTCGCCCTGCTTCGTGATGAAGGCGGTGCCGGAGCCCTGCGGTCGTTCGCCCAGTGGTCCGCCGCCCTTCCAGGCGAAGTCGCCCTCGGGGATCCGCATCGCCCGCAATTCGCCGCTCTCGTGGAAGCCGTAGACGAGCCCGTCGGCCGCGATCGGCTGCACGTTGACCGCCGAGATGCCCTGCTTGGGCTTGTTGCGCCAGACGACGTCCACGCCCGGCACGTCGGCCTTCAGTTTCAGGAGCAGGTTCTTCCCCTGGTAGCCGCCGATGTAGAGGTGATCGCCGACACGGACCGGTGTCATGATGATCGAGCCGTTGTCGGCGTTGTAGGGCGTCTCCCAGAGGAGCTTCCCGGTCTCGGGCACGACCGCATAGACGGCGTCGGGCTTTGCGAGCACGAGTTGCCGCACCCCCGCCGCCTCGATGATCGACGGCGGCACGTAGCCTTGCTCGGGAGCTGATCCCGTGCGCCACACTTCCTTGCCGGTCGCAAGGTCAAAGGCCGCGGCATGGGCCACGTCGGTGCCCACGACGCACACGAGCCGGTCGCCGTCGACGAGCGGATGGCTTGCCCAGCCCCAGAGCGCCGCCTTCGTGGCGTAGTCTTTTTTCAGATCGCGTGACCAGACGACCTTGCCGGTGGCCGCTTCGAAGCAATACAGATCGCCCTCGGCGCCAAGCGTGTAGACACGATCGCCATGGACCGTGGGCGTGCACCGCGGCCCGGCGGGATAAGCGATCGTGTAGGTGACCGGATACTCGTGCTTCCAGATCTCCTTGCCCGTGGCCTCGTCGAGGCAGAGCACCCGCTCGGTGCCAGTCGATTGCTTCCGCTCGAAGTTGGCCACCTTCACGTCGGCGTCGGTGACATAGTCGGTGACGAACACCCGGCCGCCGGCGACGGCCGGGCCGGCGTAGCCACCCTTGATTGGCGTCCGCCAGAGCACCCGCGGCCCGCCGGCGGGAAACCCGGCGGCGATGCCCTCTTCCCGCCAGACGTTATCGCGTTTGGGGCCCATCCACTGCGGCCAGTCTTCGGCGCGAGCCCACGCGCCGAGGAAAGCGATCGTGATCGCGAGAAAGGCGCGGGAACGGTGCATGCGAGAGGCTCCGTGTGGCGGGGTTTTCAATCGAGGTCGATCGGTCATACTCTCTTCGAATTCATCACCCTTGGAAAGCCTGCTATGCCGTTGCTCGTCGTCGGAAGCGTCGCTCTCGATTGCGTCGAGACCCCCACCGCCAAGCGTGACGACGTGCTCGGCGGGTCGTGCGTGTTCTTCTCCTACGCCGCGAGCTTCTTCTCGCCCGTCAAGATGATCGGCACCGTGGGCGAGGACTGGCCGCAGGAGCACACGCGGTTTCTCGAGACGCGGGGGATCGACACGTCAGGGATCGAGATGATCAAGGGAGGCAAGACGTTTCGCTGGCGGGGCCGCTACCTGCCCAACATGAACGACCGTGAGACCCTCGAGGTGCACCTCAACGTGTTTGGCGAGTTCAAGCCGAAGTTGCACGAGAACCACCGACAGAGCAAGTTTCTGTTTCTCGGCAACTCGTCGCCGGTCACGCAGCTCTCCGTGCTCGATCAGGTGCCCGAGGCCAAGCTCACCGTGGCCGACACGATGGATCTCTGGATCAACATCCAGCGGGACGAACTGGAAGCGCTTCTCAAGCGGATCGACGGCCTCGTGCTCAACGACGCAGAGGCCAAGTTGCTCGCGGAAGACGAGAACCTCGTGCGGGCCGGCCACAAGGTCAGGGCGATGGGGCCGAAGTTCGTGGTCATCAAGAAGGGCGAGCACGGGGCGATGTTTTTCAGCGAGCACGAGATGTATGTCATGCCTGCCTACCCGACGCCGCGCGTGGTCGACCCGACCGGTGCCGGCGACAGCTTCGCGGGGGGCATGATGGGTCATCTCGCGGCCCTCGACCGCTTCGACCCGCAGGCCCTCAAAGAAGCCCTGGCCTACGGCGTGGTCACGGCGAGCTTTACAGTAGAGGACTTCAGCCTCGACCGTCTGGCCGAAATCGATCGCGGCGACCTCGACCGCCGCGTGGCGGAATACCGCCAGATGCTCACTTTCTGACCCAGCGGCCCTGGTGAGGCAGCAGGCCCTGGGGCGGTTGCGGCAGGTCGGGCAGGGGCCGGAGGGGCTGGAATCGCCGTGGGCAGAGTCTGTACGGCTGTTCAGAAAATCTGCTTGCCAAGCTGGCCCGCAGCCGATAGTATACCCGCGTTCAGTGTTCGGTTCCGCGGCAAATCGCTCGATTCATGGTGGCGAAGCAACCACCCCGACGGCGTGCCGGGAAGCGTGGGAGATGATCGCCATGATAACGGCAGTTGCAGGAGTAAATGGTCGGATGGGCAAGAAAGACGACAAAGAAAAAGAAGTCCGCGAGTCGAAGGTGCAGGAGAAGGCCGGCAAGAAGGGGGCGAAGGCCGGGCCGTCGTTCCTCGACGACAACGTCCATCTTCGGAACACCCTGGCCCAGATTGAGAAAGAGTTTGGCGAGGGCTCGATCATGCCGTTGGGCGCCGAGCGTCAGGCGCCGATCGAAGGCATCTCCTCAGGCAGTCTGTCTGTCGACCTCGCGCTGGGCGGCAAGGGGTTTCCCCGCGGCCGGATCATCGAGGTGTTTGGCCCCGAGTCGTCCGGCAAGACCACGATCGCTCTGCACGCCGTCGCCGCAGCCCAGCGGGCCGGCGGCATCGCGGCCTTCATCGATGCCGAGCACGCGCTCGACCCGAGTTGGGCCAAGAAGCTGGGTATCTCGCTCGAGAGGCTGCTCGTGAGCCAACCCACGAGCGGCGAGGAGGCGATGCAGATCGCAGAGATGCTCATCAAGAGCAATGCGGTCGACATCATCGTCGTCGATTCGGTCGCGGCCCTCGTGCCTCAGAAGGAGCTCGACGGCGAGATTGGCGACTCCTTCGTGGGCCTGCAGGCCCGGCTCATGAGCCAGACGATGCGGAAGCTCACCGGCGCCATCGCCAAGAGCAAGACGACCGTGATTTTCATCAATCAGATCCGCGAGAAGATCGGCGTGATGTTTGGCAGTCCCGAGACCACGCCGGGTGGCCGGGCCCTCAAGTTCTATTCATCGTGTCGAGTTGACGTCCGCCGCATCGGCACGCTCAAGGATGGTGAGGACGTCGTTGGGCAGCGGGTGAAGGTGAAGATCGTAAAAAATAAGGTTGCGCCGCCCTTCCGGGTTGCCGAGTTCGACATGATGCACGCCGACGGCATCAGCGTGGAGGGCGACATTCTCGACCTCGCCGTGATTGCCAAGCTCATCGACAAGACGGGCACATGGATGCGGTATGGCGAGACGCATCTCGGCCAGGGCCGGGAGAAGGCCCGTCAGTTTCTCAAAGACAATCCGGCGGTGGCGCAGGAGATTCGCGAGAAGATCATCGCCAGCAAGGATGCCGTGATCGCCTTAGCGAGCGACGCCGCCGGTGGTGAAGCCGTCAGTGGTGAAGCCGTCAGTGGTGAAGCCGTCAGCGAGTGATCGTCGCGCCGCAGCACGAGATCGTCGCTCAGGCAGCGGCACTCAATCCCTATCCGCCCACGAGAGGCCGACCCAAGCGGCCGCTCGTGGGCGGTGTCGTTTTGTCGTGGCGGCATCGCGTGAAGGCGCCGGCGCCGGGTATAGTGTCGGCCCAGCCGGGATGATTCCTTGGCGATTCCCTGGGAGCCGATGGTGATATGAAGGCCGACGACCTCCGCGAGGCGTATCTCGCATTCTTCGAGTCCAAGGGCTGCGTACGGAGGCCGAGCGACGTGCTCGTGCCGCGTTGGGATCCGTCGGTGCTGTTCACGCCTGCGGGCATGAATCAGTTCAAAGACCACTTCCTCGGCAAGTGCAAACTCGACTTCACCCGGGCCACGACCTGCCAGAAGTGCCTGCGGACGGGTGACATCGACAACGTGGGGCGGACGCCTCGGCACCACACGTTTTTCGAGATGCTCGGCAACTTCTCGTTTGGCGACTACTTCAAGCAGGAGGCGATCCAGTGGGCCTGGGAGTTTCTCACGGCGAAGAACTGGCTGAACATCGCTCCCGAGAAGCTCTCGATCACCGTCTACCAAGACGACAACGAGGCCTTCGCGATCTGGGCCGACGAGATCGGCGTGCCCGCCGCGAGGATCACGCGGATGGGCGAGGACGACAACTTCTGGCCGGCGAGTTCACCGTCGCAGGGGCCCGACGGGGTCAGCGGCCCGTGCAGCGAGATCTTCTACCGGATGCCCGACGGCAGCGACGTCGAGATCTGGAACCTCGTGTTTACGCAGTTCAACCGCGTGGGGCCGCCGCCAAATAACCTTCATCCGCTGCCGAGCCGCAACATCGACACCGGCATGGGGCTCGAGCGGACCTGCGCGATGCTGCAGGGCGTTGACTCCAACTTCCACATCGACATTCTGCGGCCGATCGTCGAGGCGGTGGCCGAGGTCTGCGGCAAACGATACGAGCCGGCCACCGACGACGGTCGGCGGATGCGGCGGATCGCAGACCACGTGCGGGCCTGCACGTTCGCCATTCACGAAAATGTGCTGCCGGGCAACAACGAGGAGAAGTATGTCATTAAGCGACTGCTCCGCAGGGCGGTGCTCGACGGCCGGCAGATGGGAATGCGCGAGCCGTTTCTCCACGCGCTGCCGCCGATCGTCGCCGAGATGATGCGGAAGCCCTATCCAGAACTCGCCGACACGACCGATCGCGTGGGCGGCGTGATCAAGCGGGAGGAGGAGTCGTTTCTCGCCACGATCGACGGTGGTTTGGCGAGGATCGAGAGGCTCTTTGGGGCGATCGGCTCGACCGGCAAGGCCGTCGTGCCGGGCGCCGACGCGGCCGAACTCTACACCACTTACGGCTTCCCGCCGGAACTGCTCGAGACGCTCGCTGCGGAGCGCAACTGCGGCTTCGATTGGGAGGGCTTCCGGGCGGCCATGGAGGATCACGGCCTCAAGTCGGGGGCTGGCACTCGTGCGGAGGTATTTACCTCGGGTCCGCTCGACGCTCTCAAAAAGACGATGCACGGCTCAGAGTTTGTGGGCTACGACATCATCGAGGCCGAGGGCAAGGTGATCGGCATCATCGCGCAGGATTCGCTCTGCGATCGGCTCGATGAGGTCGGGCATGCCCAGCCCGTGACCGTGGTGCTCGACCGCACGCCCTTCTACGGCGAGTCGGGTGGGCAGGTGGGCGACACCGGTCGGCTCGCATGGCACGGCGGGGAGTTTGAGGTGCTCGACACGCTGCGGGAAGGGGGCTTCATGCTCCACCTCGGCCACCTGCGGAAAGGCACGCTCGATCTGGGAGCCAGCGTCACTGCGAAGGTCGATCCGGCTCGCCGGGCGGCCCTCCGCCGGGCGCACTCAGCCACGCACCTTTTGCATGCGGCCTTACAGCACCATCTCGGCTCACACGCCGTCCAGCAGGGCTCGAAGGTAGATGCCGACCTGCTACGGTTCGACTTCTCACATAGCAGCTCGATCGACGCCGACACGCTCCGGGCCATCGAGACGATGGTCAACGTGGGCGTCTTCGCCGCGGTGCCAGTTTCGGCTCAGCTTCTGCCGCTCGCGGAGGCTCGGCACGCCGGGGCAATGATGCTGTTCGGTGAGAAGTATCCCGACGTCGTGCGGATGGTGACGATGGACGACGTGAGCCGTGAACTCTGCGGCGGCACGCACGTCTCGAGCACTGGCCAGATCGGCCTCGTGCGGATCATCGGCGAGGAGAGCGTCTCGGCCGGCACCCGGCGCATCACTGCCGTCACGGGCGTTAAGGCGCTCGACCGCTTCCGCCAGGCCGAGCAGACGCTCGCCGAGTCGGCTTCGGTTCTCAAGGTGCCGGTGGGCGAACTGCCTCATCGGCTCGCGACCGTCGTCAAGGAGCTGCGCGATCTCAAGAGGGCCAAGCCGGCCACGCCGAGTGCATCGCTTTCGGTCGATGACCTGCTCGGTGCCGCTTCCGATGTCGGAGGCACGCGGATCGTGGTGGCCGATGCGAAGGGGGGCGACGCGGGAGCGATGCGGCAGTGCATTGATCAGCTGCGGCGGAAGGCGAGCCCGATCGCCGTGCTGCTCGGCAGCGTGGAAGGCGATAAGGTCACGCTGGTGGCGGGCATTTCCCGCGAGCTCGAGGAGCGGGGACTCTCCGCCGGCAACTGGATCAAGGATGCGGCGACCGTCGTGGGCGGGAAGGGGGGCGGCCGGCCCGATCTCGCCCAGGCGGGCGGCAAGCTCGTCGATCAGCTGCCGGCCGCGCTCGCCGCGGCGCTGAAGTCGATCGAAGCACTCCTGCGAGCCTAGATCGCATTCGCCTTTGGTGTGTCGCCGGCTCGGGGGCGGCAAAAGTCGCCGCTGCGCGGTCCTGCGGATTGTCGCTCCTGGCGAGGATACGCCCAAGGCTCCTAAGAGCGTTCGCCGACCCCCCCTCGCTCCCGTCAGGAAGCCCCAAGCGCAAGCGCGGGGAATGCGGGTAGCACTCCGCCCCGCTCCACACCGC
>JBBDNW010000046.1:0-34596 GCA_040877375.1 Pirellulales bacterium | reverse complement strand
GCCGGTGTCAAAGAGCACCGGCCCTCGTTTCGTTGGTAGACACAGATTTGGTCAGGGATAGCCCGGCCAATGGCTCTTCCGCAACCATGTCCGACCGCAACCATGTCCGACCGCAACCATGTCCGACCGCAACCATGACCGAGTTGACAAGCGGCTTGTGAGCCGCGAGCTTCCGCCTCCCGGGTTTCAAAAGGCGGTTCGCAGCGGGCGGTCCTTGCCCCCTGGAGTGGCGTTGTTCTTTCTGCCGGCGCGGAGTCTTGCCGAGTCCGGCGGCTTTGGCGGCGTTGGCGTGACTCGCGTCCGGCAGGGGTCAGAGGCTGCGGATGTCGATCGCCGGCAACTCGTCTATCCGTCGCCTGAAAGATGTCCCGCTCGTCATGCACCTGCTCGAGTTCGCCGTGAGTCGGTGGGCGGCCCCGGGCGGGCGACACTGGCGGGGCCCTGAGCTTGCCCCACGCTTTTGCGTGAGGTGTGGTGGGAGCGGGGCTTTGCATGAGTATCGCAGCAGCCTTCCGCCGAGTTCGGCAGCGCACACCCCACGCATGCCACGGGTCGAAGAGCTTCAAAGCACTCGTCGAGGAGACGGACTGTCAGCACCCGCGAAACGCTTCCCGGAGCGCGAGCGATGGGTATGCGGGCGGCGACTTCGGTGGTTGTGAGGAGCGGGACGGGGTGGCGGGCGTATTCCCCGCGCTCGCGCTTGGGGCTTCCTGGCGGGAAGTGCTGCGGATCGAAACGCATGGCGTCGGATGCCTTCAAAAAGCCCGGAGCGCGAGCGATGGGTATGCGGGCGGCGACTTCGGTGGTTGTAAGGAGCGGGACGGGGTGGCGGGCGTATTCCCCGCGCTCGCGCTTGGGGCTTCCTGGCGGGAGGCGCTTCCCATGCGACCGCTGGTGAACCATCCGGCACCGTATCAATGCCACCCCGACCCACCGCAACGCCTGCAATTCATCGGTGAATCGGATGAAACCCTCTCGCCCGCCGTTTTCGTCAGGCTGCGTGCGGAGAAAGGCGGCGGTGAATCGTCTCGATGTCGGCCGGGGTGATGGCCAGATTTGGCCTCGAGGCGGCGAGCACACGGGCGAGTTCCGCAAGCCGGAGCATTGCCGCGGGGATGCCGGCGGCGATCTCGTGGATGGTCGAGATCGCGGGGAGCAGCGGGCCGTCGGCTGCCGTCGTGCCGAGCGCCGCGGCGAGTATGCCGTGAGACTCAGCCAACGTGCAGGGCCGCAGGCTGGCGCGGAGATGGATCGCCTGCTCGACGCGGCTGTCGCGGGAGACCAGCGTGAGCAGGCGGCCCTCGCCAGCCAGCACGACACTCACCGCAGGCTGCCGGCCGCGACAGGTCGCGAGCAGCCTGGCGATCCCGCCGTCGGCGGCGCGGTGGGCGTCGTCGGCGACCACGACGTCGGGAAGGTCACACCGGACAAACTCCGCCGGGGCGGCCCACGCCGCGAAGTCGCGAACCTCCACCGACAGCGAGGCGAGTTGGCGGGCGGCTGCGAGATGAGCGAGCACGGTAGTTTTCCCCACGCCCTGCGGGCCGCAGAGCAGCGCCACACCCCCCGGCCGCGAGATGCCGCAGGCGATCTTGGCGAGCGCGGCGTGTTGCGTGGGCGTGAGCGTGGGAGCAGCGGGCGATTCGCTCATGGCGTTTCTCCACGAATGCCACCGGCCGGCGGCGCGAACGACACCACCTCGCCGAGCGGTTCGACGCCGATGGCCTCGAGAGTGACGGCCCACGTGGCGGGGGGGGGGCGATTTCCCTTGCAGACGAGGATCGCGGCGTCGCATCCGCTGCTTGCGATCAGAAGCCGCTGGCGGTGAATCCTGCCCGGTGGAAACCAGACGCCCGCGTCGACCAATACGAACCGCCGGTCGTGGGTGGAGCCCGTCGCGTGGATGCCGGAGCAGTCGCAGGCGCTCGCCTTGTGCCCCCGACCGTGGAGCGTGCGGAGGAGCGCCGCGACGATGGTCGAGCAACCAGCCCCAGGCTCACAGGCGGCGATCGCGATCACGCGGCGGCCGCGGTGGCGTGCCGACTCGATCACGTCGGCCAGAGCCGACCACTCCGGTCTGGCCGCCTGGAGCAGTCGGTGGACGATAACGCCACTCGCCGAATCGGTGCATCCTTCGACGGCCGGCGGCACGGGAGCCGGCATCGGCTGGCTCACTGGGGACGGCCGGTCCGCGTCTGCGGGCGGCGTGGCCGTGTTCCACCGTTCAATGAACGCGCGGTCAAGGAGATCGAGGGTCATCGCTTGAGGGTGTCCGTCGTGGTCGGGGCGGGCTGCATCCGGGCGAGTCGTTCGGCCCGGCCGAGTTCGGCGCGGCGGCCGTCGCTCCACGACGCAAGTGCCCAAGCGACCATCGCTACGACTGCCAGCACCATGACCGACCCCATCGGAAAGCAGGTTCGCGAGGCCCGGGGCCTGCGGCAGGGAGCACTCGGGGCGGGCTTCGCAGCCGCGATCGGCGTCACCTCCAAGGCCTCGGGCACGGCCTGATCCGCGGTGATGTCTGGAATGCGTGCGAGAACCTGCATGATCTCCCCTGAGGAGTGCATCGTCGGAGACACCGGACGGCCTTGAGCGGTGCGTGGCCAGGGAGACGCCCTCTTCCCAGCCCTACGCCTCCGCGCCCGCCAATCGCGCCATAGAACCGTCGCAGTATGCCCCGTCGTCCGAGTCGCCTATGATCAAGGTGAATCGCACGATCACGAATGTACGCCCGATCACGACCTTTTCCAGCCTTTTGGACCGTCGATGTCGACCAACTCCCCGTCCAGTCGTTCCGACCTTTTCCACTCAGTTCTCGCCAGCCGGATCGCGATTCTCGACGGCGCCATGGGCACGATGGTGCACGCCCTCGGCCTCGATGAGCAAGGTTTCCGTGGTGAGCGTTTTGCCGGACATCACCGCGACCTCAAAAACTGTATCGACGCCCTCACGCTCACCCAGGGCGACGCGATCCGGGGCATCCATGCCGCGTATCTCGAGGCCGGTTCCGACATCGTCGAAACCAACACGTTCGGTGCCACAAGCATCGCCTTGGCTGATTTCGGCCTGCAGTCGTACACGCGGGAGATGAACCTCGTCGCCGCTCGGCTGGCCCGCGAGGCGGCCGACGCGGCCACGGCGAAGACGCCCGACAAGCCCCGGTTTGTCGCCGGGTCGATCGGCCCCACCAACAAGCAGCTCTCCATTGCCGGCAACGTGGCCGACCCCGGCCACCGCGACGTGACGTTCGACGAGATGGTGGCGGTGTATCGCGAGCAGATCGAGGCCCTGATCGAAGGGGGCGTCGACATTCTGCTCGCCGAGACGGCCTTCGACACGCTGGTGCTCAAAAGCTGTCTCCATGCCATCGAGCAGGTGTTCTCGGACCTCGGCAGGAAGCTGCCGGTGATGGCCTCGTTTACCGTTTTCGACGGCGGTCGCACGCTCTCTGCCCAGACGGTGGAGGCCTGCTGGACCAGCATTTCCCACATCGATCTGGTGAGCGCGGGCATCAATTGCGCCCTTGGGCCGGAGAAGCTCCGGACCCACGTGGCCGAACTGTCACGAATCACCCCGCGGCTCGTGAGTTGTTATCCCAACGCGGGCCTCCCCAATGCCCTCGGGGGCTTCGACGAAACACCCGAAATGATGGCGAGTGTGCTCGAGGAATACGCCCAGTCGGGCTGGCTCAACATCGTGGGCGGCTGCTGCGGCACGACGCCGGCCCATCTCAAGGCGATCGCCGACGTGATGCGAAACTACCCGCCGCGGAAACCGGCGGATCCGCCACGGCGGTCGCGGTACGCAGGCCTCGAGATGCTGGAACTGCGGCCCGAGAGCAGCTTCACCGTCGTAGGCGAGCGGACCAATGTGACCGGATCGCGGGCCTTCGCGCGGCTCATCCAGGAGGAGCGGTACGAGGAAGCCCTCAGCGTCGCTCGCCAGCAGGTCGAGAACGGCGCCACCATCATCGATATCAACGTCGATGAGGGGATGCTCGACGGTGTCAAGGTGATGACGAAGTTTCTCACGCTGCTCTCGAGCGAGCCGGAGATCTCGAAGGTCCCGATCATGATCGACTCCTCGCGGTTCGAGGTGCTCGAGGCGGGGCTGAAGTGCGTGCAGGGGAAGGGGATCGTCAACTCGATCAGCCTCAAGGAGGGAGAGGAGAAGTTTCTCGAGCAGGCCCGCATCGTCCGCAGCCACGGGGCCGCGGTTGTGGTGATGGCGTTTGATGAGGAGGGGCAGGCGACCGACGTGGAGCGTCGGGTTGCGATCTGCCAGCGGGCCTACCGCCTGCTCACGGAGCAGGCACACTTCCCGCCCGAAGACATCATCTTCGACCCCAATATCCTCACGGTCGCCACGGGCATCGAGGAACACAACCGCTACGCGATCAACTTCATCGAGGCCACGCGGCGGATCAAGGAGGCGATGCCGCTGGTGAAGGTCTCGGGGGGCGTGAGCAATATCTCGTTCTCGTTCCGGGGCAACGAGGTCGTCCGCGAGGCGATGCACTCGGTCTTCCTCTACCAGGCGATTCGGGCTGGGATGGACATGGGGATCGTCAACGCCGGGCAACTGGCCGTCTATGAGCAGATCGATCCGCCACTTCGGGAACGGATCGAGGACGTGCTCTTCGACCGCCGGACTGACGCGACCGATCGCCTGATCGAATATGCCGAGACGGTCAAGCAACGGGATCCGGCCGACGTCGCCAAAGCCGACACGTGGCGGAGCCTCGGTGTGGAGGAGCGGATTACACACGCCCTCGTGAAGGGGATCGCCGACTTCGTCGAGGAGGACGTCGAGGTGGCCCGGGGGCACTACGCCACGAGCCTCGAGATCATCGAGGGGCCGCTGATGCGGGGCATGCAGACCGTGGGCGACCTGTTTGGTGAGGGCAAGATGTTCCTGCCCCAGGTGGTGAAGAGTGCCCGCGTGATGAAGCGGGCGGTCAACCACCTCCTTCCCTCGATGGAGGCTGAGCGGATCGCGTCGGGCAATGCTCAGACCAAGCGGGGCAAGGTGCTGATCGCCACCGTCAAGGGCGACGTTCACGACATCGGCAAGAACATCGTCTCCGTGGTCCTCGGATGCAACGGCTACGACATGGTCGACCTCGGGGTGATGGTGCCGTGCAACAAGATCATCGAGGAGGCGATCCGCCACCAGGCCGACATCGTGGGCCTGTCAGGACTGATCACGCCGAGCCTCGACGAGATGGTGCAGGTGGCCCAGGAGTTTGAACACGCAAAACTGACGATACCGCTCCTGATCGGTGGGGCGACGACGTCGGCCCGGCACACGGCCGTGAAGATCGCCCCGAAGTATTCCGGTGCCGTGGTGCACGTCAACGATGCTTCCCGGGCAGCCAGCGTGGTGGAAAAGCTCCTCAGCCCGACAGCCCGAGAGGAGTTCTCGCGGGCCAACCGCGAGGCACAGGCCCGCGACGTTGAGAACTTCAAGCGGCGGCAGGAGACCAAACTCGTGCCTTATGCCGTCGCCTGCGGGAAGCGGTGGACGACCGATTGGGCCACGACGCCGATCGACGTGCCGGAGTTTCTCGGTCCGCGGACGCTCGAGAAGGTGCCGCTGACCGAACTGATCCCGTACATCGACTGGTCCCCCTTCTTTATGTCGTGGGAACTGAGGGGAAAGTATCCGGCGATTTTCAACGACCCGATCGTGGGCGTTGAGGCCCGGAAGCTTCACCGTGACGCGCTCGATCTGCTCGACCTGATCGTTCGCGACGACGCACTCGTGGCCAAGGGCGTGTATGGTTTGTTTGCCGCCAACTCGGTCGGCGACGACATCGCGGTGTTCACCGACGAGTCTCGGACCACCGAGATCGGCCGCGTGCACACGCTCCGGCAGCAGTGGGAACGGAAAGGACAGGACGTCTTTCACGCGCTGGCCGACTTCGTGGCCCCGGTGGAAAGCGGCCGCAAGGACTACCTGGGGGCCTTCGCGGTCACCGCCGGCCACGGCTGCGACGAGCTCTGCCGGAAGTATGACGCCGAACTCGACGATTACTCGTCGATCATGGTGAAGGCGATCGCCGACCGGCTGGCCGAGGCCTGTGCCGAATGGCTGCATGCGAAAGTCCGCCGCGAGTGGGGCTACGGCCGCACGGAGAGCCTGAGCCGCGAAGAGCTTATCGAGGAGAGGTATCGAGGCATCCGGCCGGCGCCTGGATATCCGGCCTGTCCCGACCATACCGAGAAACAGTCCTTGTTCGACTGGCTTTCGGTAGAGAAAGCCGCGGGAATGCGGCTCACGGAGAGCTTTGCGATGACGCCGGCAGCGAGCGTCAGCGGACTCTATTTTGCCCACCCGGAAAGCCGATATTTCGCTGTGGACCGGCTGACGCGGGAGCAGGTCGAGGCCTACGCAGCCCGCAAGGGGATGCCGGTCGCGGAGATCGAGCGGTGGCTCGCTCCGAATCTTGGCTACGACGCGTAGCCGCGGGTGGGCCGTCCCACGGCTGACTGGGCGGTGGGAGGAACCATGGCTGATACTCCTGAGCCCCGCCGGCCGCGGACGCGGAAGATCCTGCTCGACGCCCCCCGCGCCGTCGAAGCCGCGGGCGGCACGAGCATTCTCGTCGATCGATTTCTCGACTATGTTCGGCACGAGCGGGCGCTCGCCGACAACACGCAGTCGGCCTACCGAAGAGATCTGCGGGACTTCGCCGCTTGGCTTGCCGGGCGGCCGGCGGCCTCCATGACGATTCGGGATCTCGGCGACTACTTCGCAACGCTCGCGAAGAAGGGCCTTGCCCGCGCGAGCGTGGCCCGGCAGGCCGCGACGCTGCGAACGTTTTATGCCTTTCTGCAACTCGAGGGCGTGATTGCTGAGAGTCCGGCGGAGTTGATCAAGGCCGCGAGGCGAGATGACAACATCCCGGGTACGCTGTCGCCGGCCCAGGTCGACAGGCTGCTCGCCAGCCCGGAGGGCGATGATCCGCGGGCTCAGCGCGACCGGGCGCTCCTCGAACTCCTCTATGCGACCGGCTGCCGGGCGTCGGAGGTGTCGACGCTCCGACTCACCGACGTGCACCTTGCGGAGAGTTTTTGCACCTGTCGCGGCAAGGGCAACAAGGAACGCGTCGTGCCGCTCGGCCGGCGTGCGATCGCCGCGACGTCGGCCTGGCTCAGCGACGCCCGCAAGACGTTTGCCGCCCGGGCGGGGGGCAGCCCGTCGTGGGCTCTCCTCTCGGCGCGGGGCAACCGGCTCTCACGGATGCGGATTTGGGAGATCGTGCGGCTTCACGCCGACAAGGCCGGCATCCCGCCCGACATCGGTCCCCACACGCTGCGGCACAGTTTCGCCACGCACCTCGTGGCCGGGGGCGTCGACCTCCGCCATGTTCAGGAGATGCTCGGCCACTCGAGCATTGCCACCACCCAGCGCTACACGCACGTCGACGCCAGCCGCCTCAAAGCCGTCCACGAGAAGTTTCACCCGCGGCGGTAACGTAGAGCCGGTCGAGGTGGGGCGCGTATTCCCCGCGCTGGCGCTTGGGGCTTCCTGTCGGGAGTGCCCCCAAGAAGCCCCAAGCGCGAGCGATGGGTATGCGGGTGGCAGCCGTACGGCTCATGCCGTTGTGATTCGTGGTGTCAGCGCTTCTTCGGGGGGGCAAACTTGATCTTCTTGATCAGTTCCACGACCGTGCCATCGGGCTGCACCATGCCCGAGACGGCCGTGACCGCACGGATCACGTTTTCATACTTCAAGGTCGGGTCGCAATCGAGCTCGACCTCCGTCTTGTCGGCGTTGGAGCCGGGGCCGGTGCCCACGAGATCAATGATCCGCCGGCGGAGATCGTCGAAGTCGCCGACCTGCTGGCCATTCATCGTCAGGCTCGTCCGTTCGCCTGCCGGCCCGGCCGTCATCTTGACGCGAACCGGCGGGATCGGATCCTCGGGGGCTGCTCCGGCGCTGGCGCCAAGCGGCATACGGATATCAAAGTCACCCTCGCTGATCACCGTTTTGAGCGTGAGCATGAAGAACGTGATCAGCTGAAAAACGACGTCGATCATCGGCGTCATATCGATCGCGATTTTGTTCGGCAGTTTTTCGCGATTGGAAGCCACGGCACTCTCCGGTCACTTGCTCTCGTCGTATTCAGCACGCAGGACGAACCTCTCGAAGCCCTTCTCCTGACAGACCTTGATCAGGTCTTGCACATCGCCGGTATTCGACCGGCCGTCAGCCCGCACGATCACGGTTGCCGAACTGGGCTCCTTGCTCGCCGAGATCATCACCCGTTTCTCGTTCTCCAGGTATCCGCCAATGTCCTGAAGGGCAACCGGTTCGCCGGCGTAGATCACCTTCCCGTTGGTCATCAGCTGGAGCGTGATTGGGTTGGTCG
Source organism: Pirellulales bacterium (assembly GCA_040877375.1). Lineage (GTDB taxonomy): Bacteria > Planctomycetota > Planctomycetia > Pirellulales > UBA1268 > QWPN01. Next base: position 26,219 of record JBBDNW010000046.1, on the reverse strand, counting down.
CCGGCCCTTCGGCAGGCTTTGCCAACTGGCTCATCGGCAGTTGGATCCGGTCGTCGCTCACGGCCTCCGAGAAGTTGAGGGTGAACACGAAAAACGTGATCAACTGGAAGGTGACGTCGATCATCGGCGTCATGTCGATGTCGGTCTGTTCCGGACCGTTGCTTCTCTTACGTGCCATGGTGCTTCACTTCTTGCCCATGTTTTGGAACCGTGACATCAGACGCATCGACTCGTCGTCGACTTCCATATTGAACCGCTGCAGCCAGTTTTTCAGCAGCGCGTAGCACGCGATGGCCGGAATGGCGAGCCAGAGCCCAATGAGCGTCGTCACGAGAGCCTGCGAGATGCCGGTGGCGAGTTCGTTTGGCTTCGGAGTCGTGGTGCTCTGGGCAATCTTCATGAATGCGGCCACCATTCCGTCCACCGTGCCGAGCAGCCCGAACATCGGGGACAAGGCGCCGACGAGCGACACGAAGCTGATTTTGTGTTCGAGGTTCATGGCCTGTTCGTTCTCCGCGGCCTGCATCGCCTCGACAGCCGCCGGATAGCCCGACTGCAGCTTGCTCATGCCGGCGGACAACACCTTACCGAGGTATGAGTCGTCGTTCTTGGCCAGTTCGTAGGCCTGTTGGAATTCCTTGTTTTCCAGATGCTGCTCGAACTGCACGGTGAGCTCCGGAGGCATCATCACCACCTTGCGAAACTGCATGAAGCACATCACGAGGAGAGCCACGAGACCGAAGGAAAGGAGCAAGAAGATGATCACATACTTAATGCCGAGTGCCTCGAGGAGAAAGGTGAGGTAGCTCTTGCCCTCGGGTTCCTCTTCCCCGCCCGCGTCGGCGACTTCCTCGTCGTCCTGGGCGAAGGCGACGGAGGGAGCCACGCACGTCGCTGCAACGCCCCACGATGCCATCAGGCATGCGACGAGGAGAATCCGCCCAATCCGCGTAGGAAGCATGCCGGCGTGCCACGACCGCATCCCTTCCCGCCCACTGTCGCACGAGCCAACCAGCATGATCATCTCCTCAAAAGGTGTGGTTCCATTCAGCCTTTTCCTGACAACAGCGTACCCTCGCCCCGCCGGACACCGAAAGGGCTCCGTTCGCTCAGCGTCAGGAGCCCTTTGCCGCTCGAAGTTTTTTGGTCCACGGACTGTCCGGGTAGGTCGTTTCCAGATCCTGCCGGGCCTCGCGGGCCCGCTCCGGATTGTTGGTCTTTTCCCAGAGTTCGACGAGATTGAACAGGGCCTCGGCATGTTCTTCGGGGAGCGAGTTGTGGACCATGTCAACCGAAAGAAACGAAATGATCGCGTCCCTGTCCTTATCGCCGATGGCCCGCTGGGCGTCGCCCAGCACGACGAAGAGACGTGAGAGGGTCTCCGAGTCGCCGGGATTGGCATCCTTGAGCATGCCCTGCGATGCGACGATAGCATCTGCGGCCTTGCCGATACGGGTCAGGCATCGTGCCCGGCCAAAGTCGGCACCAAGCCGGGCTCTCTTTCCGGAGTCGCCCTCGATCTTTGTCGCGGCCTTGGCGGCCGCCTCGTATTCCCGAATCGCCTCGGCATATTTCTGCTGGCTGGAGAGGAGGTCGGCCTTCAGCGTGGCGGCCCGCACGATGATCATAGGCGGGCCCTTGGCGAGCAAGCCATATGCGGCCGCTGCCTCGGCGATCTTGCCCTGTCGGGCGAGGACGGTGCCGAGCAGCTCCTGCATGTCGTAGAAGTGATGACTGCGAGGAAACGCGGTGACGAAATCAGTAAGGGCTTTTTGCCCCGCAGCGAGCCCCTCGCCCGTGGCGAGCGCTTTGCGGGCGGTCGCGGCGGCCCGAACGAACGCGAGTTCGGCCTGGATGTTTTTCTCGACTCCCTCGATGTCGGCGGGCTTGATCTTGGCGAGTTCGTCGAGAGCCCCGGCGCCATCCTTCCGACGGAGCAGCGTGCGGGCGCTCTTCAACTCCTCCGGTTCGTTGCCAAAGAGGACCTCACGAATGCTTTCGATCGGGATCTTCGTTGTGCCGGTTCGGCTCTCGAGGTCGATCCCATTAGGGGAGGTGTCGATGACCTCTCCTTGAATGTCGGCCGCAGCCACCCGCCTCACTCGGTCGAGAGACTGCGCCCGCGTCGGAAAAGCTGATCCTCCGGCGATGATGCCCGCCACGATCGCCCACACCAGTGGGATGAGTCTGCGAGACGCCAGGCCGTTCATCGTTGCTCGCTTGTTGGTGGATGCTGTGTTGTTGAATGCCATCACGGTGCGGCCCCCGAGGGAGCCGGCTGCGCCAAGGCTCCCGCTTCCTGGTCGAGTTGGTTAAATCCGCCAGGATTCGCGGCGCCCTGCTCCTTCTGGACCTCGCGGAGGAGTTTCTCAAACCGCTTTTGAAACGCCTCTCCGCCCAGATCGGGATAGAGCTTGCGGGTCATGGAGATTGCAGTCTTCGCGGTGTCGAGTCGCTTCTCCCGGTCGGCCGCCTGACCACCCAGTTTGGCCCGCGTAAGCAGCGTGTCGGCGACGTGCAGCCGCGCCTCGAAAAACTGCTCGCGGGCCTTCATCGCCTTTTCATCGGCCGCGGAAAAGGCCTGGCGAGAGAGTTTGTTAGCGATGCCGCCCCAGCCCCAAATCATGATCGGCGGTGCCTTGCGGCCGGCGGCGGCCTCCCGAAGCAGGGCATCGCCCTTGGATGAATCCCCGGCGGCGAGGGCGGCACGGCCCGCTGCCTCGAGGAGATCGGCCGCCTGAAGCTGAATGTCCAGCGAGTTTTGCCGCTTGGGATCGGCGAGGACCCAGTCGAGCTGCTCCTGAGCTGCATCCCACTTGCCTCGCTCCTTGAAAATGCCGGACATCTTCAGCCGGATCGACGGCTCAAAGCGGGTGATGTCCTCACGGTCTTTTTCCGCGACGTTTGGGTCATCTTTCGCAGACAGCAGACGGGCATAAGCCTCCGCGGCACGGTCGAGGTATTGCTCTGCCTTCGACTTCGGCACGACGGCGCCCGTCCCCTTGCCGGAACCAAGCGTGAAATACGTGGTTGCCACCCAGATCTGCGAAGAGATCTTCTTGTCACGCTTGGCGATACCGTCGAGGAACTTTTCGAACCCGGCGAGGATCTTCGACGCCCGCTCACGCACCTCAGGCGTGGTCCCCTTGTCGCCACCGCCCAGGTTTTCCAGTTGAGCCTGAAGGTCGCGACCCATCGAGAGATACATGCCCGTCAGTTTGGCCGAGGCCTCTTCCCCCTGGCCGGCCGCCTTCTCCAAGGCATCCATCGCCGTTTGGGCCTTGTCGAGTTGCTCGGTCTCGATGAAGTGTCGGAGGGAGACCGTGAGCGTGCCTTCCGTGAACGGTCCTTGGGCGAGCGCGGGATCGCCACCGAGAACCACCGTCCACGGGCCGAAAACCTTGTGTTCGAGAACCCGGCCCGCGGTTTCGCGATCGCCGTCGTCAAGGGCCATTTGCACGCGGGCCAGCGCCGCGCCCACGGCGATCTTGGCCCCGGCACCGGCAGGCAGGGCGGCTGCCTGATCGAGCGACGTAAGGCCTTCGTCGATGGCGGCCTTCGCGGCCGCGTTCCAGTCGTTGATGGTGCTCTCGTCGGGTCGCACCGCAGCCTCGAGTTTGCGGGCTTCCTGCACCTCCCGCCGCAACCCTGTTCCGGTCCGCATGGCAAACTCAGCGCGACGCGGCGAGTCGGCGGGAAACTTTTTGAGCAGCGCCGCCATGGCCACAGCATCGCGCGACTCGAGAGCCACGTTCAAAAGCACCGAAAAGGCGTCGGCCCCCTCGGCGTCGGTGGGCCAGGTCTTGCCGATCATGGTCGCCACCGTGACCAACTTCGCCTTCGCGTCTTTGCTTGCGGCCGGCTCGGACTGCAGACTCAGTTGCTGGAGGCTCGCCAGGGCCACCCGCGATGCCTGCCGGCTGCCGAGCGCATTGGGATAGCGTTCGGTGAGCATCGCCCCCAGCGTGGCCGCCTCGGCGAATCGCTTGGCATCGTAGTAGAGAAACGTCAGCATCGAACGGGCCGAGTTGATCGCCGCCTCGTCGGGTTGCTTCTCGGCTTCACCGGCCTTGATTGCCTCCTCGAAAAGTTTTGCGGCGGCGTCACGGTCGACCCCAGCAAGCTTGGCCGCCTCCGCAGCCTCCGCTGCCTTATCCTCGGCCAGGAACTTCTTCGCCTCGACCTGCTTCTCCTGCATTCCAGAAAACGACACGCGGGCATCGGCCACCAGCGTGGCGAAGTCCTTCTCCTCGCTCCCCTCGGGAAGGTCCTTGCCCAACTTGGCTGCAAGTTCGCGTGCCTCTTTCGCGAAATCCTTATTCGCCGTGGCGACTTCGGTGGCTAACTTCTTCGCATCCCGCTGGAGGATCCCTCTGGCCTGTTTCTCCTTCGCATCGAGTTTGCCTGCCCACGCATCGAGCGCCGCTGCGGTGCGGTACTTCAGCCCCAGCCACTCGGCGTCGAGTTTCCGCCCCGGGAGTCTGTCGGCCGGCGTGAGGGCAAACTTCCGAATGGCGTCGTCGACTTGTTGCAGGATGTTTGTGGCCTTCACGGTGTCCTTTTCTACGGCCGCCATCGCCAGCCAGCACTCGAGCGTGGTGTTGATGGCCTTGGCGCGGAGCGCGATAGCGAGCGGCGACTTGTCGTCGATGACTATGATCGGGGCGAGGGTGTCCGCCGCCTCTTTGTGTTCACCGATCGCCGCGCGGTTACGGCCCCAGTAATACCTCGCGAAGATCCCCGCCGCGTTCGAACCATATTTCTCAGCCAAGGTCTTGAACACGGCAGTCGATTCATTGATTGCGGCCGTCGCCTCCGTCGATCCCGCCGGAAAGGCCTTGGATTTTTCAAACAGGGCGGCTCCCGTCATCAACCGCGTCGAGAGGAGTTTGGCTCGGTACTGAGTCTGAATCTCCTCGAGGCGATCGACTTCCTTCTGTTGCGCCTGCGAGAGCTTTGCAGGGCCGTCGCCCTTGGCCTTGCCGCTCGCCTTGATCGTGTCGATCTGGGCATCGATCGCGCGAAGCGCCCTGAGCACCGCGTCTTCGGCGTTGGTGACCGCGGTGATCTCCTTCTCGCCAGGCTTCAACGTGCTCTTCAGGCTCTTGATCGCGGATTCGAAGAACGCCACTCCCTCGGCGGAGAGTTTCTTCGCGTCCTGTCCGGGCCGTTTCGCCTGGTCGAGCTTGCCACGGCCGCGTTCGATGAGCAGGTTGCCCTTCTGCGTGTAGGCAGCGATCGCAGGGTCACCCGTGGGCGACGTCGCGAGGAACGTATCGATCGACTTCTCCGCCTCGTCGAGCAGCGCCGCCCGCTTGGTGGGATTCGACTCGGTGCGGCTGGTACCCACCAGGGCCGTGGCGCGGAGAAACGGCAGTTCCCCCTTGAGCTTCCCGGAGATGGCGGGGTCGGCGGCCGCCCGCTCGATCACCCACAGCATGACGTCGGGCATCTGCCGTTCGTCGAGCTTCTCTAGCAGCGCACGGGTCGTCTCTTCCGCGGCCGACTCACCCCGGGCCGCGCCAGACGCCGACACGACAAAAAAGACAAGAAAGCCAAGCAAGCCAAAGACATTTGCCCCGGAGACCGTGCGCATGGTGGATGTCGGAGGAGGAGAGGGAAGCCCGAAGAGAGGAGACTCTATTGTGCGGCCCTGCCAATCGTCCGTCAAACCGCCCGCTCCGCGGGGCAGGCTCCGGGCGATCAGCGCTGCGGCCGCCGACTGGCAGGAAGCCGTTCGAGACCAGCGGCGAGTAACTCTCCAAAAGGAGTCATGTCCCCGCGCTGGCGCCACTGCCGGACGAGTGCGGCCGCCGCGGTCCTCGCCCGGGGATCGGCGTGTGCAGAGCCGCCAGCCGCTTCGGCGAGCGTGACGGCGAGGATGAGTTCGCAGCCGTGCGGCGAGGGCAGCGCCGCGGGGTGGTCGAGATCGGCAGCGGTGAGAGCGCCGTGCGAGGTTTGGACCACGTCGTCGGCCCCCCGCCAATCGAGCACCGCCGACACGCCGGCCACGGAGACCGCAGCACGGGGCACGATTTCGTACACCGCCCGCACTGTTTCTCCGACGTGCAGGTCGATCGCCGCGGGCGGCGTGACGGCCAGCGATTCCATCGCCGACTGCCGGTGGCCGATCAGACGGTAGGCCGCCACGAGTCGCGGATCAAAACTGACGGCGAGGCGACACTGGCGACCGACGAGCGTCTCGGTGGCGAAGACTTGCCGGACGAGCTCGCGGCGAATCGCCGTCGCATCGGCCAGCGTCCGTCCGAATGAGGGACCCTGTGACCGCTCCTCAGGTGACGTGGTCGGATCAACCAGCACGAATCGGGCCAGACCTGGCCGCGACGGCTCGTCCGCGAGCGGCTCTCCCCCGGTGGCGGCCTGCGCCTCGTGCCAGCCCGCGAGGGCGGTGCGAACCACGTCTCGGCCACGGTCAGCCGTCTCCTGATGGGCCACCACCACGAGCCGAACACCGGTGACTGGCGACTCGGCAGACGTCGATTCGGAGACCGCCATCCGGATGGCGGCATCCATGTCGGATACGTCTATCGGCGGCAGCCGCTCGAGTTCCGCTGACACGGCAGCGATCGTCACCGCGTCACCCCGCCTTGTGGCGAGCCGCGGCACTGGTCCTGAGATGACGACGGTGATGCGATCGTTCGTGGTCATCCGCGCGGCGACCGCGGCAAGACCTCGGCAGAGCCACGGCCAGACGACAGGGTCGCAGCCCACCGCTCGATCCATCACGATCGTGGCATCGAGGGGCGGCCGGGTGATGGGGTCGCCACGGTCCGCCGTTGCCGCCACCTCGACGATCAGGCTCGGTGCGCCAGACCCGCTGCGGAGCGACCGCACGCCCCGGACATCGACGCGAATGTCGCCGTTGTTCAAGAGCGGGGTTGGCGTCTCGGTGGTGGCCGCGGGAATCGCGGCGAGCACGTGCTCCATCCGGAGGCTCCGGCCTACTCCATACGACGGCCGTCCAACTCGCAACGCGAGCCGATCAAACGCATCGGTGCGGAGCGTCAGGGGAGGGACGTCGGTGGAGAGCCCGGACGCTGCGGGGTCGACGAACGGTGACTCGCCATGGGCCATCTCGAAAGCGAGGTCAAAACCCCTCACCCTGGGAGCCAGTCGCCAGGCATCACGCGGAGGCTCCACTAGCCGCATGGCCGAGGAGTCGGCCGCCCGCTCGCCGGCCAGCCCCACGGCCGCGCCGCGAACTTCCGGCGGCTGCGGCGCAAACGCCGTCTCTGCAACGGACTCAAGCGAGAGTGGGCCCGCGAGCGCCTCAAGCGACGCGTCGTCCGCACCTTTCCCAGCGGCGGCGGCTTTCGGGGGGGAAAGCGGCTGCAAATCCAGGCCGAACGGTTTCGCCCCGACCGGCTTTCGGGGTGAGGCCGACGACTCGTCGGACACCACCGTCAGCGGGGTCGCGGCACGCTGAGCCGCCGCCGTCGATCGCTCGCCCGGACGCACCGCAGCGAGCCGTCGAGACAGTTCGGCGCTGGCCGCAAACACGATCCAAGCGATCGACAGGGCCGCGGCAACCGCGAGCCCGTCGCGAGCAAACGCCGTCGCCCAGCGGCCGAAGTGGGATCGGCGTCGGTCGGCGCTGTGACCTGCCCGGGAGGCGGCCGACGCGATTCGTTCGAGATCGATCGTCCCCGTGTTTCGACCTGCTGGCTGCGGCCCGCTCATGCCCGCGTGGAGACGGTCGACGAGGCCTACTGGCAGTTCGATCTCGGCGAGTAACCGGTCGAGTGAGTCGTCGGCGAAGATAACGTTCGCCGCCACCCGCCGGTCGAGATTCGTGGGGGCGGGGACGTCTCGCAGATGCGCGTCGATGTGACGGTCTTGTTCAGTCATGGCGGTTACGGGCTCCCGTCTTCGCGCTCATGTCGCCACCGGGAATGCGGCCTTCCTCGAGGAGATAGTCCCGCAGCCGGCTGCGTCCCCGGCTGACCCGCGAAAGCACGGTGCCCAGCGGGATGCCCTGGAGATCCGCCGCTTCTTGGTGCGTGAGTTCGCCCACCACGACGAGGAGGAGGGTTTCGCGAATCTCCCCGGGCAGCTTCGCGAGCCCCCGCTGCATGGCCGCGGAGAGCTCGTCGCGGAACGGCTCGGCTTCGCCTGGAGCCGCTGGCTCGGCGGCATTGGCGGCAGGGGCGACCTCCCGGGGCTGCCGCTTGCGCCAATGGTCGGCGACGCGGCGGCGCAGGATTGCGAGCAGCCACGCCCGCTCGCTCCGCGCTTGGTCGTAAAGATGGCGGCTCGTCCAGGCGGAGCGGAACGTGTCTTGGAGCACGTCCTCCGCAGCGTGACTGTCGCCGAGCAGGCGGTAGGCAACGCGATACAAAACCGTGACATGCTCGGCCACCCACTGGTTGAACTGTTCGCCGATCACCGGTCGAGGGGGCATGTGCAGGGACGATCCAAAGGCCCGACGCGGTGCCCTCACGGGGCAGCCTGCCCCGCATCGTGGGATTCCCGCGAGCGAAGCAACATTATTCCCGATGGGTGGCCGAGTGCTGAAAAGACGGCCTCAGGGTCGGGCTCAGCCTCGGCGTGCCGACCGCGCCGAGGCCGACGCGGCAGCCAGCCACGACGGCAACTGGCCGGCAGGAGGAAGCTTGACAACGCGAGCGGAACGCACGCCTGGGCACGCAGCGACGGCCGCGATCGCCTCGGCGGATGGTTCCTGGTCGAGGTTCAGCACGCCGATCGCATCGCCGCCGGGAGTCGATCTGCCAACCGTCATTTGGGCGATGTTGATGCCCGTCTGGCCAAAGGCCATGCCGACCCGGCCGATGATCCCCGGAACGTCTTGGTGCGTGAAGATCAGCAGGATCCCGTCGAGGTAGGCCTCGAGCCGTTGCCCCTCGAGCTGGACGATTCGCGGCATCGAGTGGCCGAAGAGCGTGCCCGCCGCGCGGTGCACGCTGTCGCCCGCGACGAGGTCGACCGCCACCACGGAACTGAAGGCGCCGGGATCCGTGCGGCTCTGCTCGACGAGGTCGATGCCCCGCTCGCGGAGGAGCATCTCGGCGTTGACGATGTTGACGTCCTCGATTGCGCCTTCGAGCAGGCCCGCCGCAAAGGCGGCGGTCACGAGCTTGGTGTTGCGGGCGGCGATCTCACCCCGATAGGCGATAGAGCACGACCGCGGCTGCCCGGCGTCGAGCTGGGCCAGCAGCATGCCGAGCCTCCAGGCGAGGTCGAGGAAGCCCCTGACACCCTCGAGCGCGGCAGGATCGATCGCGGAAGAGTTGACAGCGTGACGGATCGCTCCGGTCGTGAGGAAGTCGACGAGCAGCCCCACGCCCTCGACGGCGACCTGCGACTGCGCCTCCTCGGTGCTGGCGCCGAGGTGCGGCGTGACGACCACTCCCGGCATTCCAAACAGCGGGCTGTCCGTGCAGGGCTCCTTCTCAAACACGTCGAGCGCCACGCCGCCGATCACGCCGCGATTGAGCCCTTCAACGAGAGCCTGCTCGTCATAAATCCCGCCTCGGGCGCAGTTGATGAGCCGCACACCGCGCTTGAGGAGATCGAGTTCCTTCATCCCGATGAGATGCCGGGTCTCGTCGGTGAGGGGCGTGTGAACCGTGAGATAGTCGACGTGCGGCAGCATCCCCGGCACGGTGTCGACAAGTTCGACTCCGAGTTCGCTGGCGCGGTCTGGCGAGAGGAACGGATCAAAGCCCATGACCCGCATGTCGAAGGCCCGCGCCCGCTCTGCCACCGCCTGGCCGATGCGGCCCATGCCCACGATTCCGAGCGTCTTGCCGGCCAGTTGGGCCCCCATGAACGTGTTGCGGTCCCACTTGTGGTCCCGCAGGCTCGCGTCGGCAGCGGCGATGTTGCGCGAGACGGCCAGCAGCATCGCGAAGGTGTGCTCGGCCGTGCTGACGGTGTTGCCGGCGGGCGTGTTCATCACCACGATGCCCTGCCGCGTGGCCGCATCCTTGTCGATGTTGTCGGTGCCGACGCCGGCCCGCACGATCGCCTTGAGCCGGTGGTTGCCGGCGAGCGCGTCGGCGGTGATCTTGACCCCGCTGCGGCAGATCGCGCCGTCGTGCGCCGCGAGGGCTTCGTGGAGGGCCGCGCCCGAAAGGCCCGTCCGCACCTCGTAGGAGATGCCGTGCTGCTTGGCGGAGTCGAGCAGGGCGAGGCCGTCCGGGCTGAGCGTGTCGAGCACAATGATCGAGGGCATGTGGAGTGTCTCTGGGTCGGGCGGATGGGGCGGCGCCGGCCAATCACGGCCGCGGGACGGGGTCAGTCCTGCCGCTGCCGCTGGAAGTCGATCATGAAATCACGCAGGGCCTCGACGCCGGCAACGGGCATGGCGTTGTAGATGCTCGCCCTGATGCCGCCCACGGAGCGATGTCCCTTGAGGTCCATCAGGCCGCTCTTCGCAGACCCCGCCACGAACGCCTTTTCTGCCGCCTCGTCAGGCAGCCGAAAGGTCACGTTCATGTCGGAGCGGCATTCCGGCCGGGCGTGGCCGGTGTAGAAGCCGCCGGAGTGGTCGAGCACGTCGTAGAGCAACTTGGCCTTGGCGGCATTGTGACGGGCCATGCCGGCGAGGCCTCCCATGTGATCCGCGATCCAGCGGCAGACGAGGCCGAGGATGTAGATCGCGAACACGGGCGGCGTGTTCGGACGCGAGCCGTTCTTCACGTATGTGCGATAGTCGAGCATGGTCGGCAGGTCGTCGCGCGACCGCTCGAGCAGGTCTTTGCGGATGATCACGGCCGTCACGCCGGCGATCCCCGCATTCTTCTGAGCGCACGCATAGATGAGCCCGTATCTCGACACGTCGATCGGCCGCGACAGAAAATCACTCGAGCAGTCGCAGACGAGCGGAGCGGGCCCAACGTCGGGATCGTGCTTCCACTGCACTCCCTGGATCGTTTCGTTGCTCGTGATGTGAACGTAGGCCGGGGTGTCGGACAGGAAGGCCTCGCGGTCGGATGGCAGCCGATCATGGTTTGTGGCGGCCCCATCCCACGCCACGTGCACCTTCCCCTCCCGGCGGGCTTCCTTGGCCCCCGTCGCGCCCCATGTGCCGGTGATGATGTAATCGGCGGCGGCCGCCCGCCCTCGGAGGAGGTTCATCGGCACCATGGAGAACTGCAGGCTCGCGCCCCCCTGCACGAACACGATCTCATGGGAGTCGCCGATGCCGAGCAGCCCGCGGAGTCGCTGGAGCGTCTCCTCGAGAATCGTGTCGAACGCGGGGCTGCGGTGGCTGATCTCCAGCACCGACATGCCGACCGAGGGCAGGGAGAGCATCTCGTCCCGGGCCTGCTGGAGCACCTGGAGCGGCAGAACAGCCGGGCCCGGGGAAAAGTTGAAAACGCGTTCCATCATGGCATGCACCCGAAATCCTTTGATTCACGCCGCAGAATAGGAGTCGTTGCGGGGAGGGTCAACGGGCGGCATTCCCCGGCGGTGCCGGCGCTGGGGCGACGACCATGGGCGGACCGGCGGGCGGGGGTAGGGCTGCGGTCCGGTAGGCACCGGCCTGCGTCGCCTGCAGACTGGCCACCTTCGCTGCGACGGCCGGCTGCTGCGGGTCGATCGCGAGGGCCCGGCCGTAGTTGGCCAGCGCCTGGGAGGCGTCGCCCGACGTCTCCCGGAGACTGCCGAGTGCCACCAACGCCCGCGGGTTGTTGGGGTCGATGGCCAGAGCGTCGATCAGCTGGTTCTCTGCTTCACGCACGTCGCCGTGCTCCTCCGCCAGCCGAGCGAGCTCGATGTGGGGATCGGGGTTGGCGGGCTGGCTCTGCGCCCACGAGTTCAACTGGGCAACCGCGTCGTCACGACGATTCTCCTCAACGAGGAGCACGGCAAGCGCCCGTTGGCAGGCCTCATGATTCGGGTTTCGCGCCAGACAGAGGTGGTAATACTGTTCGGCCGTCCCCATGTCGGCGGACCGGCCGAAGAGTTTTGCCTGCTGGTGGTACGTCGCTCCCAGGTTGTAGAAACAGTCGGGATTGCCGGGCTGTTTGGCAAGAGCCTGCTGAAACGAGTTGACGGCGCCGAGGTAGTTGCCCTGCTGGTAGAGCTTGACTCCCTCCGAATTGTCGGTCTTTGCCATGCCCCCACAGCCGGCGCACGCGGCGCACGCGGCCACCGTGAGCCAGGCCATGGCTGCGATGAAGCGGCCGGACCTCGGCGCACCGGAAGCGATAGAGGAGGCATGCCGCACGACGAGACTCCATGACCCGCCCGCGGCTCACCGGCCGGAAGCGAGGCGGAACCGTAATGCGGGCGGGCTGCCCGGGGCAAGGTCGACCCGGATTGCCTGTTTTACCGGCCCTCACTCCGCAGTGACCCGCTGATAGCCGAGCGACCGGACGACTTCGAGGACTTCGCTGCACGTCGGAAACATCCGGCCGCTGGTCCGCTTGTAGCGGTCGAGGGCCTGCATGAACTCGAGTTCCTCGGGGTCGTAGTCGCGTTCGCAGGTGGAGGGGTCGATCATCCTTCGGCGGCTGTGCTGCGCGGCGGCACGCGGCTCCGAAGGCCTGCTGCGGGCAACGCTGCGGGGTGACTTCACGGTGGCGACGGTCATGGGAAAGTTCTCCGGTGGGCGACTGGGCGGGCCAACCTTCACGGCGGTGCGCTGTGAAGGTCTGCCGGAAGCATGACCGGTAACGGTCGCGGAGGACGTGCCGGTCAGCGAAAAAAAACCGCTCAGGCAAACCCCGCCGGCCGCATGACTGGCATGACTGGCATGACTGGCGCCCCCCGCCCGGAAAGGCCCGACGCCATGAGCCGTAGGGGCAGCCGCCACGCGCAGCAGCTGTCTGGCCAAGCCGGTTCGGCGCGGTGATTGCCGGACAGGTGAACCGACGTTTTGCGAGGGTCGGGGTTGCCCGTGCCCTCTCGCCGGACGTTCACTACGGCCCTCCAGGCCTTCGCTCACTCGGAGACGGCTGCGCTACGACATCCATGTCTCCGCTGGCCGTCTACGCCGCTCGAGAGCATGGGCAACCCCTCCCGGTGCCGCGAGACGAAGTGCCTTGGCGGAGCGTACGCCGTCAGGAAGCCCCAAGCGCGAGCGCGGGGAAGACGCGTTCCACCCCAAGCTGTTCCTCACGATCACCGAAGTCGCCACCCGTGACCGCCGTCTATTTCTTATCGAAGAACTTTTTGAGTGCTTCGGCGGCGGCGTTGCGGGAGGAGTCGGGGCCCGGCTTCTTATTAACCTGCGGCAGCACGCCCGGCTTCGAGTTGGCCGCCTTGAGGGCGTCGATCACGACGGAGCCCGTTGTCTTGTCGGACCCGATGGCCGAACCACCACCCACGGCCTGCGTCGAGCCGATCCCAGAGACGAACGACCCTTCACGGGTTGAGTCGGCCGCGGCGGTCCCGCGGGCATCGGCGTGGATGTTGCTCGCATCGGTGTCGGCTGACGATTCGTCGGCAGTGACTCGCAGTGACGATCGCGTGGTGTCGGACGTGCCTGCTGTGTTTTCCTCGGGCATCAGCCATCGCGAAACATCGTCCTCGGAGCCAGATTTTACAGCTCGAGACATCGTACACGACACCTTCAGTTCGAGTGATCCGACGCGGATCACGTCGCCGTCGGTCACCTTGATCCGTTCGGTGATCTTCGTGCCGTTCACAAACGTGCCGTTGCGGCTGCTCAGATCCTCGACCCAGACCTCCATGGGGCCAACGGTGACGGCACAGTGCCGTCGGCTCACATCCTCGCTGAGGGGCCGCACGTCACACTGCTCTGCGCGGCCAATGAGCAGCGTGTTGCGTTTGATGGCGATGCTTCGCCCGGCACTTTTGCCCGAGGAGACGATCAGTTTGGCGATCATGGCATGCCCGGTGAACGACGGTTCCGCGATCCAGGAACCAGAACTAAAGCGTGGTCACGGTAGAAGCCAGACAGCATGATATCAAGAGTCGATTGGCCCGGGCCGGCACGGCCGTGGTCGGGTCACCGGCGGGCCATCCAGTGCCGGTCACGGAACCGCTGGGCGTGGGCTTCGATCGCCACTTCGCGGCCGTGGCACAAGGTTGCAGGCTGGTGGTCGATCACGGCCCCCACCGCCCGGGCGATCGCGTTGAGCCAGGGTTCCGCGATCTGGCGGGGCACCCACGCATCATCGCGGCCGGCAAGTTCCGCTAGCCCGGGGAGCCGCGCCTCCTCGCCCAGGACATGGTTTGTCGACAGCAGCAGGCTGCCATGCTGGAGCACGGTGGTGCCGAGTCGCCGCTGTGCGCTGCCCATGATCTTCGGGTCGCCGGCCGCTGCGGGCTGGCCGGCTGGCGGTGCGACCAGATCGCCCACCGATCGCCTGGCGAAGCACAGAAAAGCATTCGCGGGGGGGTCGGTCGCGACGGCCTCGTGCAACCGGGCCGCGATGCCGACGTCAATCAGAACAGCCGCCATGGCCGCATGCATCGCGTCGTAGAGGGCCTGTGGCGTGCGGCCCCAGGGGTGTGTCTTCGGCACGGCAGCGGCGTAGGTGAGGTCGGTGCCATGCACGATGGCCCCGCCTCCACTCGGCCGGCGAACCAGCGGCAGGCCCGCGACGGCGGCGCAGGCTCTGGCTTCCGCCAGCGGCTGGAAAGCGCCCAGCGACACCGCCGGCGTCGACCAGGAATAGATACGGATGACGAGGCCGCCCTGTCGTGCTGACTCGTCGGCGAGCACTTCGTCGGCCGCCATGTTCGTGGGACCATCGGCGGCATCATCCCACCAGACGGGCAGCACCGCCGCGGTCACGACTTGACGAGCGCCTCGTAGGCCGGACGGTCGAGGAGGTTTGCGAGTTCAGCAGGATCGTCGGGCTTGATGCGAACAATCCAGCCTGCGCCGTAGGGATCCTTGCCCAGCGTCTCGAGCTGGTTTGGCAGCGCGGCGTTGACCTCGACGATCTCGCCCGACACCGGAGCATACATGTCGCTCACCGCCTTGACGCTTTCGATCTCGCCGAACGACTCCCCGGCCTTCACCTTCTTTCCGACCGCCGGCAGTTGCATGAACACGAGGTCGGTGAGAGCCTCGACGGCATAGGACGAAATGCCGACGGTGGCGAGCCCGCCAGCCTCCGGCCGGATCCATTCATGCGTCTTTGCGAACTTCAGGTCGTCTGCCATGGAAAGCTCCTCGAGATGTCGAACTACCGCAGAATACCGGATGCGGTCAGGAACGTGGGGCAGGGCGGCGGTAGAAGGGGAGGGGAACGACCCGCGCCGGCTGAACGGCGTCGCGCACCAGCACGTCGACGGCAGTGCCTGCTCCCGCCAGATGGCGAGCGACCAGCGCCATTGCCACGGCATGGCCGAGCGCCGGCGCCAGGCTGCCGCTCGTGACCATGCCCACGGTGGTGCCCGCCACGACGACGGGGCTGCCCTCGCGGGCGGCACGCTTCGAGTCGAAGGCGAGGCCGACGCGGATCATGGCCGCAGGGTCTGCCTTCATCCGGGCGAGTTCCTCGCGGCCCGGAAATCGTCGCGGCGTGCCGGAGGCGGCGTCGAGGTTGACCGCCAGGTCGAGGCCGATCGCAAACGGATCGCTGTCGGCGACCAGCTCGTGTCCGTAGAGCGGCATGCCGGCTTCGAGCCGGAGCGTGTCTCGGGCCCCGAGGCCACACGGCCGTAGCCCACGCGGCGAACCGGCGGCGTGGATCGCCTCCCAGACCGCCACGGCCGCGTCCGCGGCGACGACGAGTTCGACGCCGTCTTCGCCGGTGTATCCCGTGCGGCTGACGGCCGCGTCGTGGCCCGCGACCGTGGCCCGCGTGGCCCGGTAGTTGCCGAGTGATTGAATCCGTGCGACGCCATTCGAGTTGCACAGTCCGCAAACGATATCAACCGCGAGCGGGCCCTGCACGGCGAGCATCGCGGTCGCGCTCGTGCGATCGTGGAGGGTGACGCCCTCGGGGGGCAGCTGTGAGACGAGCCAGGCCACCACCCGGTCGCGGTTGCTGGCGTTGACCACCATCGCCAGCCGGGGCGTGCCGTTGGGGGCGTCGGGCTCACGAGTCACCAGCGCGTCGTCGAGGATGGTCAGGCCCGCCGGCCCCGCGTCGCTCGTCACGAGCGTGTAGCGAGCCCGGCCAACTTCGATGTCGGCCACGTGGCGTGTGAGGAGCGACTCAAGCCATGCCTGGGAGCCGGGGCCCTCGATGGCGAGCCTGCCCATGTGCGACACGTCGAACAGGCCGGCCGCCTGCCGTGCAGCGAGGTGCTCGTCGACGATCGATGAATACTGCACGGGCATCCACCAGCCGGCGAAGTCGACCATCCGGCCGCCGTGGGATTCGTGCCAGTGCACCAGCGGCGTGGAAAGCGGCGAAGATGACATGCTGCGGGAGTCCATTTCTGGGGGCGGGCAGTGGCAAGCATTGTAGGAGACCGCGGTCGCGGTGCCAGCTGCGCCGCTGCTCAGCGACGCGGTCGCTTGGAGCCGCGGCCACCGCGCTTCGTGGCAGCTGGCCGGACTCGGACCGCAGCCCGCTGCTTTCCGCGGCCGGGCCGCTGCTGCCGCATGCCCGCCTTCGGCTTTCGGCCCGGGCCAACGAGCTGGAAGTTGAGCTCGCGGCGGTCGAGGTCGACCCGGGCCACCGCCACACGGACACGGTCACCCAGCCGGAACGACTGTCCTGGCCGGCGTCCGGAGAGCGTGTGGCTCGCGCGGTCGTAGCGGTAGGTGTCGTCGGGGAGCGTTTCGAGCGGCACGAGTCCCTCGGCTGGCAGCGCCAACCCCTGCACGAAGAGTCCAAATGCCTCCACGCCCGTCACCACGGCGTCCATCTCCTCGCCCACCTTCGATTTCAAAAAGTTGAGTAGCTTCAGCTTCACCAGCTCGCGCTCCGCGGACTCGGCCCGCCGTTCGAGGTCGGAGCATTCGGCGCCGAGATGCACGAGGCCGTCGGCGGGGGGGCGGCGGCCGTGGGCGATGGACTCAAGCGCCCGATGCACTGTGAGGTCGGGATAGCGGCGGATCGGGGAGGTGAAGTGGCAGTAGCAGTCGCTCGCCAGCGCGTAGTGGCCGTCTTCCTGCGGGCCGTAGGCCGCGCGGGTGAGGCTCCGCAACACGGCGTAGTGCACGGCGTGCTCCTCGGACTTGCCCCGGGCCATGTCGAGCAGCCGCTGAAGCTCGAAGCGGCTCTCGAGCGAGTCAACCTCGAACCCCAGTTCGGAGACAAACTCGGTGAGCTGCCGGAGTTTCCGCGGGTCAGGGGCGGGGTGAATCCGCCTGAGAAAACCGGCCCCTGCGACGGCCAGGGCCGAGGCGACCGCCTCATTCGCCGCCAGCATGAACTCCTCGATGATCTGGTGGCTCTCGGTGTTTTCCACGACGTGGGCACCCGCCACACGGCCGTCGCGATCGAGGTCGATCTTCACCTCCGGCATCTCAAGCTGCAGGGATCCGCGGGCCATCCGGCGGGCACGGAGGATTCGGGCAAGATCCCGCATCCGGCCGAGCAGGCTATGGACGTCGGGCGTCATCTCCACAGCGGGCGTGTCGGGATTCGCGAGGAAGACATCGACCTCCTCATAGGTGAATCGGCGGCGGCTTGCGATCGCGGTCGATTCAACGGCGGAGTGCACCGGGATGCCCTCGGGCGAGAACTCGATCCAGCAGGTCCGTGCGTAGCGGACCTTGCCGGGCTGCAGGCTCGCCAGATTATTGGAGACGATCTCCGGGATCATCGGGATCACGCGGTCGGGCAGATAGACGCTGGTGCCACGGTTGCGGGCCTCTTGGTCGAGCGGTGAGCCCTCCCGCACGAAGTGCGAGACGTCGGCGATGTGCACGCCGAGCAGCCAGTGCCCCCGTTCGACCCGCTCCAACGAGATCGCGTCGTCGAAGTCGCGGGCATCGACCGGGTCGATCGTTACGATCACTCGGTCGGTGAGATCGCGTCGACCGGGGGGCACCGTCTCGTCGAAACGCTCGGCCTGCGCCCGGGCGTCGTCGACCACCTCTTCGGGAAAGGGGCCGGGAAGCCCAAACTCATGGATCACCGATTGCGTGTCGACGCCCACGTCGCCCGCCTTGCCGAGCACCTCGACGATCACGCCTTCGCCGTCGCGGAGGTGCGTGGGGAATCGCACCATATCCACGACGACCTTGTCACTTGGGTGCACACCCTTTGCCCCCGGGTCGCCGACGAAAACGGGTCTTGCGAAGCCGGTGCCGTCGATCTGGACCCATCCCTGATCGGCTGCTTCGAAATACGAGCCGACGAACCGTGTCGTCCGTCGCTTGACGATCTCGACGATCTCGCCGGCAGGGCCAGGCCGTCGGGCGTCGCGGGCCTTTGCGATCCGCACGCGGACGGTGTCACCCGACGCGGCATCGAGGGACGCGACCGCCGTCACGTGGACGTCGTTGGAGCGATCGCCCGCAGGAGCGTCGAGCGGCCGCACAAACCCGTAACCCCCGGCCGCGCGGCGGAAGACGCCGATCACGCCGTCATCCTGGCCGTGGCTGGGCTGCGCATGGCTGCGGGCAGGGCGTTCATTGCCATCGCGGTTCCGCGGCATGGGCACAGTCCTGAGGGTTCGTCACCGGATGGGGATCGCTTCGCAAAGTCTACCCATGAGGGCGAATGTGGGGCGGAAACAGGAAGTTGGCAGCAACCGCCGGCGTCTTGCGTAGGGAGGGGTTGCCCGTGCCCCGGTAGCCGGACGTTCGCTGCGGGCATCGTGCCCTCCGCTCTCTGCGCGCCGGCTACGCTTCGCCATCCTATCCTCCGCTTGCCGCCGAGCCCGGCTTCCGGGGCACGGGCACCCCCTCCCACAACCTCGATCATTCGTGCGGGTCAACCGTCTCGGAAGGTCTTTTCGACCCGGGCTCGCTCGCGGTCGATCTGGTCGCCCGTGGCGCCGAAGCGTTCCAGAATGCGCGTCGTAAACGCCAGCGCCACCTCCCCCTCGCCTGAGAAAACGTCTTCGGCGCCCACCTTGCGGAGCCGGGGAAGTTCGCGGACATAGTGCGACCGGGCGAGGATGTGGATCTGCGGATTGATTTCCTTGGCGCGGCGAACGATCTCTTCGTCCACCGTGCTCATGCCGGAGGTGAGGATCAGGTTTTCGGCCACGGTGATTCCCGCCTGGTCGAGGATTTCCGGGCGGCTGGCATCGCCATAGATGGCATTCACGCCAAACGCCTTGAGCCGCCGGACGGTGTCGAGATTGAGCTCGATCACGGTCGGCTCGATCTCGTTGTCAAGGAGCAGCTCGGTGACGGTCTGGCCCACCGGTCCGTAGCCCACCACCACCGTGCGATGCCGTGGTGCGGGGACGGGCTCGCTCTCGTCGTCAGTGGGCACGGCTGGCAACGCCCGGCGGCTCGTGAACCAGCCGGTGATCGCGTCGCAGGATCGATAGATGAGGGGATTGATCGTGATCGACACGATGGCGGTGGCGACGAGGCTGTTGAGCACCGTGTCGGACACCACGCCAAGCGTCTTTCCAAGTGAAGCGAGCAGGAAGGAAAACTCGCCGATCTGCGCCAGCGACACCGCCACCGGCATGGCCGTGCGCAGGGGGTATTTGAGAACGGCCATGATGCCCAGCGCTGCCAATGGCTTCGCAATGAGCACGATCGCCAGCGTTGCCGCGAGTGCCCAGGGAGCCTCCACCATCGCCAGCGGGTTGAAGATCATTCCCACCGACACGAAAAACAAGACGGCGAACGCGTCTCGCATGGGAAGCGCCTCGGAAGCCGCCCGGAGGCTGAACTCGCTGCGGCCCACGATCATGCCGGCCAAAAATGCCCCGAGCGCCATCGACACGCCAAACACCTTGGTCGCGCCGACGGCGATGCCCAGCGCCACCACGAGCACTGCGAGCGTGAACAACTCCCGCGATTGCGTGCTTGCCACCCGTTCAAGCAGCCACGGCACCACCCGGCCGCCAACGAGAAACGCCACCGCCACCAGCGCCACGATCTTGGCCGCTGCGATACCCAGAGCCCACGCGACGCCCTCGGGGCCGAGTCGCTGCTCACCGAAGAGGGCCGGCATCACGACGAGCGCCGCCACCGTGAACAGATCCTCGACCACCAGCCAGCCCACGGCGATGCGGCCGGGCCGCGTGTGCAGATCGCGATTGTCGGAGAGCACCCGCACGAGCACGACCGTGCTGGCCACGGAAATCGCCCCGCCATACACGAGCCCCGTGGACCATCCCCAGCCCATGAGATGCCCCACGACCGCCCCCAGGGCCGTCGCCACTCCGCTTTGCACCAGCGCCCCGGGCACGGCCACGCCCCGCACCTCGAGCAGTTCTCGGATATGAAAGTTGAGGCCCACGCCGAACATCAGCAGGATCACGCCCACCTCGGCAAGCTGCTGCGCCAGCGAAAAGTCGGCCTCGAATCCGGGCGTGTAGGGGCCGAGTGCCAGCCCGGCGAGCAGGTAGCCCACGATCGGTGACAGCCGCATGCGATGCGTGAGGTAGCCGAGCACGAGCGCGGCGGCCAGGCCGGCGGTCAGCGTCAGGATCAGGTCGGTGTCGTGCATGCGGGGAGTCGCTTGGGAAAACTCCGCACACGATACCGGCAGGCGTCGCGGCTGGAGCCGGCGCTGGCTACGCGCGGCCGCGGAAGAACTTGCGGCCTTGGCTCTGCTGATACTGCGTCCAGCCGTCCTCGGCCGTGGCTTCGTTCTGAAGGAGCTGGATCGTGCCGGCCATCTTGGCATCGAGGTGGTCGAGATGGTGGAGGGCCACGGCCTCGAGTGTCATCGGGAGTTTTGGTGAGCCAAACTCGTATTGCCCGTGGTGGCTCGCGATCATGTGCTTCACGCGGACCGCCGCCTCGGCGTCGAAACGCTGGCCGGTGCGGGCCTCGATGGCCCGGATCTTGGCATCGACGATCTCGAGGCCGAGGAGCACGTGCCCGAGCAGCTGGCCCACGTCGGTGTAGGAGAAGCCCTGCAGGCTCTCGAGCTCGACGGTCTTGCCGATGTCGTGCACGAGCACGCCCACGAGCAGCAGGTCGCGGTTGAGCGCGGGATAGAGCGGCGCCACGCGGTCGGCGAGCCGCAGCAGGTTGACCACGTGGTCGAGGAGACCGCCGGCGTAGGCATGATGGTGCTTCACGCCGGCGGGGGTGCGGCGGAAGGCCTCCATCAGCGGACCGTCGGCGAGGATCTCGTTGGCGAGCGCCTTGAGCGGCAGAGCCTGGATCGTGCCGAGGATCGTGGCGAGTTCAGCCTCGAGCTTCACGACGTCGTTTTTTGAGAGCACGAGAAACTCCGACTCGTCGACCGTCCGCGGGTCGGCCCGCTCGATCGCCGAGACGATGAGCTGGAGTGAGCCGGAATAGAGCTGCGTGTGCCCCTCGACACGGACATAGTCGCCGTCTTCAAAGGCCCCGTAGTCGTTGTCGGAGGCGTTCCAGAGGCGGCCTGTGATCGTGCCGCTCTTGTCGGCCAGTTCGACTTGAAGATAGAGCTGCCCGTTGCGATTGGGCCGCAGCTGCTTGTGCGTTGCGAGGAAGAGTTGGTCGACCTGGGCTTGCGGCGGCAGTTCGGTGATTAGGCGGCGTGGCATCGGGAGAGAGTCTACGGTCGGTTTCCCAGGCTTCACAAGCAGCGACTACAATCCCGGCCCCGTTCACAAGGTCCCGTTCGTCAGCACGAGCACTCACGGAGCGAGTCATGCCCGACCACGCCATCAGCCCCACCCGAGCCCAGGACTATCCCGAGTGGTATCAGCAGGTCGTCAAGGTGGCCGATCTCGCGGAGCAATCGCCTGTTCGCGGCTGCATGGTGATCAAGCCCCACGGCTACGCCATCTGGGAGCGGATGCAGACGATCCTCGATCGGATGTTCAAGGCGACGGGCCATCAAAACGCCTACTTCCCCCTGTTCATCCCGCTCTCGTATCTCGAGCAGGAGGCGAAGCACGTCGAGGGCTTCGCGAAGGAGTGTGCGGTGGTCACCCATCACCGGCTGGAACTCGGGCCTGACGGCAAGCTGATTCCCACGGGAAAACTCGAGGAGCCGCTCGTGGTGCGGCCGACGAGCGAGACGATCATCGGCGCGATGTATGCCAAGTGGATTCAGTCGTGGCGGGATCTGCCGATGCTGATCAACCAGTGGGCCAATGTCGTCCGCTGGGAGATGCGGCCGCGGGTCTTCCTGCGAACGTCCGAGTTTCTCTGGCAGGAGGGGCACACGGCCCATGCCACGAGCGAGGAGGCCGTCGAGGAGACGCTCCGCATGCTCGATGTCTACGCCACGTTTGCTGAACGAGATCTCGCGATGCCGGTGGTCAAGGGTCCGAAGCCCGCAGCCGAACGGTTTCCTGGAGCAGTCGATACCTACTCCATCGAGGCGATGATGCAGGACGGCAAGGCGCTGCAGGCGGGCACGTCGCACTTTCTCGGTCAGAACTTCGCCCGCGGCCAGAACATCAAGTTTGCGAGCACGAGCGGCGCGGAGGAGTTTTGCTGGACGACGTCGTGGGGCGTGTCAACGCGACTCGTCGGGGCCGTGATCATGACCCACTCCGACGATGATGGCCTCGTGCTGCCGCCACGGATCGCCCCGCACCAGATCGTGCTGCTGCCGATCCACCGCACCGACGAGGAGCAGGCGGCGGTCATGGAGGCCTGCCGGAAGCTCGAGGCGGAGTTGTCGGCGGCGACGTTTGGCGGCGAGCCGATCCGCGTGAAGATCGATGCCCGCGACATGCGGGGGGGCGACAAGGTCTGGCAGCACATCAAGCAGGGTGTGCCCGTGCGGGTGGAAATCGGCCCCCGCGATCTGGCGGCTGGTGCCGGGAGCATGACGCGGCGCGATCGCGGACCGAAGGAGCGGGTGGCGGTGCCGCTCGCGGAGTTTGCGGTGCGGGCTCCAGCCCTGCTCGAGGAGATCCAGCAGGGGCTCTTCGAGCGGGCGAAGGCCTTCCGCGCTGAGCGGACGGTTCGGCTCGATTCGGCTGCGGAGGTGCACGCGTTTTTTGGGGCAGGGGAGGGGCCGGGCGAGGGCTCGGCTCGAAACGGATTTGCCCACGTGCACGTCGCCGACGACCCGGCGGTGGCGGCCGCCTTCGACCCGCTGAAGGTGACCGTGCGGTGCGTGCCGATGGAGGGTGACGACGAACCCGGCACGTGCGTGGTGACTGGCAAGCCGGTGTCGCGGAGAAGCGTGCTGGCGCGGTCGTATTGACGTCGCGTGGCCTCAGAGCATGCACCGCCGGTGAACCAATCGGGCACCGTCTCGAGGCTGCCCGTATTCCCCGCGCTCGCGCTTGGGGCTTCCTGGAGGCACGCAAGGCACGCAGTACCGCATCGAGACCGGACCGATAGAATAAGAAGCGACGACTCCGGGTGGCCGGCTGGTTCGATGCCGCGAGCGGGATTGGTGCTGTCATGGCGATAAACGGTCTTGATGCATGGCGGGTCGCGGCGGCGGCATTGGTGGCTGGAACGGCCGTCGGCGGGGCAGGGGCCATGATCAAGCATGCGACACCATGGCGCGTGGGTGATGTGCGGGTGATCGACGCGGATGCCGCCGGTCCTGCGCCGCGGGCCGAAACCCTGGAGACGCAGCACGAGTTTGGCACCGTCGGCGTCGGCGCCACCGGCTCCCACGAGTTCACGGTGCAGAATATCGGCGCTGCGCCGCTCACGCTTAGCCGTGGCGCCACGAGCTGCACCTGCACGGTCAGCGATTTCGAGACTACGGAGGGAGGCTCTCCCGATGCCCGCAAGGTGGTGCCGCCCGGCGAGAGCACGAAAATCAAGGTGCAGTGGCGGGGCAAGGGTGACGGCGGCCCCTTCCGGCAGCAAGCCACGATCCTGACCGACGACCCCCGCCGCCCCGAACTCGTGTTTGTCGTCGAGGGCGCGGTCGTGCCGACCTGGAAGGCATTGCCCGACACGGTCTTTCTCCCTCGGGTCTCGGCATCGACCGGCGACAGGGGGACGGCCGACATCTTCACCTACGGGGAGTCGGCACCGACTATCACTGAGGTAGTTCTTGACGAGCCCCAAGTTGCCCATCTTTTCTCGCTCTCCACGGAGCCGCTCGATCCGGCCACGATCGCGGCGGAAACCGGCGCGACCGGTGGATTCCGGCTCGTGGTGGATGCGAAGCCCGGTTTGCCGCTGGGGCCGCTGAAGCGGCTGGTTCGGGTGGTGTTTCGGATGCCCGACGAGGTGACGGCTGAAATACCGCTCGCGGGAATGGTCGGGGGTGACCTTGTCATGGCGGGCCCGGGATGGGATTCCTCTCGGCAGGCGCTCCTGCTGGGGACGGTCTCTGGCAAGGCGGGCCTGCGCACGAGGGTGTTTCTCACGGCCAAGGGGCCGCATCGCGAGAGCGTGCGGCCGACGGTCCGGGAGGTGGTGCCCGATTCGCTTCAGGTGACGATCGGCGAAGGTCGGCCGATCGGCACCGGGGGTGTCGTGCGGATACCAATTGATATCGTTCTTCCGGCGGGCAGCCGGGCAGCCAACCACCTCTGCTCCCAGCAGGGGCCGGCGGGCAGGATCGTGCTCGACACCGGCCACCCCGAGTCGCCGGAGTTTACGATTCCGGTGTGCGTCGCCGTCGGGCCCTGAATACGAACCCACTTATGAATCACCAGATCCTCCGCCGGTCGCTGCCAGCCACGTGCGTCGCAGCAGCACTGACACTGGCCTGCCTCGCTGCAGCCCCCGATCGTGGCATTGATGTTGCCGACGCGGTCGTGGAGACCTTTCGCCAGCGGAACGGGACGATCTTCAAGGACTGGCCCACGCCGCAGGCGGTGGTTGTCGTCACCGGCGAACTCGACGGCTACATCGAGCCCTGCGGCTGCACGGGCAAGGAGAATCAAAAGGGGGGCCTGAGTCGCCGCCAAAACTTCCTCCGCGCTCTGTCGGCCGCAGGCTGGCCGCTGGCGGCGGTGGATGTCGGCAATCAGGTGAAGCGGTTTGGCCGTCAGACGGAGGCCAAGTTTCAGTCGATCGTCGACGGGCTCCGAGCTATGGAGTATGCGGCCGTGGGCTTCGGCCCGGGCGACCTGCGCCTGCCGGCCGAGGAACTCGTCGCCGGCGTGGCGGCCGTGGGCAATGAGCCGACGCCGTTTCTGAGCGCCAACGTGGGCCTCCTCGGCCTCGATGCCAATATCACGCCGAAGTTTCGTGTCGTCGAGATCGGCGGCCTCAAGATCGGAATCACGAGCGTGCTCGGCGACAAGGAAATCGAGCGGATCAAAAACGCCGACGTTGAGTTTTCTCCGGCTGCCGAGGCGCTCGCCAAAGTCGCCCCCGAACTGGAGAAGGCTGGGTGCAACCACCAGATTTTGCTGTCGTTTTCATCGCCCGAGGAGACGAAGGCGCTGGCCGCAAAGTATCCGCAGTTTGACGTCGTGGTGACGGCGGGCGGTGCGGATGAACCGCCACTTGAGCTTCCCGCGCTGTCCGGGGGAGCGAAGTTCGTGGAACTCGGCCACAAGGGGATGTTCGCCGTCGTGATTGGGTTTTTCTCCGACACGAAGTCGTCGGTCCGCGGTCAGCGGGTGCCGCTCGACGCTCGGTGGGGCGAATCGAAGGACATGATCGACTTGCTCGGGACGTACCAGCAGAAACTCGAGACGCTCGGGCTGGAGGGACTCGGCCTCGTGCCGATCCGTCATCCCTCGGGCCGGCGGTTTGCCGGCAGTGAGGCCTGCGCCGAGTGCCACCAGCACGCCTACGATGTTTGGAAGGACACAACGCATGCGACAGCACTGACAACACTCGAGGAGCAGCGGCCCCGGCGCGACGGCGATCCGGAGTGTCTGTCGTGCCACGTCGTGGGCTGGGCCCCGCAACGGTTTGAGCCCTTCGAAGGGGGCTTCGCCGGCATGAAGACGACGCCGCAACTCGCTCACCAGGGTTGCGAAAACTGCCACGGTCCGGCGGCCGCCCATACCGCCGTCGAGCGGGGCGATGTCCGCGCGAGCGCCGCCGAGCGGGACCGGCTGCGTCAGGAACTCGTGCTGACGCTCGCCACTCCCGAAGGGAAGCAGAAGGCGGTCAATAACTGCCTGGAGTGCCACGACCTCGACAACAGCCCGCAGTTCGACTTCGACGAATACTGGCCGCAGGTCGAGCACAACGACCCGGAGCAGGCCGACGCCCTCGAGACAGCAGCACCCGCCGCCGCATCGGCTGCCGCGACGCCGTAGCGAGACGAGGCGTGGGGCCGTATACCCCGCGCTCGCGCTTGGGGCTTCCTGGCCCACAAAAAGCC
>JBBDNW010000045.1:0-1273 GCA_040877375.1 Pirellulales bacterium | reverse complement strand
AGCCGCTTGCAGCCGAGCTTGTCGTAGACCTCCTGCACAAGATTGCCGACGGCCCCATGACGGTCACGAGACTCGATCCGCACCTCCGTCTCCGTCGCCGTCATGTAGTCGACGGCTGGATACTTCGAGAGGGCATGATGGCCAAGGTTGCCAGCGTTGCACTGGGCATTGACGGCGAGAAACTTTGCCCGCTCCCGAAGGATCTTGCGGGCCCGTTCCGAGAGCATCGAGTGGCCGAAGTCGATCACGATCACGACGTCGTATTTTGGCACATGCTCCATGAGGGCCTGGCAGACGGCGTCGTCTTCTTCCGGCGCGAGGGGGGCGTCGTTGATCTCGTACACCTCCATCAACTTCAAGAAGAAGTAGTTTTCCACAAGCCGCCGCTTGACGATCGTGGGGGAGTTCTTCCGATGGAGGAAGATCCGCTTGATGTTGGGCTTGAGCTTGCTCTCGATAAAGGCTTCGTGGGAGTTTTCCGTGCCGAGTTGCGTGATCACGCCCACTTCGTCGCAGAAGCTCGCCACGTGGTTGGCGGCCGCGAGGATGCCACCGGCAAACTTCTCCTCGGAGAGCCGCTTCACGACCATCGTCGGCTCTTTCGACGATTTTCCGATGGCCTCGCAGTAGACGTATTCATCGATGATCGGCTCACCGACAAGGAGCACTTTCAGGCCCTTGGCTTTCTCGAGGTAGTCGAGCACCTCCCTCGCCGGGTGTCGCCGCGCGAAGTCGGCGAGGTAGGCCTGCACCTCCGGCGGGAGCGTGCTCATGTGTTGGTTGATGAGCGAGGTCGAGCTAAACATCTCGCCGCTGGTGAAGGCCAGCCGGCCGCCGACGGCCCGAACAGCCTCCTCTTCCTCGTGGATCTTGCCGGTGAGATCCTGCGACTTGTCGGCGTAGTCGGGGCCCTTCACGTAGACGTCGGGCCGGATGAGCTTGATCGCCTCGACGGCGGTGGGGTGCGGATTGATGGCGACGAAGTCCACACACTCGAGGCCCGCGAGCACCTCGGCCCGCAGCTGCTCGGGGAAGGCTGGCCGGTGCGGCCCCTTGTTCACGTACTTGTCGGTCGTGAGCGTGACGACGAGCACGTCGCCCATCGCCTTGGCCTCCTGGAAATACCGCAGGTGCCCAACGTGGAGCAGGTCGAAGACGCCATGGCAGTGGACGATCTTCCGCCCCTGGCCGCTCAGGCCGGCAAGGGTCGTGATGAACTCGGAAAGCGGCTTAATCTTGTCGCGGGCGGACATGCGGTACGGGAAGTTCCCTC
>JBBDNW010000044.1:0-6673 GCA_040877375.1 Pirellulales bacterium | reverse complement strand
CGATAACCCCAACCTCTGGTCGCCCGGCGTGAAGTGGGGCGTCACTCCCGGCAGCATGACTCACCTGACCGAGTTCTTCGGACCGTTGCTTGGCGTCATCCGATTCACGAAGCTCTCCGAGGCCATCGACATCGTCAATGCCACAGGCTACGGCCTGACCAGCGCTATCCACAGCCTCGACGACCGCGAGGTCGACCAGTGGAAGCGGGGTATTCACGCCGGCAACCTCTACGTGAACCGGGGCACAACCGGGGCGATTGTGCTGCGGCAGCCGTTCGGCGGAATGGGCCGCTCGTGCATCGGTCCGGGAATGAAGGCGGGTGGGCCGAACTACGTCGCCTGCTTCATGAAGTTCATGGACGTCATGGATGCCATGGATGTCATGGACGTCAGGGCCTTCCGCGATGCCGACACGCACAACGCATCTACGACCGGCGGCGGAATCGGGCACGCCGACCTTGCCACGATCGTCGCCCGGCTAGTTGCCGACGCCGACGGCCGGCGGCTCCGTGGGTCGCTCGCCAGTTACGATGCGGCGTGGCGAGAGGATTTTTCCCGTGAACACGACCACTTCCGGCTGCTCGGACAGGACAACATCCGCCGCTCCCTGCCCTTTCCGGTCGTCTGCGTACGAATCACGCCGGCCGACACCTGGTTCGAGATCGTGGCCCGCGTGGCGGCCGCCCGCGTGACCGGGGCGCGGGTGCTCGCTTCGTTTGCCCCCGGCTGCCCGCCGGCATGGCAAGACATTCTCGACGACTGGACCGGGCCGTGGGCGGGCGGCATCGAACTGCTTGAGCAGAGCGACGAGACCGTGGCTTCACTCGTGGGAGAGCACGGGCTTCGAATCCGCTATGGAGGCCGCGACCGGGTGCCCTCATCGGTGCGGGCCGCCGCAGCTGCCACGGGCCACTGGATCGCCGATGTGCCGGTCAGCGGCGTGGGCCACGTCGAGTTGCTCTGGTATCTCCGCGAGCAGAGCGTCTCACACGACTACCACCGCTACGGCAACCTGGGCCGGCGGGCCGGCGAGCCGCGTTGGCCCAGCCTGGCAGGCGGCTCAAGACGATCCGCGGTTGTCGCTGCGCTTCACATCCCCTTTCCGCCGCTGGACACAGCGCGGAAAAAACCCTAACACACGGTCACTCGGGCCCGTAGCTCAGCGGTAAGAGCAGGGGACTCATAATCCCTTGGTCGTGTGTTCGAATCACACCGGGCCTAGTTGTTTTTTGCTGGTCGGAGGGGTCGTTGTTGCGCGTTTTGTTGCCTTTTGGAACCGCGATCGACTCCTCGGCCCCCGCAGGGGCGTGTCGCTCGAAGGCCGCCCAGATTCGCCGGGCGGTCTCTTGGGCACTCACGCCCACGTAGTAGCGGAGGGTGGTCTCGATGTTTTGGTGCCGCATGAGTTCCATCAGTTGCGGCGGCATCACCCGGGCTGCCCAGCGGTCGCCAAACGTGCGTCGGAGATCGTGAGCGGACAGGTACTTCACCTCGCCGGTGATGGGATGCGTGTAGACCTTCACGCCCGCCGCCTTTCCGATGTTTGACACGATCTCGGAAACCGCCCGCGGCAAGAGACGCGTTCTTGCGTGACCCCGCCCATAGAGGCGGAAGACGAACCCTTTGCGACGCTCCTTCGGCACTTCCTCAAGGAGCCGGGCGAACTCGGGGGCCATCGGATGCTCGCGATCACCAAAGCCTTTCTCCAACTCGCCGGGGATCACGAGGACCGGCAATCGCCCGTCGGCGAAGCGAGGCTGGATGCGTCCATCATCATCCCACCGGAGGTCAAGCGACTCCGATAACCGCAGGCCGCTCTCCCACAAGCCACGCAGATACCAAATCCAGTCCCCCGCATCGTCCGGGCCTACCACGCCCTCAACCGCGTCCAGCATTCGCTCGAACTCTTCCGTCGTAATCGGCCGGCCTTTCATGGGCCTCGACCCGCCCTTCTTTACCCGCTGCACCTTCGGAAAGGTCGGCAGCCTCGCGAGCAGTTTTTGTTCAACCGCCCAGTTGAGGGCTGCTTTCAGTTGGCCCAGATATGACTTGATGGTCCAGCTTCGAGCAGATTCAGGCCAGTGTCGGAGAAATGCTCGTGGATCGGCCCCGCAGGAATATTCTCCGTCGTGGCGGTGTTGGAGGTGCCGTATGAGTGAGCCGACCGAGATGGATTTGGTCGTGGATGCTGGCGGCGATGTCCGGTGCATCTATGACGAGGCACTGGACCTGCGGGAACTCGGGAAGTTGCAGATCACCCGGGCGAGCCACGTCGAGCCAGATGCCGAGGGCTACTGGTGGGCGGATATGGGGCCTGTTGGTGGGCCGGTGCTGGGGCCTTATGGCAGTAGGTCGGAGGCGCTGAATGAGGAGCGGGGGTGGCTACTTGGTCAGGGTCGTTTCGCACGCCGCAGCCCGCTCCCTGATCAAGACTGCAAGATCGTCTACAACCGCGCGGTCCAACTTGAGTGACGCGAACTCGGCCACTACGAACTCGATCTTCGCCTCAACGAGTTCAGCAATGTTCCGGACCCTCTGCCGAACAAACGGCCAAGTCATGCCGGCATCGTCAGCGAACCTCTCCCATCCCCGGGCGTCGAGTTCACCAAGTGTTGCCCGTTTACCAATCTTCATCGCAAAGGACTTCGAAAGGTCTCGATAGTAGGCGGTGCAGAGAAGGTCATATAGCGGTGCGAGCCTGGGAGAACCGCTTCGGTAGAGAATCGAAAAGTTCTTCCCGTGGGCGTCGGCATTGCCAACGATCACGTTGAAGATCGCAGCATCGAGAAGCGCGATAACGTCCAATGCCGGCGCTTTGGAGCACGCACGCAGAAGGTCGAAGCAGTCCACGAAAGCGGGGCCTCCGTCGCAGGCGTACTTCTTCTCCGGTGGCCTTCCGAGTGCTTGGCAGAAATCCTCTTGGTGAATTCTGTACACGTGGCCGTCGGCGCCGAAGAAGCGGTCATACCGCTCGATCAGAAGAAACTTTCTGTCGCTGACGGTACGCGGCTCAACGTTAGCGACATTGAGTCCAACTGCGCGAGCGAGCCGCATAACGAATGCTTCGTTCTCGGTCGTGCCATTGAACCGTTCGATGGGGGGCTTGAGGATGTGTGTGGTGGGTTGTCCGGGTGCCGGCAGTGCAACCGCGTTGTCCACTAGAACCACAGGCACCTTCGGCTGCGCGCCGGCTAGTGAGAGCCGGAATCCTTCTTGGCCAGTGAGAAAGGGGCGACGCGGGAGGTCGTCCAACACCTCGAGCAACGCCGCATCATCAAGCCGCGTTGGCAGTCGCTCGGAGGGCACAACTGACGACGGCGTTCCAGGCGGGAGCAGCTCTACCGCCCCAGCGACTTCGCCGCCTAGCCGATCTAGAAGTGAGAAGTCATTCGCAACGGATACGCCGAGCAACTGGGCGACGGCTTCTCGTGGGCTCTCTTCAGGGAGCAGGCCGGCAAAAAAAGGTCGGCACTCCCTTTTCGTAAAGGCTTTCTCCCTCTTTGGGAACGAAGCCGATAGGGGAGGTGTGTCGGGGTCTGCAAGCCATGCCGGCTCATAAACGAAACTGAGTTCGCCATGCTGGTTCTCAGTCAGTTGGCCGACGATTCGGTTGTCCCACCAGACGTCAAGAACTCGCTTCACGGCCTACGGCCCCCCAGCGGTTCGATAGGCGGGGTGATCTCGACGGAGCATCCGAGTGCAAACAAGACCTGAAGCGTTTTGCCGAGTTGCACGGTGGGCTTCCCGCCCTCCAGCTCAACGATGAACCGAAGGCCGACGCCGGCGGCACCTGCGAGTTCGTCCTGTCGCATTCGGCAGGCTTTGCGGGTCGATCGGACGATATGGCCAACATCTTCGGGATTTAGTGAGCGAACTGGCATTTCTTTACCGAACGGGAAATATTCGAGGTCTTCGAATCCATTATGGCACGAAATATCCCGATCGGGAAATATGCGTAGTTTTTAAACCCAAAAAGCCCAGAAGTATCCCGATCGGGAAAGGCGTTTTGGTGTCTATTTTTCTTAAGTTAACTCCGCTTTTTCATCCAAGTGTGTGAGTTTCCGGCCGCGCCCTTTTCGGTGCTTTGTCTGTCTGGCGAATCGTGCGGTTAATGGCGGGTTTCTCGACTTCACCAATCCTTGCCCGACGGATCCCTGGCCCAATCTCAGCCGCGAGTTCCTGACCTCCTCGAGGGTGGCTGTGATCGAGGCCGTCATGGACTAGACCGGTGCCCCCGCCGTGGCGTGTGCGCCTGGTTCCACCCACCCCGCTCGCTGTCCGCTCCGCGCTTTCCTTTCCGTCGGCCCAGTTCCGCGCCACGGGGGACGCCGTGGCCCGAAAGACCGGTGAAGACTCCCACGAGATTCGGCGCCGCGGCTTCATGCTGACCGGCCCTGATGAAGCTGGCCTTGAGCCAGAATGCCTGCTCGACGTGATGCTGGTCGACCTCCCGGAAACGGGCATGGTCGACTCGGACGCGCTTGGATTTGGCTGCCGGGAGCCGTTCTTCACGAGCACACTGAAGGCCCGGAAGAAGAGTAAGAAGCAGGCGGCCCGAGCGGCGTGACCTGCTGCTGACGGCTCGAAGAATCCAGCGACCCCAAGTGACGGGCGTGGAGTGTGGTGGAGGTGCCCAAGCCTCGCTGCACCCACGCTCGTCGCTTTTCTATCTGTATCTCGGGCATTTGACGGTGGCGTCGAAATCACCGCCGCCGTCCTGACTCTTTCGAGGATGGCGGACACGGATTCGTTTCCGCCATCCACCTCTCCCGTTTCCCACCACCCAACAGGACCAAACCCATGTTGAAACTCCATGCAGGCGTCTCAAAGAAAGTCGGCTTGCCCGGCTATTCCAGCGCGTCGGCCTCCTGCACCATCGAGGCCGAACTCGATTCCACCCTGCTCCAAGACCACGAGGGATTTCAGATCGTCGTCCAGCGGGCCTATCAGTCGTGCGGGCAGGGCCGGAAGGTGCGGTTCTTTCGAGTGACCGAACTGATCACGTTGCTCATGGAGGCCAAGGAGGAGAAGCAGCTCCTCCGGTTCCGTAAGCAGATCAAGCAGCTCGACCTCATCGTTCTTGACGAATCGGGCTACGTTCCGACCGGAAAGGGAGGGGCCGAGCTGCTTTTTGACGTCCTGAGCACGGCCTATGAGCGGCAAAGTCTGATCGTGACCACGAACCTTCCCTTCGAGCAGTGGACCGAGGTGCTCGGCAGCGAGCGGCTCACCGGAGCCGCCCTCGATCGCCTCACGCACCGCTGCCATATCCTCGAGGGGAAGGGCGAGAGCTTCCGCCTCCGCAATGCTCGTAGGCGGCAGCGACGAGCCGCAGGCACTGCCTGACCCACCGACCCTTGGAGCAACCGGCTCACCCAGAGGAGGTTCAACTCAACCCCAGCGCTGCACTTTTCGACCGCCCCGCGCTGCACTTTTCCATCCGGCGTTCACATTCTTCGTGATGACCGTCCGGACCATGGCGTCGTGGGGCTGTGCGAACGTGGCCAGCCGGTGCTTCAGTTGGCGCTCAAGAATCTTCGCCTCGACCTTCATACGGTCCCGATCGCGGCCGTAGAGTTCGATCAGTGGCCGGAGCGTCTTGCGGCTGGGGTCCTTGGTGAAGTTCAGGACCATCGACAGGAACTTGGTCTGCCAGTCGATCATCTGTGGCCAATACACCGTGTCCACGAGCGTGAGCGAGTCTTCGAGGAGGTATCCACGTGATTCCGCCCGACCGAGGAGTTCCACGAGCCGGTACGTCTTGTTGGCAAGGAAATCGTGGCAGCGGATGAACGCCTGCTTCATCTGCAACACCTCGGCAATAGCCTCGGCGGCCTTCCGAATGCTGGCCTCGGTGTTTCGCGCTGGTTGTTGCGGTGTGTCCATATGCTCCAAGGTAGCGCGCGAGTGTCATCGGCGCTACACTGCACGGATGAGTCCCAACCCTGCCGCCACCGTGCCCGTTCTCTGCTGCCATCGCGGGGCCCTGTCCAACACCGGCCACCTTCACGCTGCGTCGATGTCTGCCCGACGCCGCAGTTTCGTGAGCAGCTCTGGCTGGCACGAATTTCAGACGGTTTTGGCGGGCCTTCGGCGAGACTGCCCTCCAGCCCTCCCCGTCGTCGTTCGGGCTTCCTGGCTCCCCAAAACGGTGCTGGGCCAGTGCCTTCGACGCGATAAGCGGTTCGTGGTCCTTCTCAACGACGAGATGGGCGAGCCGCAGGCCGTCGAGGTGCTCTGCCACGAATGGGCGCACGCGCTGGCCTGGAACTACTCGCTCGACCGGCTGGCTCGGTCACCCGGCATCGACCCTGCGGAGTTCGACCGCGCGAGCCACGACGAGGCTTGGGGCTGCGCTTACTCGCGGGTCTGGCGGGCTTATCAGGAAGTTATCCGGGAAGCGGCGTGACGGTGCCGCGGTGGTCGATGGTTGCCGGGTGGGTGGGCATGACTCGCTGGTCAGCCCCGAGATATACTTCGACAATAATGGTCACAACCCACCCACGGATCACGATCGAGCCTGGCAAGTGCGGCGGCAAGCCCTGCATCCGGGGTATGCGTATCCGCGTGTCGGATGTACTCATAATCCCTTGGTCGTGTGTTCGAATCACACCGGGCCTAGTGCTTCGTCACGACTAAAAGTTGGGATTTGAGTAGGGCTCTGAAAATGGGA
>JBBDNW010000043.1:0-6681 GCA_040877375.1 Pirellulales bacterium | reverse complement strand
TTCAGCGGCTGTTCCCCCCCCCCAAAGACCCACACTTCTAGAGCCGCTACCGGACCCGTGGTTCACAAACCACGGGTCCTTTTCTTTTGGTGGGTCGGGGTTGCCCGTGCCCCATCGCCGGACGCTCGCGGCGGTCTTCCGGGTCCCTGTTCGCTGGAATCTCGCCAAGAAGCCCCAAGCGCGAGCGCGGGGAATACGGGTGGCCTCGATGCGGTGCCGCAATGGTTCACCGGCGGTGACATGCCCGCCGCCGGCTCCTCAAGAAGCCCCAAGCGCGAGCGCGGGGAATACGGGTGGCGTCGGTTCACTGCATGACCGCGGCCAAGTGTCCTGAGGGGATAGCCCCGCCGAAGCTCATGTTTCAGCGGTACGGGAGGGTTTCTGCCGGGCGTCTTGCTGCCAAGCCGCTGCCGGCGAATGCTTGATAGGTTGAACGCCGTCCGCGGACGGCACCACGTCGTCAAGGAGGGCGGCATGAACGGTCTCAACTGGAACGGGATCATCCAGGCGCTGGTGCTGATTCGCATCGGGCAGGAGCTCGGGACCGATTCCCGGCTCGCGAGGGCGTTGCACGAGGTCGTGCAGGCACTGATGTTCG
This sequence comes from Pirellulales bacterium, assembly GCA_040877375.1. GTDB lineage: Bacteria > Planctomycetota > Planctomycetia > Pirellulales > UBA1268 > QWPN01. Next base: position 6,083 of record JBBDNW010000043.1, on the reverse strand, counting down.
CCTGGCGATAAATACGGCGATGCGCCTGGTCGTGGTGGGGTAATGAGCGGCAGTCAGCCGATCGTCAGCCCCCGGGGCAGACACGCAGTTCACGTTTCGGGGCGTACCAAGCCCAGAAAAGTGCCGAGAAATCGGTGTGATTCGGCGTCACGCTCACGGAAATCTCATTTCTCCCTCATTTGATGCTGACATTTGCGGTGTAGTCTCTGCCGGTCGGAGAGGGTGTCGCCAGATGCCCATGGGATGAACCTTACGGTTCGTGCCGCCTTCGACCCCGCCTCAACAACTTCCGGTTCCGTTGCATCCGCTGGCGCCCTTGGCCGACGCGATGTCCCACCTTCACGGAGTCGACCAGCCGAAGAACCCGCCACGGGTTCGAGGACCGGTCTACAGAGATGTCCCACCCCAGAGCCTCCAGCCACCGGCGCGGCTTCAGCCTCGTCGAGTTGCTTGTCGTGATCGCGATCATCGCTGTCCTGATCGGCATGCTCCTCCCGGCCGTGCAGTCGGCCCGTGAATCGGCCCGCCGCATCAGCTGCGCGAACAATCTGCGTCAGATTGCCACGGCACTGCTCCAGTTCGAGAGCTCCAACAGCCGGTTTCCCAAGGCCGCGGATGTGACTGACAAGGATACCTGCGCGGATTGCTACGACCCCTGGGGCGAGGCGCGGCGAACTGGCGTCGCCCCCAGCGACAAGAAGCGCGGCACGAGTTGGATGCTCGAGATCCTTCCGCACATCGAAGAGAATAGTATCTATTCGGCATGGAACCGCGAGACCAACGTCGTCGGAAACGCCGCCCTCGCCCAGACTGACATCGCCGGTTTTTATTGCCCGTCGCGGCGGTCCGGAATCCGTGTCGGCAACGACGATCATCTCAATCTCGTCGACTCGTCGTGGCGGGGCGGTGGGACGGATTACGGCGGCTGCATGGGCCGTGTTCAGGGGTTCGTATCGTCGGCAGCGGACACGATCGATGCCCGGCATCGCTTTGCAGGCACCGGCTTCACGTTTGCGGGGAGCGGCCGGCATGAGGGCATCTTTCGCCCCACCGCCGCGATCACGGCGGCGGCCATCCAAGATGGGATGTCGAACACGATCCTCGTCGGCGAAGTGCAGCGGCTCCGCCCGCTCTCGGGCACGACCGGCACCGTCGCGGACGAGCGAACCAGCCAGGACGGTTGGGCCGTCGGCGGTAACGCCAACCTCTTCGTGACCGCCACCGGGAATCCCAACCACAACCCGGGCGGGCTCAACAATCTGTTCTTCGAATCCCCGGGCAGTGAGCACGTCGGCGGCGGCTTCTTCGCCATGGCCGATGGCTCGGTCCAGTTCATCAGCGAGTTTGTCGACGCCAGCGATAACAACTCGGTGTTCGCCCTGCTCGGCTCGATGAGCGACGGTTTCGTCTCAAGTCTCGCCCTTGCGGGTAACTGACGGAAGTACGAGGACTTTTCTATGACGACCAAGGCTAGAAGAATCCTGGTGGTGGGAGCGCTGCTTTTGGCAGCGACGGCGGCCAGCGGGTGCGGGAAATCGGATAACCCGACACTGGGCAGCGTGAGCGGTACCGTGTCGCTCGACGGCACGCCGCTGGCGAACGCCCTCGTGCTCTTCACGCCGGCGGGAGAGGGCCGGACATCGCGGGCCACCACCAACTCCGATGGCCGCTACATTCTCAACTACCTCCGTGACATCGGCGGGGCCAATCTCGGCCCTCATGTGGTCCGGATCACGACGGCCAGTGCGGAGAATGGCAAGAAGGAGAGCCTGCCTCCCCGCTACCATGCCAAGAGCACCCTCTCCGCGTCCGTCGCCCCCGGCGATAACACGATCGACTTGCAGCTGGAATCGAAGCCGCGGTGAAGAGTCTGCGGCCGCGGGGCGCGTCCGCTTGCTGGAGAGCGTATTCCCCGCGCTCGCGATTGGGGCTTCCTGACGGGAGCAAGTTGGTCGGCGAACGCTCTGAGGAGCCTTGGGCGTATCCTCACCCCGGCGACAAGACTTTTGACGCCCCCGAGCCGGCGCTCCACGTAATATGGATGCGCTCAGGGTGAGGCAGCCGGGCCTAGAGGCTGCGGCCGATCGAGGCCGGTTTCGCGGAGATGTTGGATCAGGATACGCCGCACCTCCGCGATCGTGAGCGGATGGTGGTGGATCTTCGTATGGCTCGCCGGCACCGCGATCTCGCTCACGGCTCCGTCGGTGTGGGCGCTCGCCACAGACACGACGCAGTCGTCGCGGCCCCCGAGCAACGACTGATGGGCGTCGCCGACGACGCTGTGCACGGTCACCCAGCACGGTGGTCGGAGGCTGCGGATCGCGGCCAGCATCTGCGAGTCGGGCTCGAGCAGGTCGATGCTCGTGGGCGTCCGTCGCTCGTACTCCTCACGAAAGATGCCGGGATTCAACTGGACTGCCACGTCGTGGATCCGCTGGTTTTCGGGGGGCGCTCGGACGCTGAGAGATGCCAGCCGGCCCACGCCCAGCGACGCGAGAATCGATCCCTTGTGGGGAGTGGCGATGCAAACGATGCGGTTCACGAATGGCACCGGGGTAAAGAAATAGGCGGGCTTCACGAAGCGTCGCATGGCGTCGGGCAGACGGACCTGCTCGAAGGGCACCTTTGCGACCGCATTCCAGAGGCGGTCTTCGGGCTCGACCACCTGCAGCTTTGCGTGCAGTCCGCCCATGCTGTGTCCGACGAGCACGAGGTTCTGCATCGCCGGGTCGCTTCCCTCGGGGTCGCACTGGCGAACGGCGGCCGTCAGCTGCCGTCGGAGCATCGCCGACGACTGGAGAAACGCGGCGCCCGTCGGATAGTGGAAGACCCACGGCTCGAACCGCCGGTGGAACTCCGGCCAGGCCCGCAGTTCGTTGATCATGTCGAACCACGTGCCTTCGTCGCTGGCGAGCCCATGAATGAAGACCACGGGAATCCGCCCCGGCTGGTGCGGCTCGAGCATCTCGAGATGGGGCCGCGTGGCGCCACTGCCGAACGGCTGCAAAAAGCCGACGATGCTCGAACTCGGCGTGCCATCGAGCACGTCCAAAAGCGGCGCCGATAGGTCGGCAGCGAGATGGGGCTTGGCGGGTCCGATGCGGACCGCCGCGATCTCGACGGGATTGGCGAGGTCGAGCACGGCCGGCGCATGGTCACGGGCCACGGGACCGCTGAACTTTTCAAAAAAGTTCTCGTTGCCAGGCACCGCGAACCGGAGCACGGCGGTGGCGGCGAGCGACTGCCGCGGCGCGGCAAATCGCTGGGTCTCCTCCGTCGTCGAGTCGTTCGCCACCCGCACGACCACCGGCAGGCCGAAGCCGTCGCGAAGGTGACGCCGGGAGAGCCGCTTGTCGTCGGCCTGCCCCTGCGGCTCGATCGATGCGATGGCCATCGCGTCGATCGGCAACGCCTGTGGCCGGTACGGCACGAAGATCGGCTTGCAACGCGGGCCGATCCAGAGCCCACCCGCATCGAGCCGGCCGTGGAGACGGGCCGATTCGAGCAAGCCCGCCAGGGCATCGGCATAGAGATCGGCCGCGTCGATCAGGGTGTCGCGCGACTCCGGGCACGTCCAGGCGGCGTCCCAAGCCTCCTCGCAGGCGACATAGTAGCCGTCGACCGCGTGGCGATCCCCTTTCTTCAGCATCTCGCACGACGCCTTCAGGTATTCCCTCGACTTGCGGAGATGCCCTTGGGCGATGGGGAGGGGCGACTCCGCCGGCACGAGCGGCTGACTGCCTGACTGGCTACCGGGAGTGTGGCTACGTGCCTCTGCGATCGCGAAGCCAGCGACGGCTATCACGAGTGCAACGAGCCACCAGCGCATGCGTCTTCGTCTGGGTTCACGCCCCTGCTGACCGCTGCCCATAGGCCACGTCATGCACGTCGCCCCCCACGTGTCTCGGCCTGAGGCGAACCGTCCGCCCTGTCATGGATATCGTCGCCGTAGCCGCGGGCCCGCGGGGCGGTCGCCACGACCGTTAAAGTCGTGGCCTGCTTACGCGGCCCGCCACCGGTGCAAGTGAATGCACCCCCGCGATACCTGCCCCACTCTCCGCACGCCACCCCTCTTCACGGGACTGCGCAGGCCGCCCCCGAGCAGGTGCACGCGTCACGTCCGGGCTGCGGCATGCTCCTCGGCGACCAACTCCAAGTCGCTGGAGAGATACTTCACGGCGGCCGCCGGCGCGAGATTGAAATACACCCGGCCCTCTGTCGCCCACCGATCGCCGTCGTGGATGAACTCGGCGGTCGCAGCCCTTACCCGCGACACCGCCTCGACTTCCTCCATGCCTCCTCCCTCCACGGCCTCGAAACTCACTTCGATCGCCACCAGCGCCTTGAGCCGCCGGCTGCGGCGATCGCGGGCATAGAGCACGTCGTCGTCAAACTCGACATCGACCCAGCGCAAACCCCGAGGCTTGCCGCTCGCGGCGGCCCACTCAATAAACTTGGCCTCGAGCGGCTCCCGCTGGCGATGGAAGTCGCGCTGGGCGCGGGCAAGCCGCTCGGCCTGCCGCGCGGCTCGCAGGGGCCGCATGGCCACGAACGCAGCCAGCGCCGCGACCGCGGCGATCGCGACCGTGATGACGGCATGAACGAAGAAATAGCCCATCTCATAAACTCCGCGGCGACTTCGGGCAACCGCACAAGAACGCTTCCGACTGAAGTGGCGCGCCACATCGTCAGCTTTACGTCGGACGGCTGAGACTAGTGTAGGAGCCGGCGGCCGATCGGTAAAACGGTGGGCTCCTATTCAAGGCTTTTCCAGACTCGACAGCGGGTGCTTTCCGCCGCCGTGGCCTTACGCTGTCCAGCCCCATCACGAGGACGACCCATGGCCGGCAGGCGACGCCCCACCCCATCCCTGGTGCTCGGGGCCCACCACTCGATCGCCGGCGGCTTCCACCGAGCGGTCGAGCGGGCTGTCGAGACCGGCTGCGAGTGCCTCCAGATTTTCACCCGCAACATCAACCAGTGGGCGGTGTCGCCGATCGACGCAGACGCCGCCGCGGCCTTCCGCGAGGCGGTGCGTGCAGCGGGCCTGAAGCTCGTGGTGGCCCATGACTCCTACCTCATCAATCCCGCGTCGGCCGATCCGGCACTCCGAAAAAAATCGATCGCCGGACTCGTGGAGGAAGTGCGGCGGGCCGACCTCCTCGGCATTCCCTGGGTGGTCGCCCATCCCGGCGCTGCAGGCGAGCAATCACTCGACAAGGCGGTGGCCCGCGCGGCCGCCGGCATCGCGGAAGCGCTCACGAAGACCACGGGCCTCGCGGCCGGCATCCTCATCGAGACGACGGCCGGGCAGGGATCCTGCCTCGGCGCAGCGTTCGAGGAAATCGGCGCGATGCTCGACACGATCGATGCGACTCCTGGCCTCCGGAAGCGGGTGGGCGTGTGCCTCGACACCTGCCATGTGTTCGCAGCCGGCTATCCGCTCGCGCCGGCCAACGCCCTCGACGACACACTGCGTCAGTTCGACCGCCATATCGGCCTCAAGCGGCTCAAGGCAATCCATGCCAACGACTCCAAGCGGGAGCTCGGCTCCCGCGTCGATCGCCACGAGGGGATCGGAAAAGGAAAGATCGGCCGCGAGTCCTTCCGGCTGCTCGTCAATCATCCGAAGCTCGCTGGCATTCCGTGGATTCTCGAGACGCCGAAGGAGGGCCCCGACGGCAAATCCTCCCCGGCCATCGACCGCGGCAACCTCGCCGCACTTCGCAAACTCGCTCAAGCATAGGCGGGCGTATTCCCCGCGCTCGCGCGTGGGGCTTCCTGACGGGGAGGCAGTGCCCTCAAGAAGCCCGAAGCGCGAGCGACGGGAAGCCGGGTGGTGACCTCATCGGCCATGCGGAGCGGGGTGGAGTGGCGGGCGTATTCCCCGCGCTGGCGCTTGGGGCTTCCTGACGGGAGGCACACGTACCGGATGATCGAAACGATTCCCGATCGTGAGGAGCCGGTCGGAGGCACGCGCAGACGCCGGGGAATCTTTGCGACTCACGAGCAGCGCTCCGTCGGCCAAGCGAGCATCCCGTAGCAAAATCCCCCGGCGGCGAGCATGTCACCGCCGGTGAACC
>JBBDNW010000042.1:0-6705 GCA_040877375.1 Pirellulales bacterium | reverse complement strand
TTTGGCGATCCCGCGTCACACCCTAGGGCCACGAAAACTCATGCGCATCGTGGAACCAGCGGTAAACTTGGCCGCGTAAACTGCAAAAGTCGAACGAAGGTTCGTGGGCAGAACGCGCGCGCAAGACAGACTCGGGCCAGATCGGCTACCCTCAGAATCCGACCATTCACGCACCCAGCATCGTTATTCACACGTCAATCGTCATGCAGTCACGGATCTGGATTTCACCGACCGTGCGGCTGCTCCTCACGACACTGTGCCTTCTCTGCGTGTGCCCCACGGATGCGGCCGAGGTGCCGGACCTCGGGAAGAGACGGACGGGCGCTGATTGGCCGGCATTCCTCGGGCCCACCGGCGACGGCAAGAGCCCCGAGGTGGGCTTCTTTACCCACCGTGGTCTGCGCGGCACCCGGATCCTCTGGCAGCGGCCAATCGGTGACGGATATGCCATGCCGTCGGTCGCTCGCGGCCGGCTCTTTTTCTTCGCGCTGCACGACAACGTAAACCGCCTCGAATGCCTGAGCGCCGAAGCGGGAGAGCTGCTCTGGAAGTTCGAATACCCGACCCACTACGAGGACACCTACGGCTACAGCCGCGGCCCACGGTGTTGCCCGGTCGTCGATGACGACCGCGTCTGGATCCTCGGCGCCGAGGGAATGCTCCACTGCCTGAACGTGGCCGACGGCTCCGTCGCCTGGAAGGTCGATACGGTCGAGCAGTTCGGTGTCGTGAAGAATTTTTTTGGGGTCGGCAGCACGCCGATCATAGAAGGCGACCTGCTCATCGCCACCGTCGGCGGCTCGCCGCTCGAGTGCCGAGACGTTCCGCCAGGGCAGTTTGACCGCGTCCGTGGCAACGGCTCCGGCGTCGTCGCGTTCGACAAGCGCTCCGGCGCTGTTCGCTATCGGTTCAGCGACGAGCTCGCCAGCTACTCGAGCCCCGTGATGGCCACGATCGCGGGCCGCCGCTGGGGTTTTGTATTCGCCCGTGGTGGCCTCGTAGCCTTCGATCCCGGCGCGGGCACGCAGGATTTTCACTTTCCGTGGCGGGCCACGATCCGCGAGAGCGCCAATGCCGCCAACCCGGTGGTCGTGGGCGACGAGGTGCTCGTGAGCGAGACGTACGGCCCCGGAGCGGCGATCCTGAAGGTGCGGCCTGGAGGCTGTGACGTCGTCTGGAAGGATGACGTGAAGCAGCGGCAAAAAAACCTCCAGGCTCACTGGAGCACACCCATCCATCACGAGGGCTTTGTCTACGCGTGCAGCGGCCGTCACGTCGACAACGCCGAACTACGGTGCGTCGAGTGGAAGACCGGCCGGGTGGCTTGGTCGGAGCGGGGACTCCCCCGCACGAGCCTGCTCTTTGCAGATGGCCATTTCTTCTGCCTGGCCGAGTGTGGTGATCTCATGGTGTTCCGCGCGAATCCCGAAAAGTTCGAACAGGTCGGTGAGATTCCGCTCTTCGACGAGGGGCCGGCGGTGGACGGCGCGCGGCCGCGGATGCTGAAGTATCCCGCTTGGGCGGCGCCGATGCTGTCTCACGGGCTGCTCTACGTGCGCGGGGCCGACCGGCTCGTCTGCATCGAACTGGCACGCGACGAGTCGGTGCCCCGACGAGCCAGTGCCGAGTCCACGCCCCGACGAGCCAGTGCCGAGTCCACGCCGTGACGAGTGTGCTCGCGAGCGTGTGCATGAGCGAAGAAAAGCGGCTGGCGACCGTGGCTCGTACACTCGCGCTTGCGATGCTGCTCTGCCTGGGCTTCTCGTGGCGGCTCTGGATCTCGACCCGGCTCTACCCCCTCGTTCCCGCGCTTGGGCTGGTGCCGCGTTTCCCCTGGCCGCTCGATGTCGCCGTGCTCGTCCTGCTCGTCGTCCTGTTGATCGCCCTCGCCTTCCGCCCGCTCTCGCGGCCGCTCGCCGGTGCAATCGTTGCGGTCGTCGCCGTTCTCTTTCTCCAAGACCAGAGCCGGCTTTGGCCCTCATTCTATCTTTTCTTCTTCCTGCTCCTGCTTCTCTCCAGCCACGGCCGCGAAGGCGGCGAGCCCGCGGCCGGCCGGACGCTTGCGGGCATGCGGTTCGCGGTGGCCATGGCCTACTTCTGGGGCGGCGTTCAGAAGCTCACGCCGCATTTCTTCTGCGCGGAGTTTCCGTGGTTCCTCAAACCGCTGACCGACCTCGTGCCGGTGCCGATCCCTGGGCTGCCAGTCATCGCGGCGATGGCGGCAGGCTTCGAAGTGCTCTTCGGGCTGGGTCTGCTCACCAAGCGATTTCAGGCCGTGGCGATGTACGAGGGCCTCGCGATGCACGCGCTGATTCTTATCTGCATCGGTCCGCTGCGCGGCAACTGGAACGACAGTGCCTGGATCTGGGGTCAGACGATGGCGGTGCTCTTGGTGCTGCTCTTTTACGCCGCCCCGCCCTTCCGGATGACGGTGATGTTTGATGGGGCGCGAGCGCGGAACCTAGTGCAGGCGGCCGTTGTCGTGTTCCTCGGCGTCCTTCCTGTGCTCAATAATGTCAATCGCTGGGATTCGGCGATCTCGTTCAACATCTACTCCGGCAACGTGAACCGGGCCCAGGTACTCATGTACGCAGACGAGGCCGCGACTCTGCCAGCAGAGATGGCGGTCCATGTCGCGATCCAGGGTGAGTGGGCCGTGTTCGATCCCAACGCCTGGTCGATGCAGCAGTTCAACGCGGGCGTCTATCCCGAAGAGCGGATCTTCCGCGCTATTCTCGGCGTGGTCTGCCGCAAGCTCCCTACGGCATCAGCCAGACTTGTGGTCGAGGAGAAGGCGAGCTGGTTCCTACCGAAGGCGACACACATCCACGCCTGCGGTGATCGCTGACGGCTTCCCACTCGAACGGCTCGGCGTTGGTGGCGTCTGCTCGGGGAGACGAGCGCGCTCGTATTTCGCAAGAAGTTGGTGGTGACTTGTTATCAGCAATGGGTATTCATCAGTTCCAAGAGTGAAAAGGTTTTGTCCGACGGGATGTGTGTCCTGCCGGAACTTCTGTTCTCCGTGTGGCCGGCAGCTTTTGACCACAAAAGGGAAGTTGACATCAAGACATCATGTCACTTATGCTTTGATGCATGAGGACCACGCTTTCTCTCGACGACGATGTCGCTGCGCGGATTGAGCAGTTGCGGCACGCTCTCGACAAGCCGCTCAAGGAACTTGTGAACGAGGCCTTGCGGCGGGGGCTCGTCGCAATGCAGGAGCCCCGCCCGCCTTCCCCGTATCGCACGCGGCCGGTCGATCTGGGGCGATGTCGCCTGCCGAATCTGGATGACGTCGCCTCCGCGCTTGCGGCAGCCGAGGGCGAGGGGTATCGATGAGGCTCGTCGACGCGAACATCCTCGTGTACGCGTTCACGACGTCGTTCCCGCAACACGAGCGGGCGCGGGCCTGGCTGGATGAGCGACTGAGCGAGCCCGTTCCTCTCGGTCTGCCATGGCCGAGCCTCCTGGCTTTCGTGCGGCTTACCAGCAATGAGCGGCTCTTCGAACGGCCCGTGAGCGTGGCCACGGCGTGGCGGCAAGTAAACGATTGGCTGGGCTGCGAGGCGGTCTGGGTGCCGAGCCCCACACCTCGCCACGGGGCAATCTTGGGAAGTTTGCTCAGTGCGACAGGGCTGCGGGCGGAGCATGTGCCCGACGCCCACCTGGCAACGCTGGCTTTGGAGCACGGCTTGGCGGTGGTCTCCGCCGACGCGGACTTCAGTCGCTTTCCGAATCTCCGTCTTGAAAATCCAGTCGCCTGACGCGGAGGGGAAGCAGTACTGGTCGGCTCACCTAGCATTGGCACAGAGGGTTGCGTGTTTGAGACCATCTTGCTGGTTGGCGTATTTGAGAATGAAGTAGACAGCCCCTGGGAGCGTGCCCTCTGTCGGACTGGCTTTCCCAACTTTAATGGGCTCGGATCGGCCGACATCCCAGAGCCGCGCCATCGATGTAAGCGCTAAGTCATCCGCAAACGGCTCGCTCGAAAGCGGTTCATCCGGATGAGTTGCTTCCTTCCACTTGGCGATGGCCTGAGTGACTTTTGTCTGAAAAAAACCGCCCATGAGTCGGGCGACAGCTTCGATCGCATCTTCTGGTGTCCCGCCATTGATTACACGATGGGTCACGCGGGCAAAGAATTCCTCTCCTCCCAGCGCATGAGGATCTCGATGCGTAAACATTGATGTACGGGCCGCAGCTACGACTTCTTCTTCCGCTTCGTAGCAGGCGTGTGCGGCGACATGCCGAATCGCCATCGCATTGGAGATGCCACCTAGTTGCTCAATCGGGACTCCCTGCTTGACTTGTGCATAGGTCTCCTGGGTCATCGTGCAGATCCATGATCCCCAGCCGTTTTCCAGACGATGCATCCAGTGGGGGATCAGTGCCGCGACACTCAGCGGTCTGGGCGGCTGAGCGGTGGCCGCCAAGTGTTCTAAAATGACGATGTTGTAGTCGCCGTAATCGGTGGTTCCACCGGCTTTCTTACCGGGATGATAGTTCCTCTCGCCCCAGCCAATCCCATGCGTGTGGCCCCCCATCATTTCGCCTGGAGACATGAATCTTTCAACACGATGGCGGCCATGAAAGCACCCTTGATCGAATCTTCTTTTGATTTTTGTTTCATCCTGTTCACGGAAGGTGTTGAGCGGTGACGTGACTCTCCCCAGTTTTTGCACCAGTGCTCATGAGAGCGTTGGAGACACACCACGCGACGCCCCCGGGACCTCCCCGGAGGCCGTATCGTTTAGCCCGACAACGTACGTTGCCGTGGTCAACCACTTGAGACCGCCGTGCGGCCACCTGTGGTGGAAGTCTACCCGTCACTGGTCAAGGACCACACCAGCCTCAGGCAGGCTCAGGAACAACTCCATCTGGAACTCCTGAAACGGCTCGCCATCTTCGGATCCATCCCGCCGAACTTCGTTTCCCAGCGGTAGGACGTCTGCTGGCTCCCACCAGCCGTTGGCAGAAAGGATCGGGCGGCCAACGGCACTTCCGCACGCGTTTTCCGGTCGGGGCGCAGTCGGTCCGCTTCGCACCCTCCCGAGCGCGGGTTTTCCACGTTCAACGCAGACCTTCTCCTCATCCGGGGATCAGCCGGCTAGTTTGCGGTGGCTCTCAAAGCGAGTCGATGTCGATCGCGGGGAGCTCATCGGGCGACGCCTGAACCATGTCGCGTTCGTCGTGGGCCTGCACGAGCTCGCCTTAGTTGGTGGGCCGCGATCACTGGGCCGGGAGACTGCGGCCACGCCAACTCGTCTTGAACCCGAAGACTTTTCTGGCCAGTGCGATCCACTGGATCGCAAGGAACACCGCGACCCCACACGGATGGGCGACTGCGCTGGTGAAGCTCTGCCGGAACCACGCCGCTTCGAGAAACCGGGGCACGTAGGCCAGCACTGCCGCCGCGACCGCGACGGGGATCGCCCAGCGCGGCCAGCCGTGCCAGCCGGTGGCGAGGCCCCATGCCACGAGCACGACGGGGAGAATCTGGCCGCCGGCCAACAGGATCGTAAACGGCACGATCGTGGCCGGACTGCCGATGCCCTCGGTCGCATTTTTCGACAGGCCGCGCCACACATCCACGGTTCGTTCGTACATCCGACACGAGGCGATGTCGGTGGCATCGAAGATGTCGGTGCGGAGGCCGGCGCGACGATAGGCCCGCGGTAGTTTCACGCCATCGTGGAGCGAGGCTCGGATCGCCTCGTGCCCCCCTGCCCTTTCGTAGCCGCTCCACCGCGTCACGAAGAACTGGCCGCAGCCGGCCGCCATGCCGAGGGCGTTGTCCTGCCGGCTCCGCGCGAGCGGCAGGAAGCCAAGCAGGATGAAGTGGATGAGCGGCAGGAGCAGCCAGTCGAGAAACGACGTCGTAACCTGCCGCGGAAATCCGCTCACGAGTGCCCCCCCCGACGCATCGAGAAACGCCACTGCCCGGGCGATCGCGGCGGGTGACGGCGAGACATCGACATCGAGGAACACCCAGGCGTCGTGTCGCGCGGCTTGGGCGAGCTGCCAGCATGCGTGCTGCTTGCCGCACCAGCCGGACGGCAGGGCTCTCCCGTGAATGAGGCGCACCCGCGGGTCGACTGCCGCGATGCCCATGACGATCTCCGCCGTGGCATCGCGGCTGTCGTCGTCGAGGATCACGAGTTCGAGATCGACGCCTTCGCTGGCAAGCACGTCTCGGCAGAGCCGGCCGATCGCGGCGGCCTCGTTCCGTGCCGGCACGAGCACCGACACCCCCGGCACGCGGTCGCCCTGCGGCGGGAGTGGCGGCGCTGGCCGAAACGCCCGGAGGTTCGCGATCGTCAGACCCGCGGGCAAGGCTGCGAGCGCGAGCCCCACGATGGCGAGCAGCCCGATCCAGCCCACGCTCATGCAACCGCTCCCGTGCCGTGGTCGTCGTGCGACGCGTCGAACCGCTCACCCCGCAACCAGGCTTTCAGGCGGCGAAACGCGTCGTAGAAAAACCCCACGCCCACACGGCCGGTGAGCAGCGTCGTGAACCGCTGCGGATCGCGGCTCTGGGCCCCTTCAGCCAGCCTGTCCTGCACCGCTTCGAGTTCTCGGGCCAGGATCATGTTCCATTCGTCTGCCGAACGCTCGGATGCATCGGCAATCCGTAGCGCTGGGCCGAAGGCCACGACCACCTCGGGCAATCGCTCGTTCCAAAAGGGATACTCGACGGCAAGCGGC
>JBBDNW010000041.1:0-1301 GCA_040877375.1 Pirellulales bacterium | reverse complement strand
GCCCCCATTCCCTGCAGCACTCATCAAAACGCTATACTTCAGTCAAATCTGGCTTTGGAGAGACGATTCGCATGAACCTCAAAATCCCTCTCGTGCTCTCCCCGCAACCCGAGGGCGGCTATACCGTTTCCAGCCCGCTGCTTCCGGAGCTTCATACGGAAGGCGATACCGCGGATGAGGCAGTGGCGAACGTCCAGGATGCGCTGGCAGCGGTGATCGAATTGTATGAGGAACTTGGCAGACCGCTTCCGCATAGCGCAGTTGTGTCCGCAGCGTCAGGCCCGGTGTGGTTTGAGGCGCTGGTGACTACTCCGTGAGATACCGCGACGCCGCCGCAAAACTGGCTTCGCTCGGCTGCCGCGAAGTGCCTCGTCGCTCTGGCGGTTCGCATCGGAAGTGGCTGAATCCCTCGAACAATCTCGCCACTGTGATTCCGGATCGGAGCGGCAAGGATCTCAAGCCGGGCACGCTTCGTGCTGTCGTTCGGCAATTGGGCCTCGATTGGCAGGCGTTTTTGGACGTGTGATCATGCCCACGCTCGATCGGATCACGATCCATCCGGTGAAGAGCCTCGACGGCATTGATGTCGCTACGGCCCGCGTGCTGCCCTCTGGGGCGCTCGAGCACGATCGCCGCTGGCAGCTCACCGACATGGAAGGCCGCGTGCTCAACGCGAAGCGGTCGCCCCTCTTCCACGCGATCCGGGCCGAGTTTGAACTCGACGCTCGGCTGGTCACCCTTGCAATCGACCCGCTCGCGATTCGGGCTCGGGCGATCCCCGGCGTCGAGCGGCTCGCGAGCCTTGCGGCCGCCACGTTTCCGCTCGTGCCCGGCCCCGACGGCCCGTGTGGCTGGCTGGCCGAGGCGCTCTCCAGAGGCGTGCTCCAGGAGCAGGCGGCTGGTGGCCTGCTGCTGGTGGAAAGGGCCGACGGCGGTTTTCCCGACGACCGTGATGCTCCGGGGCCGACGCTCATCTCGACGGCGAGCCTTACAGAGGTCGCCCGCTGGTTTGGCTTCAACCTCGCGGAGGCCCGGCGGCGGTTCCGGGCGAATCTGGAGGTCGGCGATTGCGACGCCTTCTGGGAAGACACGCTCGCGAGCCCGGCGCGGCCCGAGGTGCAGCCGTCGCTTCTTGACCTGCCGCCCGACCTGCCCGCCGACCCCTACGCCGACCTCCCGCCGCCGGAGCCCCGTGCCTTCTCGATCGGCGAGGTCCGGTTTCAGGCCACGAACGCGTGCCGCCGGTGCGTGGTGCCGAGCCGCGACAGCCGCACCGGGAGCGTCACCGAGCAGTTCCGCGA
>JBBDNW010000040.1:0-6789 GCA_040877375.1 Pirellulales bacterium | reverse complement strand
TGACGCTACACCTTATATAGGGCCCCCGACTGTCCAAAGAATGGGGTCCACCTCAGGGGAGGAAGAATCGTCAAACGAAAATGAGCCGGCTCCGCCGGCGTTGGAGGTGATGTCCATGATGGGTGAGTCCCGCGGGGCGAACTGTTGGTTCGCCAACCTCGGGAGACACGGGCCGGGAGGCGGTCCCGTGGCGGCCGTTTTGGGCCGTCACTTGACCGTCCTTCCGGCGGATCCTTCGACCACCAGCCGCAGCACTTCCTCGCCATCGAATTCGATGTATTCGGGAAAGATTGCGAGCGTGGCGATATCGAAGGGGCCCCGGTTATAATCAGCCTGTCGGGTGTCGCCCCGACTTGGTTCAAACGGAGGACGTCGTGTCTTCCAGCTTGCAGCGAGCGAATGCTCCGCTGGAGCAGAGTCCGAGAAAGTAGTCGGCGAGACGGGCTGCCGCGGGCGGGTAGCGGATGTCGACGCCCACCTCAACGTTTTTCCGCTGGGCGGCGTCGGTGAAGTTGGCACTCGTGACGAGGGCTCGGGAGCGGTCGATGATCACGCACTTGGCGTGGAGGCTCGCGCGGACGTCGCCGACTTCGAGCGACCGGGGGTCGTAGTAGAGCGCCGGGAGTATGGGCCACGGCCAGTGCTTTGTGCGGAAGTCGCGGGCGAATCGGGTGACCAGGTCGGCAGCGGGCGTGGGATCGTTCCATGCCCTTTGGATGTCGAGGCAGAAGGTGACGGCCAGGTCTGGGACTTCTTCCATCCTTCTCGCCAGCGGTTCAAAGAGTTTTTTGCCGTCGTACACCGCATAGCCCACGAGGATCACCTCACGGGACGCCTGCGCGACGAGCGTTCGCATCACGGCGGCGGTATCGGCGGTGGGAACACCGGGCAGGTCCGGCCCAGAGAGAACCAGATCAAAAAGACTCGTGGGTTTGGGTGTGCGCTCGGCTGCGGCGGCAATGCCGGTCACGACCGTCGCCAGGTGCCGTGACGTAAAACCATCGGCGAGGAGGTCGCGGAGTAACGCGGTCACTGCCGGTGCATCGGTGCCGGCCGCCTGCTCCACGCCGTGGAGCGTGATGTCCTCCGAGAGCAGACCGTCCGCGAGCGAGGCCGCGAGCGACTTGAGGGCCCCGACAGGCAGCCGCAGAAGCGGTTCGAGCCGCGTGGCCGAGGAGGCGTCGCCCATCAGACGATTCCCTTGAAGAACTCAACCCCGAGGCCCTCGACCGTCGGCACGACGAGAGCTCGGTCGAGGTAGTCGTTGTGCTGCTCGCAGGATGTCTCGGCGACGAGCAGGCAGCCGTGGCAGGCGGCGCCGTGGAGCGGCTGGTGGTCGTGCTCCACCGGTCGGTGATAGGCACAGACCGGATCACTCGAGCAGAGCGCGCCATACTCGAGGGCGCGGCGGACGTGGCGGGAGATCGCTCGGCCGGCTGCGACAAGGCCACCGAGCGTGCCTTCGGCGTCGGAGGATCCCGTGTAGATAAGGATGCCAAAGTTGCCGTCGTCGGGCATGCAGAAGATGCGTTCGCGGATCGAGCTTGAAGGGTAGCCGCATTCGAGCGAGATCGCCGTCATCAGGAGGTGGCTGAACGAGTGAAGCATGTAGTAGATGACGTTTGGGAATTCGATTTTTGACTTCTTCTCCTCTTGCCAGCCCTTAAAGCCAGCCTCCAGCACGCGGGCACGGGCGATTGTCTCAGGCTGTTCTGCCCAGGCCCGGATGGCGGTGGAATCGAACTCGAGGAATATCCCTTCGCCGCGGTTCTCGATCGCCGGCACCCAGGTCTGATCGACGGCGAGGGCCGCCCGCTTGGCGTCCACGGAGAGCTCGCCCTGGATGTCCGGCCCCTGCGGTTCGCACCGCGTGAATCCCGCGAGGGCGACGACCTCGCGCAGCCGATGGACGAGAACGATGTTTTTAATGGCCTTCATCCAAGGCGCCTGCCAGAGTGCCGACGGCATTCGTCGCGCGAAAAAGTCGCCTTCAGGGACATCGGCCCCCATCTCATCAGCGGCTTCGGTGAGAGCCGCAAACTCCACGTCTTTCACCTTGCGGGAGGCCGCCGCGCCGCCCCGCTGCCGTTCGATCGCGGCCATCACATCGGTGTTGGCATGGTCTTGAAGCCGCTCGGCGGGCGTCGGCTTGCGACGAACCTTTTCCAGTTCCTCGATCGAATCGACATCCGAAAGAAAATCGGCCCACAGGGCTTTGACCGCGTCATCGACCGGCTTGCGCGTGTCGGGAATCGAGATCACGCTCAAGAGCTGCGGAAAATAGGCGTTGCTCGCGCTGCGGATCAGCAGCCGACTGGGAAGGTCGCATTTCTCAAGCTGATTCGCGCCAAGCCACGGCCGTCCGCCGTTACAGAATCCGAGTGCCTTTACTCCGGCGCCTTCGGCCATCGACCGCTGGGCGCCGCAGTCGCACATCACCCAGACCTGCGCGAGGTCGCCGCTGGTGCCCCGTTCCTCGATCCAGAGCTGCCGCATGCAGTCGGTACGGCCGCCGTGAACAAAACCCTTCCAGTCAAGGTCGGCCACGTGCCCACGGGGGCAGGCTCTTACAAACCGCACCGGAACGACTGAGAGTTGCTTTTTCGATGCGGCATCTCGATACCGCCCATTCTCAAGCGTCGCTGCGAATACAAGCCGACGGCGTCGGTAGCGGCTCTTGCCTTGTTCGAGTTCCTGCACGATGAACCAGTTGGGAAACTCCCACACGGTCACGTCGGTGCGGGGTTCGGTCGGATGCTCGGGGGCTGGGGGCGGTGTCCGGAGCGTGACCGTCTCCCGGTCGAGAAAAGCCCGCAGCTTTTCCACGAGTCTGGGTTCCTCAATCACCGGGATCCGCGTGGTGTCGTAGCGCCAGTGGTCGAGGCCGGCGACGATCACGGAGTTCTCAGGCAGGTCGATCATGCAGCCCGGGCCGAACGTGGTCACAAGCTGGCTGCGGCGGAGTTGCGGTTGGGCCATAGAGTCGGTCGCTTACAGCCTGCGCATGTTGAGGACTACGCTCGGCTCGACGTCCCGCATCGAGCGATTTGCCTTGAATCGGCCACGAACCCGGCCCACGTCCTTGAGTTCAGGGTCGAGGAAGCTGAACAGCAGCCGTGCCCCGCCCCCCTGTTCCTTCTGGTATTCGAGGTGGGTGCTCGATTGCCGGAGTTCCTCGACGATGTTGACCCAGTCGTCGAGCAGGCTCGTGCAGCGGTGGAGCACGTGGTCGTGGATCGCCTGTCCGGCGTCGGCCGACGGAGGCCAGGCATGGGCCCGGGCCCGCTCGGCGAGCCGATTGGCGATGTCGGAAAGCGCGTTACGAAACTCAGGGATAAGTTCGGCACCGCGGGGCGGTGTGAGCCGCGGTTGGGAATGCCGCACGAGGGCCACGAGCGTGCCCACGAGAGCCCGGTCGAGGGCCCGGGGCGAAAACGGCGTCACACTCGTCGCCTCGACAGAGCGGTAGAACGACGCGTGGTAGCTGCCAAACCGTTCGTAGTGCGAGCGGTCGCGGGGCTTATGGATGTTGAAGATCGTGACCACGAGGCCAGGCCGCCGCGGGTCGCGGCCAACGCGGCTCGTGGCCTGGATGTATTCGGCGCTCGTCTTGGGCTGGCCGAGCACCATCATCAGGCCCAGCCGTGTGATGTCGAGGCCGACAGAAATCATGTTGGTGGCCAGCGCCGTGTCCACTCGGTCGGCATCGGCAAACGGCTTGGCCAAGCGGCTCTTGGTATTGGCCACCTGCCCCGTGCTCACCCGCGAGGTGAGTTCGAGCACGTCCCGCTGGATGGAGCGGCGGGCGAAGAGGGTGTCTATGGGCTCCCGCCGCCGCCGCTCGCCATACTGTTCGAGCCGCGTGCAGACTTCGTCCTCGACGATCCGCCGGCTGCCGCCCAGCTCCCGGAGGCTATTGAAGTAGCCGAGCGACGTCATGTAGGGATCGACGGGGTTGGCGGCGTTCTTCGCGCCGCCGTTCTCCTCCCAGAGTCGCTCCGCGGCAGCCGCGAGGGCGAGCATGGTCCGCAGGAAGACGACCTTTTGGCTGCGTCCCTGAGCGGCCACGCCCACGTAGAGCCTCGCCGGCCGCTCACTCGGCGGCACCGTCACCGCGAAAAAACTGTCGCGGCGGTCGGGGCCGGGGGTCGGAAACACGTGTGTCTCCATCCGCTCGAAGAGGGCGCGGACCTGCGTCGGGGCGCGGCGGACCGTGGCCGTGCTGGCGATGATCTTCGGGCGAATCGTGCGGCTGCCGTGCGTTCGCGACGCGAGGGCGTCGATCGCCGACTCATACACGCCGGCGATCGTGCCGAGCGGGCCGGAGATGAGATGCAGCTCGTCCTGGATGATGAGGTCGGGGCCGGGCAGGCTGGGGCGGCCGAGCGGCGCTCCCTTCGCCGGATCGCAGGGGCCGTAAAAGCCGTCGGCGTCGTGACGATCGACGAGGCCGAAGAGCGTGCCGGTGTGGCCGGTCCAGGGCAGCGCAGCGAACTTGTCCACCGTGGCGATGAGGAAGCAGGGCAGCCGGCGGTAGATCGGCTCATCCACGCCCACGATTGGCAGCGGGTTATCGCCGGTGAAGTCGCAGGTGTGGTCGCTGCACGTCACGCGGAGATCCTTGGGATCTTTGTCGTTGGGCGCGAGTCGAAACGAGTCGGGCGTGAAGGGAGCGCCGCACCATGGGCATTCCTCGATGGGAATGGGCGCTGGGTTTGAGCCAGGGTTGCGCTTGAAGCGGTTTGTCCGCGAGTAGGCTGTTTCATCACTCCCAGCGCCAGTGTCGCCGCGCTTGCCCATCCGGTTGGGCGTGGCAGCGCTGCCCACCCAGAGGCCGATCTCGAATGGCCACGAGCCGAGCTTGGCAGTGTTTGTACGCCGCTCGAGTTCGAGAGCGCAGATTAGGGCCGCGGCCCGGCCGAGCTGGTCGAGCGTGAGCAGCCGCAGTGTGTAGCGCATGAGCACGGAGAGCCCGCAGCCCAGCGGCGTGCCGTGCGTGAGCCGGCGAAACACGATCGTGTAGGCGGCGAGGCCAAGGTAGGCCTCCGTCTTGCCGCCGCCGGTGGGGAAGAAGAGCAGATCGACTCGTTCGCGGTCGCGGTTGCCCTCGTCGGTGAGGCCGTTGAGAGCCAGAAGAATGAAGGCTAACTGGAAGGGTCGCCACGCGGGACCAGCCACGTCGGCGGGCGTGCCGCTGCGGCCTTTCGAATACCACTCGCGGCGGCGGGCGGCGGCCGCCATTCCCCGGTTGGCGGTGCGGAAAGCGTCGAGGGCATTTGGATTCGTGGCGAGCGTCTTGATCCCCGCCTCGATCCGCTTCGCAGCCGTCTTCATGTCGGCGAGCATGCCGAGCGTCGTCTCGCGGCGGGTGCCCTGCATGTCAGCGACGACCGCCGACTGCGCTTCGATCCACGTGCGGTAATGTTCCACCAGCGGCATGAGGGCGGCCGTGGCCGCGGGGCCATCGGCGAGTGCCCCGAGTGGCTCCATGCCGAGCATCACGCCTTCGAGGCTCCGGGGCTCCACCCGCTCCACCTCGGCATCCGGGATCCAGATCGTCTCGACGGCGTGGCATCGCCCAGCGGAGTCGCGATCCCAGCGAGCCGACACGCCATGGCCGACGGCACAGTCAACGACATCGCGGTATTGGACGTCGGCAACCTTCTCATCCGTGTCTTCGCCACCGGGGCCGCCATCGCCGCCGCGGAGGTCGGGCCGGGCGACAAACGGTTTTCCCGGCGGTGTCTCGAGGTGGAGTCGCGGCTGGAAGGCAAACCGTGTGTAGGGGCGTTCAAGGTCGGGGCTGCGTTCGTTGACGAGGAACACGGCCACGCTGCGAGTGCCTGCCGGGAGGCGTGCGCCACTCAGGCTTGTCGACGGCACCTCGCGGACGGTCGTCACCAGCCGCAGCCCGTCGGAGCCATCAAGCGGCGTGAGGAAGGGCTTGCCAGGCTCGATGGCGGCGAGGTTGATCGACGCGGTGGCCGACTTTGGATGCCGGCGGTATCCCCGCTGCCCGCTCACAGCCTTCTGGACGGCTCCAGCGACTCCTTCGGCCTGTGTGGAAGAACCGTCGGTGGCTTCGGTGTCCTGCGGGCCCTCGTAGGCATAGTCGCCCCATTCCACGGTCGCCGCGAGGGAATCAACGCCCTTGGCGACCAGCACACTCAGACCCATCGAACTCGGCAAAAGCCCTTTCTTCGCGGCGGTGCGATCAACCTCGGCGCCATCGTCGCTGGCCGGTTGCTCGGTGGGGCTGTCGATTTGGTCATCTTCACCGTCGTCCTCCGCCTTCTTCTCGGAGGGGAGCGTGGTGGGAACGAGATAGCCGGTGAGGTACCAGCGCCGCGGCGACTCGGGGAGGAGTTCGTTTGCGAATGCGTGGTCGTTCCTCGGCCCGACGAGGTCGAGCCGCAACGCCTCGACGAGGCCGGAGCGAATCTGTTCGGACGTCGTGGCGGTGGTGGGCATGGGTGGCAAAAAAGACGAAGGATCTTGGGCGACACCCTCGGGATAGGGGCATGGTACTGCACGCCGGCTCGCGGTCGACAGGTTGTGGCAAGGCCGCGGGATCGGAGCCACACTTTTTGGCCTATGCGCTCCAGACTGCGGCGCAGGGAGCGGATGTCATCGCGTCGGGCGATCGGATCGCCAGGCGCCGCACGTCGCACCGTGGTTTCAGGATGCGGCGGCGGAAGCGATTGCTGGCGCTACGCCGGTTTGCGGCTGCGCGAGGGGCGGGCGGCTTTCTTCGCTGCCACGCGGCGGGCCTTGGCTGGCACGCTCACC
>JBBDNW010000039.1:0-6793 GCA_040877375.1 Pirellulales bacterium | reverse complement strand
CCGCATCGACGCCGCTTCCCGTCAGGAAGCCCCAAGCGCGAGCGCGGGGAATACGTTCTCCACCCCGCCCGCTCCTCACCACGAACGAGGTGCCATCCCGCTTTCCCATCGCTTGCGCTTCGGGCTTCTTGGGAGATGTCGCACCGCTTCCCGAGGCCGTCAGGAGAGGATGCCCTTCACGATCTTCCCGTGCACGTCGGTGAGCCGGTAGCGACGGCCCTGAAACTTATACGTCAGCCGCTCGTGGTCGATTCCGAGCAGGTGCAGCATCGTGGCGTGGAAGTCGTGCACGTGCACGCCGTCCTTGACGACGTTGTAGCCGTATTCGCAGGTCTCGCCGTAGGTCGTGCCCGGCTTCACGCCGCCGCCGGCCATCCAGATCGTGAAGCAGCGGGGATGGTGGTCGCGGCCGAAATCCCCGCCGGGCCTGTAGTGTCCCTGGCAATAGTTGGTCCGCCCGAACTCGCCCCCCCAGACCACGAGCGTGTCGTCGAGCATCCCGCGATTCGCAAGGTCTTGGACGAGCGCCGCCGCCGGCTGGTCGGTCTGCTGGCACTCCTTCGCGATGCCTCCCTTGAGCCCGCCGTGGTGGTCCCAGTCCTGATGGTAGAGCTGGATAAACCGCACGCCCCGCTCGGCGAGCCGCCGGGCCAGCAGACAGTTGGCGGCAAACGTGCCGGGGTCCTTGGCATCGGGGCCGTACATATCGAGCACGTGCTGCGGCTCATCGCTGATGTTCGTCACCTCAGGCACGCTCGTCTGCATGCGGAAGGCCATCTCGTAGTTGGCGATCCGTGCCGTGATCTCGGCATCGGGCGTGCCGGCAAACTGGTGCTCGTGGAGCTCCCGCAGGCCGTCGAGGATCTTCCGGCGATTGTCCGGCGACACTCCCGGAGGGTTGTTGACGTAGAGCACGGGGTCGGCTCCCGAGCGGAACCGCACCGCCTGGTGCTTCGTTGGGAGAAAGCCCGCACCCCAGAGGTGGCTCATGAGCGGCTGGCCGCCCTTGTTCTTCGTGATCAGCACGACGAACGAGGGCAGGTCGTCCTGGGCGTTGCCGAGGCCGTAGTCGAGCCAGGCGCCAATGCTGGGCCGGCCCGGGATCTGGGAGCCGCTCTGCATGAACGTGACGCCCGGGCCGTGGTTGATGCTCTCGGTGTACATCGAGCGAACAAAGCAGAGCCGATCGGCGATCTTCGCCGTATGCGGCAAGAGTTCGCTCATCCAGCCGCCGCTCGCGCCGTACTGCGCGAACGTATAGGGGGAGCCGACGAGCGGGATCGAGCTCTGGTTGCCCGACATGCCGGTGAGCCGCTGGCCGCCACGGACGCTGTCGGGGAGCTGCTCGCCATCCCGCTGCTTCAAGAGCGGCTTGTGGTCGTAAAGGTCGAGTTGCGACGGGCCGCCCGACTGGAAGAGATAGATCACCCGCTTGGCCTTGGGCGGATGATGGAATCCGCCGAGCACTTCCCCCGACTCTGCGGCTGTGGCATTCCGGCCGAGCATGTCGGCCAGCGCGATTCCGCCGAGCCCCATGCCAAACGAGTTGAGCCACTCCCGCCGGCTCCAGGCGACGGCAGCGCCGCCGGCCTCGCGGAGACCACCCGGGTTTGGTGCTAGCCACGGTTTTTTCATCGTTTCACCACGCATCCGTCGTAGTTCATCAGGGCGTTGACGACCCCCGCCATCGCCGCCACGTCGACCGCCGCAAGACCGTCCGCCGGCTTTGCCTGTCCGACCGCGACAAACTTCGTCGCGTCGTCGGGGTGGGCCCGATACCACTCGGCCTGCACGGCGTACATCCGGCGGAGAATCTCCCGCTGCCCGTCGTCAGGCGGGCTGCTCGTCAGCAGTTCGAAAGCCCTATCGAGCGCCACGTCGGCCTGCCCCGGATGCTCCCTGAGCAACTGCTCCGCCAGTACGCGGGCTGCCTCCACGAACTGCGGGCCGTTGAGGAGCACGAAGGCATGGAGCGGCGTGTTGGTCGCGTCGCGCCGGGCCACGCAGACCACCCGCTTCGGCACGTCAAAACTCTCGAGCACCGGCGCCGGCCCCGTCCGCCGCCAGAACGTGTAGAGGCTGCGGCGATAGAGGGCGTCGCCTGTGTCAGCGGCGGCTGGCTTGAACGACTCCGGCATGTCATAGGTCTTCACCGGCGGCCCGCCGATCTTTTCGACGAGCAGTCCGCTGGCGGCCAGGATGCCGTCGCGGATCATCTCCGCCGGCAGTCGATACCGCGGGCCACGCGTGAGCGAGACGTTGAGCGGATCGTCGGCCATCAGTGTCGCGTCGGCGATGCTCCGCTGCCGGTAGGTCCGCGACATCATGATCGTCTTGACGAGCTGCTTCATGTCCCAGCCGAGGCCCCCCTCGGCGACCGGGTGCGAGAACCGCCATGCCAGGAGATCGAGCACCTCGGGATACTCCGGACGCGTCGACTGGCTGCCCAGATCATCCGGCGACTGCACGAGCCCGAGACCGAAGAGCGACTGCCAGAGCCGATTCACCGTCACTCGGGCAAGGAGCGGATGCTCCGGGGCGACGAGCCAGCGGGCGAGCCCGAGCCGGTTCCTTGGCTGGTCGGCGGGAAATGGCGGCAGGGCTGCGGGCGTGTTCGGTTGGACAGCCTCGCGGGGTTTGTCGTAGTCGCCCCGCTCGAGCACGTAGGCCGTCTTCGGCTGCGGGAGCTCCCGCATCACCATGATCTCCTGCGGCTGCTCGGCGAGGTCGTCACGATGGCGGCGGGCATCCTCCAGAAGTTTCCGCTTCGCGGCCGCGTCGTCGTCGATCGAGGCCGCGAACCAGCCGGCCAGCAGGTCACCCTCCGACCTGGTCGAGAGGCACTCCACGATCGTGCCCGGCGCAAAGACCTCACGAACTTCCAGCGGCGACAGCGTCCGGTCGAAGACGCGAAACTCGTCAACCAGACCGCCCTTGAAGCCCTGATCGCGGAATCGCTCGCCGATCGTGATTGTGTCACCACCGCCGCCGGTGATCTCACGAGTGAGGCAGTCGCGGACGACCTCAGTTGCCGCCGGATGTCCGTCGACAAACACCCTCAATCCCGCCGCCCGGCCCGAGCCGTCGCTCGTCACCGCGACGTGCGTCCAGCGGCCAACCGGCAGCGGCTCGCTCACCCGCACGCTTGCGGCGTCACCCGGCCAGAAATGGACGAGCGACCACTGGAGGTGCCCCTTGTCAACGAGCAGCTCGTAGCCGCGACTGCCCGCATCGGTCCACGCCTTCGAACGATGAAAGACGACCGCCCGCTCCTTCACGTCGGGCGTGTTGATCCACACCGCCACCGTGAAGGGATGGCTGCGGCGGAAGTTTCCGATCGGTGTCGAGACGGGGTGGTCGCCCGTGAGCCTGACCGCCTTGCCGATGCGGCCATCGACGAGCACGTTTTCACCGGGCACAGTCGCGCGGCGGTCTTGGTCCGCAGCCGCCCCCGCCGCCGAGTCCGGAAACCTACCGTCTTTGTCGCGCTCGTCAAACGAATACCTGACGAGTTCGCCCGGCAGCCGTCCGGCATCGCTGACCGCCACGCACGCCGGGGGCGGCTCGCCCGCGCCCGCGACCCAGGCGGTTACGCGTGTGCGGGCAGCGGCCTCAAGTCGCGTTACCTCCGCCGCCTCTGCGCCGCACCGCTCCTCGGCCTTCGCGATCGCATCGCGCATCGCCGGATCGAGGATCCGCAGCTTCGGCGTGGGTGTGGCGGGCGTGAAAAAGGAGTAGAGGCCCGCCTCGTCGACGTCGTCGAAGAAGGCGAAAAACTCGTAAAATTCCTTCTGGGCGAGCGGGTCGAACTTATGATCGTGGCAGCGGCAGCATTCGAGCGTGAGGCCGAGGAAGGCGGTGCCGAAGGTCGTCACCCGGTCATTCACGGAGTTGACGCGGTATTCCTCCTCGACCGAACCCCCTTCGCACTCCTGCTGATGGAGTCGACTGAACGCCGTGGCCAGAATCTGCTCGTCCGTCGCGGCGGGCAGCAAATCGCCCGCGACCTGCCAAGTGACGAAGTCGTTCCACGGGAGGTTTCGGTTGAACGCGCCGACCACCCAATCCCGCCACGGCCACATCGGCCGCTCGCGGTCGACCTGGAAGCCGTAACTGTCAGAGTAGCGGGCCAGATCCATCCAGTCGGCCGCCATCCGCTCGCCATACCGCGGGCTGGCGAGCAGCCGGTCGAGCAACTTCTCATACGCATCAGGCGCCGCGTCGGCGACGAAGGCCTCGACTTCGATGGGCGTGGGCGGCAGCCCCGTGATGTCGAAGGTCGCGCGGCGGATGAGCGTGGACCGATCAGCATCGGGCTGGAGGGCGATGTTCCGCTTCGCGAGCTTTCCGGCCACGATTCGGTCGATCGGATGCCCGGCCGCGTCGGGCGGCTGCTCGGGCTTCGCCGGCGACACAAACGCCCAGTGCGGCTCGTAGACCGCCCCTTCGATGATCCAGCGCTTCAGCGTGGCGACCTGCTGCTCCGAGAGTCGTCCGATTTTCGCCTCGGGAGGGGGCATCACCAGGTCGGGATCGTCAGACACGACACGGTTGATCAACTCGCTCGCGTCCATGCCCTCCGGCACGATGGCCCGAGTTCCGCTCTCCAGCTCCTCGACCGCCCGCTCTCGCACATCGAGACGGAGTCCGGCCTGGCGATTGGCATTGTCGGGGCCGTGGCAGGCGAAGCAGTTGTCCGAAAGGATCGGCCGGATGTCGCGGTTGAACGAGAGCCGCGGATCTGCCGCCGGTGGCTCCGCGGCCACCGCCGCACCCGCCACCGCGATCGTCGCAAGCATGATCACGACACAGTCGCCGCATCGCCGCATGAAGCCGCACCGCATGTGACACATCCTTTCGGGGGCGTCACCCGCGTCGCCGGATCGCTCGATTCGCTTTCGAGAATCGAGTCGACTCGCGGACCGCATGGTCAAACGGCGGGCTGGCAAGGGGCCGGGAGATCCCAAACTTTCCCTTACCTTATCGTCTTGCCGGGGGCGTGTCACGAAGAAGCGGCGACGAGGCAACCTGGGCAGCCCGTCGGGTACGCCGTCGCCTTGCCGGTGCCCCCCAAAGCCCCGGCGTGTCTCCGTTGCCCGGCCATCTGATGAAAGCGGTTGGATCGATCAGGGGGGAAATGCCGATCCTCCCCACGGCGGGTTCACGAACACGAAACGGCTTTTCAAATGCCTTCACAACCGACGCCTCGCTCCGTGTCCCTGGCGGCGTGGTCGATCCTCGCGATCATTGCGTGTGACGTGCCCGCGGTCCGCGGCGATGAGTGGCCGCCCGCGGCAGCGCTGCAGGTCATCGAGCCGGGCGTCATGCTTCGTGCCGACCAGCAGCCGCCCGCTCCCCTGGCGATCAACGAGACCACGGCGATGCCGCTCGACCGCCCCGCTCCGCGGACGCTCGCCGAGTTTATCGCCCTCGCCGAGCAGAGCCATCCAAAGCTCCGCGGCGCCCGTTCGGCCATCGAAGCCGCCCGCGGCAAGGCCGTTCAGGCTCGGCTCTATCCCAATCCCATGGCGGCGGCCGGCTCGCCGCAGATCGCCGGGCCAGAGAGCCAGTGGAACTACTACGCGACTCAGGATTTCGTCACGGCGGGCAAACTGCGGCTCTCGCAGCAGGCGGCCCTGCGGGAGGTTCAGAAGGCCGAGTATGACCTGATCCGCGCCCGCTATGACGTGCTCACGGAGGTGCGGCAGAGTTTCTATGCGCTGCTCGTGTCGCAGCGGCGGGTCGAGATCTTCACGCTGCTGCTCAACATCGCCAAGCGTTCGTACGAAATCGGCAATGCCCTCGTGCAGGCCGGCGAGGGCACGAAGGCCGACGTGCTCTTTTGGAGCATCGAACGTGACCGCGCCGAGGTCCGCCTGCTCAACGCGGCGGTCTACATCGAGACGGGCCGCCGCCAACTCGCCACGGCGATCGGCCTGCCCCGTGCAGACGTTGGGGCGATCGAGGCAGACCTCTTTCAGAAGATGCCCTTCTTCGATCTCAAAGACCTGCAGGAGGCGGTCGTGCAGGCCAACGCCAAGCCGCGGGCGGCGGAGGCCCAGGTCGCACAGGCCCAGTGGGCCCTGGAGCGGGCGGTGGTCGAGCCGATTCCCAACATCAATGTTTTGGGCGGCTACCAACGGCAGGTTGGTCCGGCCCAGGAGCAAGGCCTGGTGCAGGTGATGATGGAGGTGCCGCTCTTTGATCGCAATCAGGGAAACATCCGTGCGGCCCGCGCGGAGATTGCAAGTTCGCGGGCGGACCTGCGCACCATCGAGCTCGACCTTGCCACCCAGACGGCACAGGTCGTCGCCACCTACCGCACGTCCCAGCGACTCGTCGAGTGGTACGAGCAGTACATCCTCCCGAAGGCCCGCGAGACGGTGCAGCTCACCCAGCAGCTCTACGCCCGCGGCGAAGTCACCTTCCTGAGTCTGCTCCAGGCCCAGCGAATCCTCACCGAGACGGAACTGGCCTTCGTCGAGGCGCAGGCCGACCGCTGGAACGGCGCGGTCACGATCGCGAGCCTGCTCCAACTCGAGACCTTTCCGCCACCGGCCGACGCACCGGCCGCCATACCGTCGCCCGTGGGCGGTCCGGAAAACATGCCGCCGCGCGACCCCAACCAGCCACCGCCCTTCGTCGCGCCGGTGCCGGAAGCCATCAACATCCCCGACCCCGTCAAGCCGTTGCCCGCACGATGATCCGGGTGGCGGGCGCGTGGATGCCGCAGAGCGGGGCGGGGCGGTGGGCGTATTCCCCGCGCTTGCGCTTGGGGCTTCCTGACCGACAA
>JBBDNW010000038.1:0-6891 GCA_040877375.1 Pirellulales bacterium | reverse complement strand
ACACGCAGCCGACGCGATGCCGGCAGGCAGGCTGCCACCGGCGACGATCTGCAGCAGGGCCGGCAGGGAGCGTTCCCAGGTCATCCGCTCGGCTGTTTCTCGCCCCGCAGCGCCGAGCCGAGCCCGCAAGGCCGCGTCGTCAACGAGCCGGCGCACCGCACGGCGGGCTCCCTCGACGTCTGACACGACCAGGCAGTTCTCACCATCGACGGCATATTCGTCGAGTCCCGTGACGTCGCGCACCACGGCGCTGCCACCCGTCGCCATCATCTCCAGCGGCGGGTAGGAGAAACTCTCCACTCGCGACATTTTCAGAAGCACGTCGCAACTGGCATAGATCGCGGCCATCTGTGCGTGGGGCACGGCCTCAAAGAACCGGTCGCACCGCCAGCCGGGCTTCGGTCCGCCGGCCGCCGACACGATCCACACCTCGCAGTCGTCAAAATCCCGCAACGCTTCGGCGGCGTCATCCATGCCCTTGAACGGGATCACGGTCGGCCCCTCGATCAGGATCCGCACCCGGCCTCGCCGCGGCTCGAGCGGCGGCGTGGCCGCAAACCGTTCCGGAACGATGCCGTTGCCGATGTAGCCGCAGTCATGGCCAAACTCTTGTTTCAGCCACCGGCAAATCCAACCAGCCATCGTCACATACTCGATGTCACGGTGGAGGTAGGTGGCGTGCACCTGCTTCTTAAACTCCGGACAGTCGTCGAACCGCCGCTCGTCCGACTGTACGAAATAGAGCTTCCGCCGCGCGGCGAAGTAATCGAGCATGGAGACGGTTGTCCAGCCGGTCGCCACGACGGTTTCGATAGATTCGAAGAGGTATCGGGAGGTGGTGCTGAAGGGGATCACCGGCACCTCGTTGCCCGGCCACCAGGGAATCGAGTCCTTGTTGTCCTGGCTGATCAACATCACATCGCACCCGGCCTTGAGCAGCCGGTTGGCGTGCTCGAGGATCACGGCGATGCCCCCTGAGATGCCCGTCCCAGGAATGAGGTAGGCAATCGTCGGCACGAGCAACGCCTTGCGGCGGTGCTCCGCCTTGGCCTGGCGTTCCCAGTGGGCGTCGTCCGCCTTGAAGTTCATCTCGTTGTTGCCGCGATGCAGCCGGAGGTGCACGAGGTTGTCGCGGATCGCCCCGAACCGGTAGCCGAAGTGGGCCAGCCGCATCCAGAGCTCGTGGTCCTCGCGATAGCGCATGCCAGGCTTGAGTCCGCCGACATCGAGCAGGGCGGCCCGCCGCACCATCACCGTGCTCTGGCACGGCACGCAGACCTTGCGGAGCATGTCAAGGTCGCAGGGTGGGCTCGTCACCTTTTGGCCGTCCCGGAGGTCGGCGAAGTGCCGCGTGCCATCGAGCTTCGCGGTCCACGCGCCATAGACGACGTCGTATCCTCCGGCCTCCATCTCTCGCACCGACACGGCCAGCCGGTCGGGGGCCGCGATGTCGTCGCTGTCGAGGAAGGCGACGTATTCGCCGCGTGCCTCCTTGATGCCGCGATTGCGGCCTCGGACCGCGGTGCCCGTGTTGTCGAGATACGTGAAGATGCGAACCTGTGGATGACCGCGATACGCCTCCACCACCGCGAGCGTCTCGGCTGGCGATCCATCGGTCACGAGGAGCAACTCGAAGTTGGTGTGGGTCTGTGCCAGCACCGACTCGATGGCCTCGCGCAACTCGTGGGTCCGGTCGTAGATCGGAATGATCACCGAGACCATCCCCGCTTGCGGAGCGGGCCGGGCTGAGGGCCCGACCGTCGGGGCGAGATGCACAGCGCCGGTCTGCGGGCGGACATACGGCACTGCGGCGGGCCAGCGGCGTCGCGGCGTCGCGAGATACGGACGCAAGGCGTGGCGGACCCGGGCGGGAAGCCGTCCCCGCACCGACTTCTCGAGGGTCCGCAGGTAGGAACGGATTGCACTCGACATGGTCTTCGATCTCCACGGCTGACTGGGCGAAGGGCGCGGAGTGTGGCAGATCGGCCCGCTGGGGGGGAGGGGAGTTTCTTCGCGGTTTTTCGAACTTTTCCCCCTCGAAATCGCGGGCGATCAGGCCGCGATCTCGGATGGCTGGCCGGCCAGCGACCGCCGGGGCGGGGCGAGCTTGAAGAGAGCGAAGAGCTCCTCGGCGGTGAGGCCGCTCGACGCGGGGGCCTCGGCCTGCGAAAGAATCGTGTCGGAAAGATCCCGCTTGCGACGGAGCACTTCGTCGATCCGCTCCTCGATCGTGTCGGCGGAGAGAAAGCGGGTGACGGTCACGGCTCCCGCCGCGCCGATCCGGTGGGCGCGGTTGATCGCCTGATCCTCGACCGCAGGATTCCACCAGCGGTCGAAGAGGAAGACATACTGCGAAAACTGGAGGTTCAGCCCCACGGCGCCCGCTCCATAAGAAAGGAGCAGCACCGAATGCTTCTTATCGTGGCGGAATCGGCGGATCGCCTCGTCGCGGGCGACCGTCGACATCCCGCCGTGATACTGCAGCGCTCCGAACCGCGCGAGCCCCTTGTCGAGCCGGCCGAGCGTCTCAACCCATTGGCTGAAGACGAGAGCCTTGCGGCCGCTGGCCTGCACCTCCTCGAGTTCGGCCTGGAGACACTCGAGCTTCGCGCTTTCGCCCGTGGCCGTGTCGAAGTTGCAGATCTGCTTGAGGCGGAGCACGAGTTCGAAGACATGCTGGATCGTCGCCTCACGGCCCATGTCGGACAGCCGCAACACGCCCTCCTCCTCCGCCCGGCGGTAGGTCTCCCGCTGCTCCGCCGTGAGTTCGATCCGCTCGTCACGGTTGAGCCGAGGGGGCATGTCCTTGAGCACTTTCTCCTTCGTCCGCCGCAGGATGTGGTCGGAGGCCGCCGCGCCCATCTCCCTGGGCGGCATTCGGTCGCCGAGAACCCCCGGAGCCACAAACTCGAAGATGCCGACCAGGTCGTCGGCGCTGTTCTCGATCGGCGTGCCGGTCAGGGCCCACGACCGGCGCCTGGTGATCGAGCGGATGGCCTGGCTTGTCTGGCTGGAGCGGTTCTTGATTCGCTGCGCTTCGTCAAGCACGACCAAGTCAAAGGTGAGGCCGAGTTCTGCGACGAGGTCGCGGTCGCGCACGAGCACCTCGTAGTTCGCCACCTTCACCGGCACGTCGGCGAGGCTCCACTGCCACCGCCGCCGCTGCTGGTCGCCCTCGATCACGGCCACGACGAGCTCGGGGGCCCAGTCGGCCAGTTCACGGGTCCAGTTGGAGACGAGCCCCTTCGGACAGACGACGAGCACGCGGCGGGCCTCCCCCGACCGCACGAGCAGTCGGATCGAGGAGATGGCCTGCATCGACTTGCCGAGCCCCATCTCGTCGGCGAGCACGGCACCGTGCCGGGGCATGAGAAACGCCATGCCTTCAAGTTGAAAAGGAAACGGTTGCCGGGGGAACTCGAGCGACGCCGCGTCGAGCATCGTCTGGAGGTCGGGCTGCAGGAGATAGAAGAACCGCTCAGAGAGTTTGACGACGTCGCGGGGCGGCGCGATCCGGGCGCGTCGGATCGTCGGTGAAGGTGGCGGCGATTCAGGAGGGAAAGCACACAGCGCCACGGCGGCACGAGGCTGCCGTGCGCCGGATGGAGGCGCCGCCGCGGCCGGCGGCATGAAGCGGTAGCTCGTCACCGTTGGCCGGCCGGCCAACAGCTCGACCCGCACCACCGCCGGCGACTGCCCCGTGACCGGCAGCCCGATCGCAGGGGGGCGTGGCAGCCGTAGATCGAATGGCGACCAGGCCTCGCACGCTCCCAGCGCCAGGTCGTTCGCGGTGAGCGACCGGATGCGGCCGACGCGATCGTTCATCCGAGGTGCCTCGATCCCAGGTCGTTGATCTGGAGCGGTCGTCATGTGGTGCAAAGCGCATCCGACTTTCGTGGAGTGCCGGCTCTGGGGCGGCAAAAGTCTCGTCGCTGTGGGCCGCGGCGGCCCGACGCTCCTCGAGCGTTCGCCGACCCCATCGCCTCCGTCCCCTGGATTGCCAAGTTGTCGCTCCACGTCAGCCGAATAACCGCTAGTGCCGCTGGGCCTCGTCGATCGCAGCGCGAATCCGATCAAACGGCTCGCGCAAGTCGACGGCCGCAGCCAGTTCGACCAGCCGCTCACGGATTGCCGCTCCGTCGGCCTGATCGTTCGGATGCGGGCTCACGTGGGCAGCGCCTACCGTGAATCCGGCCGCGATGAGCTCGCCATCAAGCGGCCGCACCAGGGCGACCGGGAGTTTGGTGTGGGGGCGGACGTGCAGCATCGCGTCGTGGTCGGTGAGCACGACGCTGGCGGCTATCCTGCTCTCGGCGAGCAGGGCGCCGCCGATCTGCTGTCCATGGAGATGGCCGTGGAGCGTCGGACCGTAGAGAATCTGCTGGGCGCGGGTCACCTTCAGGGGCGCCGTGCAGTGAAACTCAAGCGGCCGGCCGAGGGCATCGACGACGAGATAGCCGCCGAAAAGGCCGTGCGTCGGCGAATCAACCGCCGTGAGAAACCCGAACAATGGCCCGTCGGCACGGGCGTCCGCCTGCTGCTGCATGCTGTTTCGGCGCTCCATCACCCGCTGCGGACGCCTTCCCTGGCTCCGCTCCCCGCACCCCCTTGCATCGGGCGTCTCCGCCGGGCACTTGAGGCGTCGCAGCGATCGACAGAAATGCCGAGAAGCTGGGCAAACCCTGCCGATGCTGCCGGCAATACGCCCTGGATCGTGGAAAAACCGGCCCGCCATGCCTACTATTGGTTATGAATCGAGCCGCTGATGCCGGGACCATCTCCCCCAGGACGGGCGAACCTATGAGCGACGGTCCCCCGATCTTCACGCAGTTGGACATCTCAGCCGGCACGGTTGCCTCTGGCAGCAGGCCGCAGTTGTCGGGCGACCTCGCCGAGACCAATCAGTTGCTCCGCGACCTCGTCGGCGCACAGCACAGGTCGTGCGAACTGCTCACGGAGCTGGTCAACCAGATCTCGCTCCAGCAGCGGCAGCGGACGGCGGAACTCAAAGCCTGGAAGGAAGCCAACCCGCAGCTCGCGAAGGCCTGCCGCCACGCCGCCGAGTCGCTCGCGAAAGTGCACACGGAGTTTCTCTCGAGCATCGCCCAAGAGGCTGCCGACAACGCCGACGACTTTTCCGACAGCGAATACGCCCTCGGCGAGTTTATCGACCGCTACGGCCCGCGGCTCGCCCACTTCAATGGCGTGCTGCAGCTCTTCGCGCAACTCGGCGCTCCACTGCCCCAATCCGAGACACCCGCAGACGGCTGATCATCCGCGACCCACCATCCCAGAGTCCCCTGCCCCGCCCAGTGAGGAACGTCATTCATGGCCAGCGTCTCGTCGTCAGGATTGTCTTCCGGGAAACCCCCGGTATTTGAGGTGGCAGGCGACGAGGCGGTGAAGAAGGCCCGGGACGAACTCAACGCCCAGACCGTCGAGATGATGGCCTGGCACTTTCATCCGTCGACCGGCTGCCCGTTCTGGCTGGAGGAGGCGACGAAGCTCCCGTTCGATCCGCTCACCGACGTGAAGTGCTACGACGACCTGAAGAAGTTTCCGCCGTTCGAGGACGAGTGGCTCCGCGGAGGACCCGTGCGCCGCTGGGTGCCGAAGGGGTTTGCCGACCAGCCGATGTACGTGTTTGAGACGGGCGGCACGACCGGCACCCCGAAGTCACGGGTCAACTCGCGTGACTTCCGCACCGATTACGAGCAGTTCTCGGCAACGTTGCCCGAGCAGTATTTTCCGCGGGGCGCCAACTGGCTGATGCTCGGCCCCTCAGGCCCGCGGCGGCTGCGGCTCTCGATCGAGCACCTCGCGCAGTTCCGCGGCGGCATTTGCTTCTGCGTCGACCTCGACCCCCGCTGGGTGGTCAAGCTGATCCAAAAGGGCTGGATGGAGCACCTCGAGGCCTACAAGCAGCACTGCGTCGACCAGGCGATCACGATCCTCGAGGCGGGACACGACATCCGCTGCATGTTCACCACGCCGAAACTGCTGGAAGCCCTCGCCTTGGCGCTCGAGAAGAAGGGTACGACGATCGGCAAGGTCGGGATCACCGGCATCTTCTCGGGGGGTACCGAGTTTACACCGCAGTGGACCCGGTTTGCGGTCGAGGAGCTCCTCGACGGGGCCTATATGACGCCCACTTACGGCAACACGCTCATGGGCCTGGCGGCGAGCCGGCCGGTCGTGCCCGCCGACGGCTACACGATCGCCTACTACGCACCGCAGCCCCGCGCGGTGATCGAGGTGGTCGAGTTCGACGACCCCGACTGCATGGTTCCTTACGGCGGCACCGGCCGTGTCCGCCTCACCACACTTACGAAGGAGACCTTCATCCCGGGCTTCCTCGAACGCGACGAGGGGGAGCGGGAGCTGCCCTACGCGAAGTACCCATGGGACGGCATCAGCGGCGTCCGCCCGTTCCGCGAGTTGGCCGCCACCACGACCGTCGGCGTGTACTGAAGCGACGAATGGTTCGCTACCCGACAGGAAGCCCCAAGCGCAAGCGCGGGGAATACGCCCGCCACCCCAACCCGCTCCCCACCACGCTAACGATCGCCATCCGTTTTCCCATCGCTCGCGCTCCGGGCTTTTTGAGAACTCCGACAGGAAGCCCCAAGCGCAAGCGCGGGGAATACGCCCGCCACCCCAACCCGCTCCCCACCACGCTAACGATCGCCATCCGTTTTCCCATCGCTCGCGCTCCGGGCTTTTTGAGAACTCCGACAGGAAGCCCCAAGCGCAAGCGCGGGGAATACGCCCGCCACCCCAACCCGCTCCCCACCACGCTAACGATCGCCATCCGTTTTCCCATCGCTCGCGCTCCGGGCTTTTTGAGAACTCCGACAGGAAGCCCCAAGCGCAAGCGCGGGGAATACGCCC
>JBBDNW010000037.1:0-6916 GCA_040877375.1 Pirellulales bacterium | reverse complement strand
CTTCTATATTCGCCAGGACCGCTGCGTCGCCGCACCGACCCGCACGATCGAGGATAGCGTGGAATCGGGACTTACCAGCCGCGTTCAGGGACGCTTCTGGCGGGCGGGCAAGAGCGCGCCCGACTTCCGCCACGAGGATGTGCTCGATCAACTGACGGACGAGGCTGTCGTCTTTCTGCGAAGGCATCGCCGGCAGTCTCCCGACAAGCCGTTCTTCATGTACTTCTCGCTGACCGCCCCGCATGCTCCCTGGGTGCCCGGCGATCGATTTCGCGATCGCAGTCCCATCGGCGCCTATGGCGATTTTCTAACGCATACCGATCACGCGATCGGCCGCGTTCTGAAGACACTCGACGAACTGCGACTCGCCGGCCAAGAAACGTTGGTGATCGTCACCAGCGACAACGGCCCGCTGTGGTTCGAGCCGGACATTGAACGCCACGGGCACCGCGCGGCCCACGTGTTCCGCGGCCTGAAGGGAGATATCTGGGAAGGGGGAATCCGGATGCCGTTCATCGCCCGCTGGCCCGAGCGCATTCCGGCTCGCTCCACCAGCGACGAAGTCGTCGGCCTCGTCGACTGCCTGGCGATGTTCGCCGCGATCGTAGGAGAGGAACTCCCGGACGATGCCGGCGAGGACAGCGTCGACATTCTGCCCGCCCTGCTCGGTCGAAAACTCGATCGACCGCTGCGCGAGGCGCTATTGCTGCAAAGCAATCGGGGCGATCGCATCGCGATTCGGCAGGGACCGTGGAAGTTGATCCCCTGGCTGGGAAGCGGCGGGTTCCTCAATCCGCCGGCCTTCGTCGAACCGGAGGAGGGTGGGCCGATCGGACAGCTCTACCACCTCGACGACGATCCTGCCGAACATCATAACTTGTATCAAAAGCATCCAGAACGTCGTCGAACGCCTCGGCAAGCTTCTGGAGCAACACAAGCAGCCGGGCCGAACCCGGCGTTGACGTCCACTCTCGACCATCGACCTTTCGGAATTCGGGCCACGCCATTCGATGATTGCCGGCTGCCGGGCCGCGACGGTCGACCCGACGTACCCCCAGCGAGAAAGATGCAGCAATCATGAGTCACAGGAATCCGCTTCCGTGCCGGGTCGCACCGTTCGCCGTGATGTTCGCCGTGATGTTCGCGGGGCCGCAGTTCGTCATCGGCGAGGAAGCGAGCCGGTCCGAGAAGTTCAACGTGCTGTTCATCGTCTCCGACGACCTGAACACCGACTTGGGCTGCTACGGGCATTCGCTGGTGCACAGCCCCAACATTGATCGGCTAGCGCGGCGTTCAGTGCGCTTCGAGCGGGCCTATTGCCAGAATCCGCTGTGCAATCCCAGCCGGGTGAGTTTTCTCACGGGGCTTTACTCCGACCAGACGAAAGCCGTCACCAACACGATCCGCTTCCGCGAGCATCTCCCCGACGTCGTCACGCTTCCTCAGATGTTTCGCAACAACGGTTACTATGTCGCCCGCGTGGGAAAGCTGTTTCATTACGGGGTGCCGTCGCAGATCGGGACGGATGGCTACGACGACCCGCCGAGTTGGGAGGAAGTCGTCAACCCGCGCGGGATCGACCGCGAGTCGCACGACCGGATCCATTCACTGATTCCCGGCCGGTTCGGCGACACGCTTTCCTGGCTGGCGATCGACGGTGACAATGAGGAGCACACGGACGGCATGGTGGCCACGCAGGCGATCGAACTGCTGGAGAAGAACCACCCGGCGAAGACGAAAAGACCGTTCTTCCTGGGTGTCGGATTCTTCCGCCCGCATACGCCGTTCGTCGCGCCGACGAAGCACTTCGACCTGCACCCGCGCGAGAAGATCGATCCCCTGATGCACGACATCGAGGATCGCGACGGCATCCCTCTCGCCGCACGGTTCAACAAGTCGGAACAGGAGAATCTGTCGCGCGCACAACGCCGGGAAATCATCCAGGCCTACTACGCCTCGATCTCTTTGATGGACGCGCAGGTCGGCCGGCTGATCGACGCTCTGGATCGCCTCGACCTGACGGACAGCACCGTGGTCGTGTTCCTCTCGGACCATGGATTCCACCTGGGGCGTCACGGACAATGGCAGAAGATGACGCTTTTCGAGGAGTCCGCCCGCGTTCCGCTGATCGTTCACGCCCCGCAAGCGAAGGGGAACGGACGCCCGGCGGCGGGGCTCGTCGAACTGGTCGACCTGTATCCGACGCTGGCCGAATTGTGCGGCATGGAGGCGCCCGGACACTTGGCGGGGACGAGCCTCGTTCCGCTGCTGGACGATCCATCGCGCGGCGGAAAGGAGGCGGCCCTCACGCGAACGGTCAGCCGGCTGAAACCCCGGGAAGGGGATCGCCGCGTGGACGGCTTCTCGATCCGCACACCCCGCTACCGCTATACCGAATGGGGAGACGGCCGGTACGGCGTCGAACTCTACGACTACGAACGCGATCCCGAAGAGTCCACGAATCTCGCCGGACGCGCGGAGCACGCCGAAACCGTGAAGCGACTGAAATTGCTCCTGACCGACCGTAAACAGGCGACGTCGCAGTAGAATCTCGCCTTTTCGGGAACCCAACTCAATGGCTCGTGTTCCCTGTCGGCCGTGGCTCGCTTGCCCCACTCTCGGGACAGCGGGCAAAACGGAGCGACCATGTGTGGTGCTGGGATTTCGTGTTCGATCGGACGGTTGCGGGGAGTCCGCTGAAGCGACCGCCGATCGAGGAGGAGTCCACGCGGGAGTGTTTGGTGTTTGCGGCCGCGCGGGTTACCGCGTGAACTTCAACAGCATCGCACCTTCCCTCGGCATGCGGTCCAGTTCGGCCGCGAGCTTTTTCTTCGCGGCGGCCGCCTCGGACTCGCCGGGCGGATCGGCGAGCGGCGTTGCCTCCAGAGGGTCGTTCCGCACGTCGAAGAAGCGGCCGTTGCCGTACAGTTTCCATCGTTGGTCGCGGGCGAAACGCACCGGCTTCGTGCGTTCCGGCCGCGGGCAATAGTAGGTGAAGAGCGCCTCGCGGGGATCGCCTTTATCTCCCTTCAACTGCGGCAGAAAGCTGCGGCCGTCGAGGCCTTCCGGGACTTCCACACTGGCCGCTTCGAGCAGCGTCGGCAGGAAGTCGGTGAACCCGATGAGATCGTCCGACACGCGGCCGGCGGGAATCGTGCCGGGCCAGTACGCGACGAGCGGCACATGCGTGCCGGCGTCGATTGTCTTCGACTTCCCGCCGCGGATCTCGCGGCCGTCGAGCGTGGAGGTGATCCCGACATTGGTGCCGTTGTCGCCCACGAACAGGATCAGCGTTCGCTCGGCGATGCCGAGTTCCTCGGTTTTGGCGACGATCCGTCCCACGAGCTTGTCCATGTAGGCGACCATGTCCTCGAAGTTCTTCTGCTTGTCCTTGCTCTGACGCGATGCGCTGTCGGGTGTCGGCTCGAAGGGATCGTGGACGAGGATCATCGGGTAATACGCGAGGAACGGCCGGTCGCGGTTTTCGGCCATGAAGTCGAGCAGATGATTCGTCGCGATTACCGGCCCGTATTCGTCGGGGCCGAATTGCCGGTTCTCGCCGTCGACGTACAACAGCGGCTTCCAGTAACGCGAGCCGACGCGGTCCACCTGCCAGAGGCAGCAATGGTCGAACCCGGCCTCCTTGGGCCAGGTTCCCTTGCCTCGAAAACGCTCGGCGTGTTGTTCCGCCCCCAGCAGCTGCCATTTCCCGGCGACGGCGGTCGCGTAACCGGCGTCCTTCAGGCGATGCGCGAACGTCTTCTGATCGGGGTTGAGAATCGAGAAGGCCGAATAGTTCCGCACGTTCGACAGGCCGGTCATGATCTCGACGCGGCTGGGCGTGCACAGCGGCTGCGAATGGCAATGCCGAAACCGCATCCCCCGCTCGGCGAGCCGATCGATGTGCGGCGTGCGATACTGCTCGCTGCCGTAGCAGCCGAAGCACTCCATTCCGATGTCGTCCGCCATGATGAGCACGACGTTCGGCTTCGGCGATTCGGCGCCGTTTGCGCCCGCGTGACTGGAGCCCAACCAGGCAGCAACGACGAACGACACGAACAAGGCATGACGGAAACCAGCGACATCGTTCATGAAAGCTCCTGAGAACTCGATACCTGGGAGGATGATGATCGTCAGTAACGTACCATTCGCGTATTCTCGATTCAACGAGATCAAAATCGAATCGCGCGGAAATCACGAAGGCGATGGCTCAAGTGCGCCATCAACATGTGTCGTCGAGAAAGCGAGGAAGCAACAGTGCTTCGCTCCAGCGAAATTCGGTATCCGAGAACGATTCGCCGTTGTGAATCGGCAACTCCACGAATCGGCGCGCTACTCTGGGCGATAGACCCACACCTCTCGTTCGCCGTTCTTGAAGAGGACGAATACCTGTCGCGCCGCATCGAAGTAGCCGTTGTATTTCGTGCGAGGTGAGTCAGGCGGCATCTCCCCTTGCGGACGGAGTTTTTTCCAACTGCGAGCGCCGGGGTCGTAAGACCAGAAGCCGAAACTGCCGTCTTGATTTGCGAACAAGATGCACTTCCGGGACTCGGGGTCATAGCCCATCACGGCGTTCATATCTTGTGCCAAGGGCATTGCCTCTTCTCCCCATGCGATCGCTCGCGACCATTCCTTTCGAACGGGATCGAAGTGATGAGTCCCCCCTCCTTTTTCCTTGTGGGTCGAGATGGCTATGACTAGCTTGCGCCCGGAGTCGTAGCACGAGATCATTTCGGACGGAACGCCAGCGTCCGGGGCCGGCTTGTCTGCAATCAGAGACCACTTGCCGGTTTCGCGACGCCAAAGAAACGTCTTGAAATCAGTTTTGCCGTAGTAGATGGTCCCCTCAAGATCGGGAATGTAGCACAACAACGATGCGTTCCCCGCTCGCTTTGGCGATTGGTCCAGTCCGAGTGGCTCCCATTGATTCTGACTGGGAGAATATGCCCAGAGCGATACCGGATGCCGATTGTTTCGCTGCCACTCAGCGGCGACGTCGGGAGGCAATAGCCCACTGATGTTCCAACTGGTGAGCCAGAGCAAACAGCGGAGATCGGGGTCGTAGGTCAGTTGGTCCCAGGAGTGCGCCGCCTGCACTGGAGCCCCCCGTTTTGATTGCAACACGCCGTCCTTCATGACGGCATCTTCCCACCGCCCCCAGCTTTTTCTCGTGAAGTCGTCCGGTGCCCAGAGCAAGATCCACGTGTTGCCAGGGAGGTCATATTCCCAGACGTCGTTCAACCCGTGCGGTACTCCATGATTCCCGCCGCAGAACAGAGCACGTTGGCGATCCTCGGCCCAAGGCATTTTCAAGCAGTAGTTGCGCACACCAGGGCCGGTCTTGTCCAGACCGTACTTGCGAGCGATGTCGTTGAAGTCACCGACGACTTCGGCGTCGGGCAGCTTCGCGATGTGGTTCTCCGGAAGCTGAGAAAGGACTTTGGCCACGGCCGGATCGGCGATTATCGTCCTTGGGCGGGGAGTCGCGTCCCCGGCATGGGCGCACCGCACCAAGAAAACGATTCCAATGACGAACAGGACGTATCGAATGTCGCGCATGATAGAGGGGTCGTTGCTGCTCGAGTTCCTTTGAAGCACGACGGGCCTGCTGAGGCGGCGAAATGGACGCGCGAGTTCGTTGCGGTCAGGGGACAAGAGGCGTTTCGCCCCCTGCGATGCTTCGCAAGGGACATAGTAGGAAACGTCACACGGGAAAGCAAATCGCTCCGGTACGAATGCGGTGCCCTCGTAACGCCGAAGGCTTCGACAACCATTCGAGTGCGGCATGCCGAACGGTCGGGAATACAAGCAGCTTGCGAGCTACAAGATCTTCGACGGAGACGCGATCGCCTGCCCCGTGCTTTCTGGAAACCGATTGATCGTCTGGGACAGCAGCGTCGTCAGACTGTTGACCTTCGAGTCGTCAGGACACGCTCCGTAATCTGCTTCGCCTCCGACGCGTTTCGTTTGGCGCGTGTGAAATCGCTACGATCGACAATGAAAGAGGGGCCTCCCTGCCCCCTCACGCCGCGATCCGCAGCCTCGCCCCATCCGCCGTCTTGTACTTGAACATCTCATCCATCGCGTCGGCGGCCACGCTGTGCTGGCAGGGCATCATGTGGACGTCGATGTCGATCATGATGCTCGGCCGGCTGTGCCCGAGCGTCTCGGAGACGACGTTGATCGGAACGCCAGCGAGGATTATCAAGGTCGCCGCGGTGCCGCAGGCCGTGCAGCCGGATCTCCGGGCACTTGGCGCTCGTGAGGATGGCCTTGTACGTCCGCAGGAGGTTCCTGCGGTAGATCGGCCCGCCGGCCGCGGTCGTGAAGACGCGGGGCTGACCGACCTTGCCCGCGAGCAGGCGTTTGCGGTGCTCGATCAGCGCGTCGATCGCCCGTTGCGGGAGGCGGATCTTCCGCCGCCCCTTTTTCGTCTTGGGCGGCCCCACCGAGAACTTCTTCCCGCGCTCGTACGCGCACACGCTGCCGTCGCAGGAACATCTGGCCGCCGAGGCGATGGACAAGCTGTTCAAGACCGCGTGAAGACGGCAGGGAATGTTCCGCCGCGGCGTGGTCAGGCGCGACCACGAGTGACGAGGCCCTGCACGAACAGTCCCAGCAAGCTCCGCCGACCGCGATCGCGACGCCCGCAGGTCGAACCCCGAAACGTCGCCGATGTCCAACGGCGAGAGGGTGCCGCGGAACACGGCTCGAAACCGCGAAAGACGATTCCGCGCCTCGTGTTCGTCCTTCGTGGTTCGTCCGTTGCGCCGCGCACCCCGTCACCAACATCCATTCCGTGGATTGGCGTCCGCTCGCGTCCAGCATCGTCCGCCGTGCGGCAAGAAAACTCGTCCACCGCGATCCACCGGCGTTCGCCGGCGTCCAAGTCCGCGATTGGCTGCAGTTTGGCTGC
>JBBDNW010000036.1:0-6919 GCA_040877375.1 Pirellulales bacterium | reverse complement strand
CATGCGGCGACAAAACCTCGACGGGCGTGGGACGTCGGGGAAGCCACCGTCGCCGATCGGCCCAGAAAAGGGCAACATCGGCCACAGTCGCCTGCGCTGATCGCCGGCCGTTGTGGATTCCGGCAGCGCGGCGGCATACTGTCGCCCGCTTCATCCCATCCTGTTTCGGAGTCATCGTTCATGGGTCTCATCAAGGAATTTCGTGACTTCGCCATGCGCGGCAACGTCATCGACCTCGCCGTCGGCGTCGTGATCGGCAGCGCCTTCGGCAAGATCATCAGTTCGCTCGTCGCCAACATCGTCATGCCGCCACTCAACCTCCTGACGAGCAAGTTTGGCATGAACTTCAATGATCTTGCCTGGCGGGTTCGGATGGAGTCGCCGAAACTTCTCGCCGACGGCACCGCCGAGATGAAAGACGGCAAGCCCCTGATGCTGCTCCAGGACTATGCGATCCTGAACTACGGGCCATTCATCCAATCGGTGGTCGATTTTCTGCTCGTCGCCGCCGCCATCTTCCTGGTCGTGAAACTCATCAACACCGCCAAGTCCCGGTTTGACGAGAAGCAGGACGAGACGCCGGCCGCACCGCCGGAGGACGTCGCGCTGCTCCGCGAAATCCGCGACGCCCTCGTGAAACGGTAGCGTGCCGATGGGCTTTTGCGACGACTCTTTCCTGCTGTCGAACGACGTCGCAACAGACCTCTTCCACCGGGTTGCAGCCCGGCGGCCGATCATCGACTTCCACTGCCATCTGAGCCCAGAGGACATCGTCACCGATCGGCGATTCGAGAACCTGCACGCCGCCTGGCTAGCGGGGGACCACTATAAGTGGCGGGCGATGCGGGCCGACGGCGTGCACGAAGATAGGATCACAGGCTCCGCCTCGCCCCGCGAGAAGTTTCAAGCGTGGGCGGAAACGGTGCCGCACACGCTGCGAAATCCGCTCTTCCACTGGACCCATCTCGAGCTCCGCCGGCATTTTGGCATCGCTGAGCTTCTCGAGGGCCCGTCGGCCGAGGCGATCTGGACTGAGGCCAACCGCCAGCTCGCCACCGGGCCACTGACCGCCCGGGGCATCCTCGACGCGATGCACGTCGAGTTTGTCGGCACCACCGACGATCCCGCCGACAGCCTCGACGGCCACCACCAGATCGCGCGAGCGGGATTGAAGGTCCGGGTGGTGCCCACCTTCCGCCCCGATGCGGCGGGCAAGGTGCGGCAGCCCGAACGGCTCGTGGCCTGGGCGAAGCGGCTCTCCGATGCCGCGGGGATCGCGACCGACACCTATGCCGGCCTACTCGCCGCGCTCGCCAAGCGTCATGACGATTTCGCCGCCGCCGGTTGCCGCGCCACCGACCACGGCCTTGAATTCCTCGCTGCGACCGACTGTACCGACGCCGAGGCCGCGGCGATCTGGCACCGCGCGGTGGCCGGCACGCCCGCCACCGCCGCCGAGGCCGACCGCTTCGCAACCTCGATCGTGCTCCATGTCGCCCGGCTCAACCACCAGAAGGGCTGGGTGACGCAGCTGCACCTCGGCCCCTTTCGTGACCCGAATCCGCTCCTCGCCACACGGCTCGGTGCCGACGCGGGCTGCGACACGATCGGCGACACCCGCCAAGGCCCGGGCCTTGTTCGCTTCCTCGGCACACTCGCCGCTGAAAATAGCCTGGGCCGCACGATCCTCTACAACATCAATCCCGCCGACAATGCGCTCTTCGCCGCCCTGCCCGGCTCGTTTCAAGACGGTCTCGTGCCCGGCAAGATCCAATGGGGCAGCGGCTGGTGGTTCATGGATCAGGAGCGAGGCATGCGGGACCAGCTCAACATGCTGTCTGATCTGGGCCTGCTCGCCCGGTTCGTGGGG
Source organism: Pirellulales bacterium (assembly GCA_040877375.1). Classification (GTDB taxonomy): domain Bacteria; phylum Planctomycetota; class Planctomycetia; order Pirellulales; family UBA1268; genus QWPN01. Next base: position 5,049 of record JBBDNW010000036.1, on the reverse strand, counting down.
ATGGTGACCGACTCACGGTCGTTTCTCTCCTACCCAAGGCACGAATATTTCCGGCGGATCCTCTGTGATCTCGTCGGCACGGATGTCGCCAGCGGCCGGCTCCCCGACCGCCGCGACTGGCTCGACGCCCTCGTCGCTGCCGTGTGCGATGACAACGCCCGCGGCATGTTCTCGGCCGAACGGAGCGACATGCTGCCATGCCCCCGTCCGGCACCCGAGACTCGCTCGTGAGAAACCCATGAGAAAGCTGTGAGGATTTCATGAGGGTTTCATGAAACTCCCGTGTGGGGCAGGAATATCGCGAGTTGTCCCGGGCGGGCTCACGAAATCAATACATATTCCAGCCAGATTGGAGCGGTAAGATCGATTCAGCGATCTTCAGCTTCCGCGTCCCGCACCGCAGGAGAGTGACATGACTTCGGTATCAGGTGGACAGGGAGAGTTGCGATGGTCGCCCCAACTGAAGGGCGTCGTTCGTCGCGCCGGGGGTGATCTGAGCGGGAGCGCTCAAGCCGCCAGCATGGCCATGGGCCAGATCAAGGCAATCGAACTTCGCAAACAGAGCGGGCAGGGTTTCGACGAGGCGTATCTCCAAAAGATAAGTCAGACGCTCAACTCGAGGGCTTCCAAGAGGTTCCAGGCATCCGCGAGCAGCGAATCGTTTGCCTCGTCCAAGGGCTGGTGGATTGCCGCCGGAATCGCCGCGGCGACCGGCTGTCTCGCCTTCGGCGCGTGCTGGGTGTCACGGGGGCCGGCCCACAGCGTCTCGGGCACGCTGCTGTTGATGCGTACCCCCATCGTCGGAGCAGACGTCGTCTTCCATCCGACCAAGTCCGGGGGAAAACCCACCCGGACCACCACGGGCGAGGACGGCTCATTTCGGATTGCGGGCCTGTTGCCAGATGCCTACAAGATCACGATCGACCCGGGTGAATCCAACGGCTCAATGTTCCCGGTTTCATACAGCAGCGCCTCAACGACCCCGCTCATGCTCAATGTCTTCCGAGACAGGGACATGAAGCAGGTGAGGGTGAACACGATGACCCAACCACCGCGGAAAAAGACTTAGAGCGCGTTCGACTCACGTGGAACGCCGGCTCGGGGGCGGCAAAAGTCTCGTCGCCGGGGCGAGGATACGCCCAAGGCTCCTAAGAGCGTTCGCCGACCCCCTCACTTACCCCTCCAAGGTGCCAGTTTCCTTCAATGAAAGGCAGATGCGCTTTATCCACGGCGTCAGTGGGATGGCCTCCGACTGACCGCAAACCGCACGCGGACGTCGGGGTGCGTGGTGTAAAGCCGGTGCCGCTCGCCGTCGAAGATGAGCGTGCCGCTTGAGCACTTCGGATGCGCTTCGTCGGCCGGCAGGATCGGATTGCCCGCGTATTTCGTCCAGTGAACGAGGTCGTCACTGGCCGCGATACAGGTCTGCCACCGGCGCCGGTCCGGATCGGGGCTCGCGTGGTAATACGCGTAATAGCGGCCTTCGAACTGCACGATCTGGTCGACGGCGATCCCATGCGCGTCGTAGGGTTCCGGACCGCAGGCGAGCACGGGGTCGTCACTGACGTTGGTGAACGTGCGGAGGTCACGTGACGTGGCCAGCCAGACGCCATCGTCGCGACGCTCATAGAACAGGTGCCACACGCCCCGCTCAAGCCAGACCGTGGGTGTGCCCCGCGGGCCTGGAGGAAGTGGCTCGCCAGACACCAGTCGGATATCAAGGGAACCACACGACCGCCAGTCGATGCCGTTTCGCGACACGAGCAGGTGGGCCACGTCATCTTCCCCCTCGGCAACCATCCGGAGCAGGTCACCCGAGCGAGAGCGGCTCTTGACGACGCACACATCCTCGATCCAGCGGTCAGCAACCAGCGGCCCCGACGACGACCGCGTCCAGTTGAGGCCGTCGGGGCTCGTGGCGTGGCCGAGCCGGCGCACGGGATCGAGGTCGGGGTTGGAGCCGGTGTACCAGAGATGCCAGCAGCCGCCGTGCCGCATGATCCAGCCCCGCTCGCGGAGGTCGCGATCCCACGCGTCGGGGCCGCCGCCGGTAAAGAGCGGCGCTGCCGATGCCGGGCCGAAGTCAACAAGCACCGCCGGAAACGAGCCCTCCCCGGCTGCCACCGGCACGAATAGCGCGATCCAGGCAAGTGCAGCGGTCAGGCGGGTGAATGGCTTCATGGCGGCATCATACGATCCGCCCCAGGTACCATGGCCCTGCGTGGCCGGCCCTTGATGCCTGCCGCGGTTCTTTTCCAGAGCGTCGTCGCATGCCCCCTTCGCCCCGTGGCCGATCACTGTTCGGGCAACTCGTCCTGCCTGTTGTGGGGCTCGTGCTCGCAGCGGTCCTCGGCAACGTCGCTTTTTCCGCCTGGCTGGCCGTGCGGAGATCGTTCGCGGCCGCCCGCGCGAGCCACGAACGGGTCGTCGAGGCGCTGGAGGGTTCCCGAATCTCTCTTTCCCCGCAGGTGCTCGACGCGCTCTACCGTTTGACCGGCAGCCACTTCGTCGTCTGGAACAGGGCCGAGGACACCCCCGGGCTTTCGACGCTCGAACCGACCGACCTCAACGACGTCGCGACTGCTTTTCGCTCCTCCGGCCCAAGCGCCGTGGTCATGATCAATGGGCGGCGGCATTCCGTCGGCGAGGCGCGGGCGGCTGGCGTCCGTCCCGAGCGTGTCTTCGTCTTGTCGCCGATCCAAGGGGTCGTCGAATCGACGGTCGCCGCCGCCTGGCCCGTGCTTGCCGTCGCCGCCGCCACGCTCGCGGTGCTGGTGCCACTGGGTCTCGCGACCACCGGCCGCCTCGCGCGGCGAATCTCCGCAGTCGAGCGGCATGTCGAGCGGATTTCCCACGGCGAGTTCGGCACAACGCTCGAGGATGCTGCCACCACCGAGGGCTCGCCTGGCGACGAGGTCGGACGGCTCGTCGCCGGCGTCAACCGCTTGAGCGCCGAACTCGATAGTCTGCGGCACACGGTTGTGGCCGGCGAACGGCAGCGGCTGCTCGGCCAGTTGGCCGCTGGCTTCGCGCACGAACTCCGCAACGCCATCACCGGCGCTCGACTCGCCATCGACCTGCATCGCCGCCGCTGCCACTCCGGTACCACCGGCGGCACCGTGGATAAGAGCCTCGTCGTGGCCTGTCGCCAACTCGATATCGTCGAGGAGGAGGTCCGCGGCCTCTTAGCGCTTGGCAGACCGTCCGACACCATGCCGACGCCTGTCGACCTCGACGCCCTCGTTGGTGAGGTCCGCGACCTGACAGCGCCACGATGCGAACACGCAGGAGTGCAGCTCAACTGCGGACCAGCCGTCGCCGTCGCCGTCATCGGCCGCCACGATGCCCTCCGCGCGGCCCTCGTTAATCTCGCACTCAACGCCATCGATGCCGCTGGCCGCGGGGGCCACGTCACCCTCCGCAGTGAGGCGGATGATCACGGCATCCGGATCGTGGTCGAGGACGACGGCCCCGGACCACCTGCTGCGCTCGCCGCGACGCTCCACGAGCCGTTTGTGACCGGCAAGCCGGAGGGCGTGGGGCTGGGGCTCGCGGTGGCCAAGGCCGTCGCCGAGCAGCATGGAGGCCGGCTCGAGTGGGGCCGAATCGACAACCACACGCGGTTCGTGATCGGGCTGCCCTTGTCTACCATGCAGGACGGATACTGCGCGTGAGGAGCCGACAGTGAGCCACATCCTCGTCGTCGACGACGAACCGGCAATCGGCTGGAGCCTTCGGGAGATGCTCTCGGATGACGGCCACGACGTGGTCCTCGCCGCGAGTGTCGCCGAGGCGTTTCTGGCCTGCGGCCGCGTGATCCCAGACGTAGTTCTGCTCGACGTCAGGCTGCCGGGCCGAGACGGCATTTCGGCCATTCCCGAACTGAAGTCGGCCACGGCTGACGCCCCAGTGATCGTGATGACGGCGTTCGGCGACCTCGATACAGCAGTCCGAGCTGTGAGGGCCGGGGCGTTCGACTATCTCGTGAAACCCTTCAACCTCGATCATGTGGCGACCGTGGTGGCCCGTGCACTGGCAGAGCGGTCGCTCCGCGATGAGCGGCCGGCCACCGCCGATGCCAACCTAGGCACGCTCGTCGGCTCCTCAACTGCGATGCAGGAGGTCTACCAGCGGATCGCACTGGTCGCCGACAACGATCTGCCGGTCCTGATCACGGGCCCGTCGGGCAGTGGCAAGGAGTTGGCCGCCCGCGCGATCCACGCCCACGGCCGCCGCCCCGATAGCCTCTTCGTGGCCACGAACCTCACGGCGCTATCGCCGGGAGCCGTCGCCGCCGAGCTCTTCGGGCACGCCGATGGTCGTCTGGGGCTCGTCGCGGCGGCAGCTGGCGGCACGCTCTTCCTCGCCGGCATCGAGGCTCTGCCCCCAGACGTGCAGAGCAGTCTCCTGCGGCTCCTCGAATCGAAGGAGGTCGATGTGCGGGTGATCGCCGCGACCAAGCGCAATCTGAGCAGCCTCCCGGCACCCGCGTTTCGCCGCGACCTTCTCGATCGGCTCCGCGTGGTCGAGATCGCGATGCCGGCGCTTGAAGAACGGCGTGACGACATCGAGCCTCTGGCCCGCTGCCTGCTGGCCCGGTTCCTCGCGACCAATCCGCAGGGGACAGCCGCCGTCATGTCCCGCGAGTTTCTCGATGCCCTCGCCAGCCGCGACTGGCCGGGGAACGTCCGGGAACTGCGGCATGCCGTCGAGCATGCCGCAGTCGTCGCCCGCGGCGGCGTGTTGCGACCAGAGCACCTGCCGCCGGCGACGGCAGGCCCGATCGCATCCGCAGCCTCAGGCAGCCTCGATGCGGCTGCCGGCGGCGTGGGGGCCGCGGTCAAAGAATGGGCGGCCACCGCCCGCGCCTCCTTCGCGCCCCTGCCGGAGCCCGACCTTCACCATCGGACCATGCAGCTGGTGGAGGCGACGCTGCTCCGCGAGGCGCTCGCCCACACGGGCGGCAACCGCACCGCCGCCGCAAAGCTGCTCGGCCTCGACCGGGCCACCCTGCGGACGAAGCTCCGGCTGCTCGGGATCGACGACTAG
>JBBDNW010000035.1:0-7000 GCA_040877375.1 Pirellulales bacterium | reverse complement strand
TCCTCGCCCCGGCGACGAGACTTTTGCCGCCCCCGAGCCGGCGATCCACGTAAGTTGGATGCGCTTTGGCAGCGGTGTGGGGTGCTACCCGCATTCCCCGCGCTTGCGCTTGGGGCTTCCTGACGGGAGGCAAGGGGGTCGGCGAACGCTCGAGAAGCCTGGGGCGTATCCTCGCCTCAGCGACGAGACTTTTGCCGCCCCCGAGCCGGCGCTCCATCACAGTCGGATGCGCTCTAGCGGTTCACGGCGGCGGGCCGCGCGGCTGGCGGGGCCGCAGCGTCGATCCTGGTCACCAGGCGTGCCATGGCGTCGCGAAGCTCGGCGCCCCGCTTCACGATGAAGGCCGTGGTCGCCTCGAGTCGGTCCTTCGTGCGGGTGTACTCGGCTTCAAAGGCGTCGGCGGTCCGCTCGGCAGCGGCGGCGTCGCGGGTCCACGATTGCATGTCGTTCGCCAACTGCTCCTGCCGGCCGCGGGCGTCGTCGAGTTCGGTGGCAAGGCTCTGGCCGGTCTCCTTGAGACGCTCGTTCGAGACCTCAAGGCTCGCAAGGTCCTGCCGCAGCGATTCGAGCAGAGTCGTGATTCCGGCCGCGGCCATCCCATCCTTCAATGCCGCGTCACCGTCGGCCCGGTTGGAGAAGACGCGGGAGCCGTGGATCAGCGTCGCGGCATCCCGCAGCGGCCGCCGGTAACGAACGCCCTCGATCGTGGCCTTGTCTTCATCCTCCAGTTCGAAGGCCGTCTGCAAGTCGAACTCCGCCTCCTCACCCACCTCGAAGGTGCGTTTTGCATCTTCGTCGACAAGGCTCTCGGCTAGCGCGTGCGCCTCCTTGAACTTCACCCTCGCCCAGTACGCGCCGGGGAGCTTCGCGCCCGACTCGAGGTCGCGGCGAAGGTTGGCCCACTCTTCTTTGTCTGGCGAGAGGCTGTCGTGCTCCTCGACTTCCTCGAGAAACTGCTCCTGACGCTCGCGATCCTCGAGCAAGGCCTCGACCTGGTCGATCGAGATCTTGGTCGGCTGCGGCATGACGGCCTCGCCCTCTCTCGGCCGCTCGATCCGCGAGAACGCCACCCAGCGATCGACGGGCAGGTTCTCAAACACCGTGACATCATCGTAGTTTTGCTTCCAGGCTTCGGCATCGTAGGCATCGCGAGGGGCCGTTTGGCCCACGGTCAGCACGAACCGGCTGGTGTCGGCGTCGTACTTCGACGCCGATACAAGAAACGCCCCAAGGTATTGGCCGATGTCATCGCCGACCCGCTCGAAGAGATAGATGGTGGCGCCGGGGTCGATCGGAGGCTGCGGCTGCTGTCGCGGAGCCTCCTCCGCCGCCGGCTCTCCTTCCGCAGGCGCAACGGCCGCCACCGCCGCCACGGGCAGCTCGACCGAGCCGGTTTCGCCGTCTGCTTTGGGCGGCTGGAAGGAAGACTTGTCCCAGTAGCGACCCCGCCAGGTTTCGACCCGCTCCAGCGCCCGACTCCAACGATCGCGGTCGTGGGCCAGCGCCGCGAGGGGCTTCGCGTCTGGGGCGGCCTTGAGGCGGCCGCCGGCCGTCGGGTCGGGGACGAGCGCGTCTTCCTGGAGGGCCACCTGCACCTGCTTGGACCTCACGAAGGTGGTCCACGACCATTCGTAGGCGGCAAACCGGGCCGCGACGTAAAGATAACTTGCGGCCGAGAGCAGGACGAGAAGGCCCGCAACAATGGTGCCCCAACTCGCTCGCTTGTTGCCGACACCAAACGCGATGAGGCCCGCAAGCAGCACCACCGCGATCAGGCCGAGCACCAGATAGTTCATGGGTTTTTCCGCCCTCGTGGCACGGACCGCGGAGACAGGCGGCCTGCCCAGCCGTCACAGCCGGCAAGACCGGAAGTATATCGTCGTCCGCCGAACCGCCGACGCTGCATGGCTATTCGTGTCGGCGTGATCGCGATCTTGAGTCGACGGCCCCGCCACGTTGCAGCCTGTCGACTCGCGACCCCGGCACGTTGCCTGCGGGCGACACGCGAGCGACACCCGGGCCAACCGCCCTGGAACAAAGAAACCGCTTTTTTCCGGGAAAACGCGCTGGTCGGCGGCCAGTTTTCTGCCCTGCCTGGTTCCCGGCATCGGACGTGCATGGTTGGAACGTCACTGGCCTGCTCCGTGGCCCGTGACCACACGTGTCGCGAGCGGAGCGGCTTCCACGCCTTCCCTGGAGAAGACCATGCCGCATTCCGCCCAAGACAGCCATGACCCGCGTCGCAAGCCGATCCGGCCCTCCAAGCCGAAGCCTCCCGCAGCCGTCCGCCGCTCGACCGCCGTCATCGACGATCCGATCCGGTTGTATCTCCTGCAGATGGGCGGCATCCCGCTGCTCTCCCGCGAGACCGAGGTGTCGCATTCGCGTCGGATCGAGAGCTGGCGGCGGCGGTTCCGCCGCACCATGCTCGCTAACGACTTTATTCTGTCGGGGGCTGTGCAACTGCTCGAACGGGTGCAGGCCGGCACGCTGCGGCTCGATCGTACGATCGAGGTCTCGGTGACCAACACCGCCGAGAAGAAGCGGCTGCTCAAGCGGCTCGGCCCCAACCTCGTGACCCTCAAGCGGATCGAGCAGGAGAAGGGCCGGCTGTTTCGCATCGCGATGTCGCGGAGCGCGCCACTCGACGCCCGGCGGGCGGCGTGGCGGCGGCTCGTGCGGCAGCGGAACAAGGCCGTTCGGCTGGTGGAGGAGATGCACCTCCGCATCCAGCGGCTCTACCCCCTGCTCCGCCAGTTGCGTGGCATGTCGCAGCGGTTCGACGCGATCCGTGAGCAGGTCGAGCGCGTCGGCATGGCAGGATGCGACGAGCAGACACGGCAGGACCTCCTACTCGAACAGCGGCGGATCCTGCTCACCACCCGTGAGAGTAGTCGCACGCTCACCCGCCGGCTTGGGCGTCTGGAAGACCTGCAGCAGCGCTACGACCTCGCCAAGCGCGACCTCGCCGCCGGCAACCTTCGGCTCGTGATCTCGATCGCCAAGCGGTACCGGAATCGCGGCCTGACGTTCCTCGACCTGATTCAGGAGGGCAACTCGGGCCTGATGCGGGCGGTCGATAAGTTTGAGCACGCCCGTGGTTTTAAGTTTTCGACCTACGCGACCTGGTGGATCCGCCAGGCGATTACGCGGGCGATCGCCGACCAGAGCCGCACCATCCGTGTGCCCGTCCACATGGTCGACGCCATGACGAAGATGCGAAACCTGCAGCGGCAGTTTCTCCAGGACCACGGCCGCGATGGGACGATCGAGGAGCTCTCGGAACGGTCGGGGCTCTCGCCCGAAGAGACCGACTGCATCTGTCGGATGTCGCGGAGGCCGATCTCGCTCGACCAACCGCTGGGCGAATCCGACGACGGGGCGGTGGGCGACTTCGTCCGGGACCGCCGCGAGGAGGATCCCCTCAAGAACGTCAACCAACAGTCGCTCCAGACGTCGATCACCCGGGCGCTCGACTCGCTCTCCTACCGGGAGCGGGAGATCATCCGGCTACGGTTCGGGCTTGCCGACGGTTACAGCTACACGCTCGAGGAGGTCGGCACGATCTTCGAAGTGACCCGCGAGCGGGTCCGGCAGATCGAGGCCAAGGCCGTGGAGAAGCTCCGCCAGCCCGGCGGCGACGTCGATCTCGCCGGCTTCATCGACGACGCCACGATCGAACGTTGGCGGGGGCCTATCACCCCCTCCGTGCGAAGCCGCGAGAGAGAGGCTGTCGGGGCGACGTGACAGTTGATCTGGTCCCCACGGCTCACGCCGTTGGGCTGCCTGACTCCCGCATGACCGCACCGGCTTACGCCGACTTCGCCTCGTCGAGCGCCTGCTGGAGCTTCACCTTTGTCTGCACGCCCATGAACTGCTGCACGAGTTTGCCGCCGCTGAAGATCATGATCGTGGGGATGCTGGCGACGTTGTAGGTCATTGCCAAGCGGTTGTTGTCGTCGACGTTGACCTTGCCAACCTTGAACGTGCCGGCGTTTTCAACGGCCAGTTCCTCAATCACCGGGCCGATCATGCGGCACGGACCGCACCAGGGGGCCCAGAAGTCGACCAGCACGGGGACGGCTGAGCTGAGCACGTCGCTCTGGAAGTTGTCGTCTGTGAACTCGAGGGCGCTTCCCATCGGTGGCATCGGCTCCAGTGGTTTTCCGGGCAAGGTGTCGGCGATACGATCAACGCCGTGACGACGCGGAGTATAGCGACGGCAGACGGTTTCGTCCGCTGCTGCGTCCCACGCCTCGAAAGTCGTGAAATCATGATGTCCAAGGCCGATTCATGGCCGGCCGCCGCCGCTGGCCAACCGCACTGCTGGAGGGTGGAACGGGCCGCGGATGGCACCGTGCACGCGGGCCTGGCACCGCTGGCCTGGCGGATCGACGAACCGGTCGCGGCCGGGGAGGTCGTGATCCGCGTGGAGGCCGCCGGCTTCAACTTCAAAGACTCCCTGGCCTGCGCCGGACACGGAGGGGTGATGCGCGGGCCGTCACTCGTGCCCGGGATCGACGCGGCGGGGGTCGTCGTGGGTCCCGCGGACGGTCTCGCCATAGGCACGGCTGTCGTTGTCACCGGAAACGGGATGGGGGAATCACGCGACGGTGGATTCGCGACGCACCTCCGGATCCCCGCGGCAGCCGTCATTCCCCGCCCCCAACCGCTCTCCGCCGCCGACGCGATGGCGCTGGGCACCGCCGGCCTCACGGCGGCGATCGCCTGCGACCGTCTCGCGCAACTCGTCGACGGCCGGCATGGGAAGCCCGACGAGGAGTGGCTCGTGACCGGCGCGAGTGGCGGAGTCGGCATGCTGGCGGTGGCGATGCTCGCGGCGGACGGTCGCAGGGTGGTGGCCTGCTCCAGGAAGCCCGGTGCGCGGGAGCAGTTGACGAGGCTCGGAGCGGCAGAGGTGCTCCCTCCCGAAGCAGTCGTCGATCCATCCTCCAAGTCGCTCGTGAAGGCCCGCTGGGCGGGTGTGGTCGAAACGGTCGGCGGCCGATTGCTAGCCGATGTGCTGCGTTCCGTCCGGACGGGTGGCGCGGTGGCGGCGATCGGCATGGCGGGGGGCGTCGACCTCGTGACAACGGTGCATCCCTTCATCCTCCGCGGCATAACGCTCGCCGGCATCGATGCGGCTACGCAGCCCACGCAGGCTGACCGTGCCGCGTTGTGGGTGAGGCTCGCCCAATTCTGGCCGCAGATCGCGGCCCACTTCCCGGTCACGCGGCTGGGATTGGAGGATGTAGACGACTGGGCCACGCGGATGCTCGCGGGCGCGACGGTTGGCCGCGGCGTGGTGCTTCCCGGTTGATCGAGGCCGTTGCCGCCCCGGAGACTTTCCCACCCCATGCCCCGACACGCGATCCAACTTGGCAATGCCTGGGAGCCACTCGCCGCCGATGGACGCTGGCTGCGACGCTTCGGCTGCCCGACGGGCATCGGACCCGGCGACACCGTCGTGTTGGTCGTGGCTCGCGAGGCCTCGGGCGTGCCGTGGCGGCGGCTGCTTCTCAACGACGTGGAGCTTTCGTTCGTGGCGGCCGCAGGCGGTCGGCACGAGTGCGAGATCACGACGCTGCTGCGTGACCGAAACGAGCTGCTTGTCGTTCCCGAGGCGGCGGCTCCGGCAGCGGGCGATCCGCCGCGCGGCCGCCCGCGGTTCCCCGCGAAATGGGGCCGCATCTCCATCGAGATCGTCACGCCGCATTGACACGGCCCGAGTCGGCTCGCTACTACACACGTTGTTTGCCGCCGAGCATCGTGCGGGCGGCTAGCCGTTCGGTTTGATCGAGGAGGAGCATCGCCATGTCAGTGATTCGCGTGGGCAGTTCGACCAAATACGCCGATGGCTGGGACACGGCCTTCGGCAGCCGCAAGACCGCGGCGAAGAAGACCGCAGCGAAGAAGGCGGGCGGCAAGAAGGCCTCGCCGGCCAAACAGGCTGTCGCCACGGCGAAGAAGACAGCCGGCGTGAAGAAGAAGGTCGCGACCAAGGCCGCGAAGATCGGCCGCACTCGCCGCGGCTAGAGCCCATCCAACTTACGCGTATCGCCGACCCCCTTGCTTCCCGCCAGGAAGCCCCAAGCGCGAGCGCGGGGAAACCGCGTGGCATCCCGATCCGTTCCGCGCTACTGTCGCAGTCGTCCCCCGGATTCCCATCGCTCGCGCTCCGGGCTTCTTGTCGGTCAGGAATCCGGGCAGCCCTGAGCCTACCTCGTCCGGTTCACCGAGCGGCGATCGACAGAAACAGATCCCCGCTATCCCAGTTCTTTGGCGCGGGCGGCGGCGGCGACGACGGCGTCGATGAGTGCGCCGCGGACGCCCCGCTGCTCGAGCACGGCGAGGCCCGCGAGCGTCGTGCCGCCGGGGCTTGAGACGCGATCCTTGATCTGAGCCGGATGCTCGCCTGTCTGCTCCAGAAGCGCGGCGGTGCCTGAGAGCGTTTCGACGGCGAGCGCCAGCGACAGGGCTTGGGGCAGGCCGGCCTTCACGCCGCCGTCGGCGAGCGCCTCGACGAGCAGGGCCACAAACCCCGGGCCAGAACCGGAGAGGCCGGTCACCGCGTTCATCAGCGATTCGTCAACCTCGTGGACATGGCCGACGGAGGCGAGCAGCTTCATCACGCGTTCGGCCGCCGGGGCTGGGACATCGGCGGTGTGGCAGACGACCGAGACGCCGTGCCCCACGAGGCTCGGGGTGTTGGGCATCACGCGGACGATCCGCTTCGTGCCCGCCATGCCGGCGAGCGAGGCGGTCGAGAGGCCAGCGACGATCGAGACGAGCACCGCGTCGCCGTGGAGGTGGCCGGTGATCTCGCAACACGCGTCGGCCGCCTGCTGCGGCTTCACAGCCAGAAACACGAGGCCAGCCGCGGCGGCGGCAGCCGCGGGCGAGTCGGCAAAGGTGATGCCGGGCAGTCGCGCCGCCAGCCGCTCGCGGGCCGGAGCGTGCGGATCATACACGGTGATGTCGGCCGGCGCGAGCAGGCCTG
>JBBDNW010000034.1:0-7015 GCA_040877375.1 Pirellulales bacterium | reverse complement strand
TTGGGGTGGGGGGCGTATTCCCCGCGCTCGCGCTTGGGGCTTCCTGACGGGAGGCGCCGCGAATCGGGATGGGGTGGGGGGCCAACGCCACACGCGACGCTGCCGTACCGCTGACGCGGTTACGCATCCTGGCCAGCGTCACGCGCGACACCGCCGCTACGGGACTTTTTCGGCTCCTTTGCGGACAACAACGATTCGATCACGGCGTCGTGCCGCGGACCGCGGCTGGTGAACACGATCGTGCGGGCGGTTGGTGAATCGATCGTGAGCGTCACGTCGAGCCGGTCGGTGGGCAACGCCGCGGCGATCCGCTCCGGCCATTCGACAAACACCCAGGTGGCCCGGGCGACGGCGTCGTGCCAGCCCATCTCCAAGAGGTCATCGGCGCCTTGCAGGCGATACATATCGGCGTGGAGGATCGCGGCCCCGGAGCCGGCGTGCTCGTGCACGAGGCCGAACGTCGGGCTCACGACCTCCGCGGGATCGATGCCTGCGGCTCCGGCTACTGCCTTGACGAACGTGGTCTTTCCGGCACCAAGATCGCCGCGGAGCGCGAGGAACGCAGGCCGTGGCAAAATCTCGGTTAGGCGGGCGGCGAGCGGGAGGAGCGCCCGTTCGTCGGCCACATGCACCGCCACTTGGCCGGCGGAAGAGGGCGAGTGGTCAGGCACCGAAGTCATGGATGTATCCCCGCGGTTGGAGCGGTGCGACCGTGCCATCGGCGGCCCGTGCGGTGAGCCCCGATCCGCTCACGACCTCTCCGATGATCGTGAACGGCGTGCCGACCATGGTAGGCGCCTCGGCGACGAGCCGCCTGGCCTCCTCGGGCGGCATTGCCAGCACCAGTTCGAAATCCTCCCCATCGGCGAGGGCATGATCGAGTGGGCTGCGGCCGTCGCCCGGCTGCGCCGCCATCACGACCGCATCGGGGTGAATCGGAATCGCCGTGAGATTGAGCACTGCCGCGGTGCCGCTGGCCTGCATCAGGCGGGCCACGTCGAGCGAGAGGCCGTCACTCACGTCGATTGCGGCATGGACTGTGAATCGCTCCGCGATTGCGATCGCCTCGCGGCACCGGGGCGATACGGCGAGATGGCGGCCGAGCAGGCTCCCCCCGCAGCTGCCGCTCACAACGAGCAGGTCGCCGGGCCGGGCACCGTCACGGCGCCATGCCTGGCCGGGCGGCACGCTGCCAATCGCCGTGACGCTGATCACGAGCGGGCCATCCCAGGAGTTGGTGTCGCCCCCGGCAAGCGTAACACCGTGCTCGGCCGCCAGTTCGAGGATGCCATCGAGCAGGCCGCGGCCGAGCGTGTCGCCGTGGCGGTGCGGCAGCGAGACGGCCACGACCGCCGCCTCCGGACGCGCGGCCATCGCGGCCAGATCGCTGAGATTCACGGCGAGTGCCTTGCGGCCCACGAGCCGTGGTGGGCAGTCTGGCCCGAGAATGAAATCAATGCCTTCCATGAGCATGTCGACGGTGATGACCGTGCGCCGCCCGGCCGGCGGCCGAAGCACGGCCGCGTCGTCGCCGGGGGGCACCTCGAGTCGCGGATCGGGAGGAATGCGGGCGAGCAGCCCAGCGACGAAGTCGAGTTCCATACGGGTGATTGTCGCCGCCAGGATGCGTCCGGGAAGCCCGCAGCGCGAGCGATGGGAATACGGGTGGCGACCGTAGGCGTGGTGTGGAGCGGAACGGGGTGGGGGACGTATTCCCCGCGCTTGCGCTTGGGGCTTCCTGGAAAAGCCCGAGGCGCGAGCGACCGTCAGCGGCGGACCGTGTCTGACACGATCTCACCGAAGAGCGTGTCCCGGCCGCGGAGCACGTAGAACTTGATCGGGTTGAGGTGATCCTCCCCGGCCTTGTCGAGGATGTAGGCGATGTTCTCGGGTGCGATCGTCTCCCACACGTGGAGCCCGACGAGGATGTCGCCCTCCTGGATGCCCTGCTCGCTGGCGGGGCCACCGTCGCGGACAGCGGTCACGAGCATCCCGCCGCGATAGCGGGCCTGGAGCTTCTGAACCTTGGCGGCTGGCACGAGCTGGAGTCGCAAGCCAATCTCGGCCCAGCAGCGGTCGTCGAGCGACACGTTGTCGCGGCGGACCTCCGCAAGCGGGAGGTCGAACCTCTCCGCGGCGCCCGCTCTCACGACGGTCACAGCCACGCTCTCACCCACCTTGCGTCCGAGCATCGCCCGCTCGACGTCGAGCTGATGCGACACGGTCACGTCGTCGATCTGCGTGATCAGGTCGCCCGCCCGCATGCCCAGCCTTTCGGCAGGGCTCTCGCGATGGACTGCCTCCACCACCGCGCCCCGCGGGCCATCCCCACGGACAACGAGGCCGTGCCAGGTGTGGTCGATCCTTTCGGCCGACAGGAGCCTCGAGACCACGTCGAGCACTCGGTCGATCGGAATCGCGAACCCGATGCCTTGGGCACCGGCCCGGACCGCCACGTTGATGCCAATCACTTCGCCATTGATGTTGAGAAGCGGTCCGCCGGAGTTGCCGGGGTTGATGCTGGCGTCGGTCTGGATGAGGTCCTCATACCGCTGGGTGCGGCTCACCTCCACGTTGCGGTGCAGGGCCGAGACGATGCCGCGGGTGACGGTGTGCTCGTAGCCGTAGGCGTTTCCGAGGGCGAGCACCGTCTCGCCGATCATCAAGTCGGCCGAGGTTCCGATGGATGCGACCGGCAGGCATTCGTCGGTCTCGAGCCTGATCACGGCGAGGTCGGTCCGCGGGTCGTGCGACACAAGCGTGGCAGAGGTCGTCTTGCCAGAGGCGAGCGTGACCTCGATTCGCCGCACGCCCTCCACCACGTGATAGTTGGTCACCACGTACCCATGCGGATCGACGACCACGCCCGTGCCCATCCCGTTGACGCGGCGGACCTGGCTCTCGTCGCCGGCATCACCGCCTACGACCTTCTGGCCGTGGATGTTGACGACCGAATCGCGCTGTGACTCGATGGCCTGCACGATGGCTGTGCGGCGAGACTCAGCCTCGGCGGGTGGGCATGCAAGCGCGGCGACCGCGACCACAACCAGCGGCAGGAAAGCCGTCGGACACCGCATGCAGATTTGACTCCCCCGTCCAGTCGGGTGATTCACCGCCTCCCGGCAGCGACCCCACACCGCTTGAGAAAGGATCGACCTCCGCGCCCCGGCGATTCATCAAGCGCCCGTCAGCCGGCACACTTTCCCAGCCGAGGGGCCCGGCGGGTGGTCGGAGGGGCGACGCGGAAAAACCTGCCGCCGTCCGGGAAATGATTCATGTTCCGCCGTCCGGGGCAGCGGGGCCGTCATCGTTGCGGTCGGCCCCCACGAGGAGTGGAAGCAGTTGCAGGGCGAGGAAGATGCCCAGCACCACGAGCACGATCGCGGGCCAGGAGTCGGCCACGGTGCCGATGATTTTCCAGCCAAACTCCTGCGCGATCCCCGCCAGGAGCGTGGCGACGACGACGACCATTAGCGCGGCCATGATCAGTCCGCAGCCCAGCGAGGCCATCGTGCCGCGAAAGGTGCCCATCTCCGAGAACTCCTCCCGATGGAGGTCGATCGCACGGCCCCTGGCGAGGCTCCGCGGCACGGTCTCGGCCAGCTCGATCGCCCGCGCCGCATCGGCCCAGGTGGCAGCCTCGCCATCGTCCGCCGCTGCGGCCTTGCCCGCCAGACTGCGATCGATCACCGCGAGCATCGTGGCACCGCGGTCAAAACTGGCCGTATCGACGGCCGTGCCAGACCAGGTCCACGGCCGTGCGGCATTGTCAGGGGCATCAACCACGACCGCGCTGCGGGCTGCCTGAAGCCGCAGCGTCAGCCCTGATTCAGTGCCCGGGGCCACCTGCCAACGGACGGGCAGCTGAGTCGGGCTGGTGAAGCCGACGGCGAGTGTGTTCCATGCCGAATCCGGGGAGGCGGAGCCCAGCGTCGAGAGCCTCGTCGGGTCGCCGACGATTGCCCGGATCAGGTCGGCATCGCGGGAGAGTTGCGAGAGCACTGCGTCGCGCGTCCGCTCTGGCATCCGGCGCTCGAGCAGGAGGGATTCCGCTGGGCCCTGGTCGCCGACGCCGGCGAGTGCCGCTGTGATTGCCTCACGAAGCCGGCCCACGAAGGGATGCAGCCGTTCGGGTAGACAAGGGATGAGCAGGCTGCCGGTGTCGCGGCGGATCATGTCGAGCTCGTAGGCCCAGAGCATTGAGAGCTCGAGCGGCTGTGCGAGCACGAGCGGTCGGCCGGCCTGCACCAGTGCGCGGACTGCGTCGGCCCGCGATGGGTCCCAGCCGTCGGAGCCTACGAGCACCACGTCGCAGGTGGCCGGGTCGAGCAGCGATTCCCAAGAGGCGACCCGGGGCAGGTGCGTGTCGCCGATCCCCCAGGTCGCTACGACCCGGTCTTGGCGGCGGATGGCGGCCGCCACGATCTCCGCCATCCTTGCGTCGCTGCCGAGAAGTCCGATATGCATGGAGGGTATTGTTCCCGCACACGTCGAAAGCGGCCAGCCCCGCCTCCGCCGCGGCTGTTCGCGGCGCTTCGCGGAGTGTATAGAGGGGTGGTGATGGGTGGCCGCGTGGGGCCGCCGCCGAGGGAGCCTGTCGACGCACGATGCACGCCGAAGTGATTGCGATCGGGGACGAACTGACCTCCGGGCAGCGGCTCGACACCAACAGCCGCTGGATGGCGGCCGAACTGGGCGTGCTGGGGATTCCAGTGACGTTCCACACCACGGTGCCCGACACGCTCGAGGCTGGGATCGAGGCGTTTCGCCTGGCCGCCGGCCGGGCCGACGTCGTGGTGGTGACCGGCGGCCTGGGTCCCACGGCCGACGATCTGACGCGGGACGTGCTGGCGGCCGTGGCCGGGGTGCCGCTGGACCTCTCGGACGAGGCGCTGGTGGCCGTCGAATCTCGATTCACCCGGCGCAACGCGCCGATGCCGGAGTCGAACCGGCGGCAGGCGCTGTTTCCCCGCGGCAGCCGGATCATCCCCAATCCCGATGGCACAGCGCCCGGTATCGACATCGATCTTGATCGCGCTGGTGGCCGGTGCCGGGTCTTCTCCCTGCCGGGTGTGCCGTCGGAGATGAAGCTGATGTGGAGCGGCACCGTGGAGCCGGCGCTGCTCGGCATGATGCCGGGCCGGGTGACGATCGTGCAGCGCCGGATCAAGTGTTTTGGAGCGGGCGAGAGTGCGGTCGAGGCGATGCTTCCCGACCTCATTCGGCGGGGACGTGATCCGCTCGTCGGCATCACCGCCCATGAGGCGACGATCACGCTGCGGATCGCCGCCCGCGGCCACGACGAGGCCGACTGCCTGGCGAAGATCGCTCCCACTGAAGCGACGATCCGCGACTGCCTGGGAGTGATCGCGTACGGCGTCGAAGACGACGAGATCGAGGATGCGACGCTCGCTGCCGTCGCCGCGGACGGGGGCTCGGTGGCGAGCGTCGAGGTCGGCACGGCGGGCCGAGTCGCGACGCTGCTCGCGCAGGCGGCCACGCGACGAGCGACCGCCGGGGCATTCCGAGGCGGCATCGTCCTGTCGCAAGCGGCCTCCGTCGACCCGCGATCGCTTGCCGAGCGGGCGCGGCGGGAGTTTGACGCGGCCGTGGGGCTCGGTGTGGGCGCCGTACGTCCGGCGGCTGACGGCCGTCAGGCAGTCGACATCGCGATTGCCACTGCTCGCGGCACGACCGTGACCGAGCACGTGCTTGGCGGCGGCCTTGAACTGGCAGCTTCCCGGGCGGCGAAGACGGCCTTAAACCTCGTCCGCCTGCAGGCGGACGGAAGGGATCGGATGGGGCGGGAGCCGCAGGCATGAGCGACGTCCCAGACGACCGTCGTCAAGCGGCCGCCCGCCGAACGTTGTTTCTCTTTGTGGGGTTATTGACGCTCGTGGGGCTGATTGCCTGGCCGTCGTTCGTCGGCCGAATGCACTACGCGCGGACCCGGGCCGAGATCGCCGCAATCCGTGACGCGGCCGCCGGGGCCGAGTTGACGGCGGTGGGCAAGCTGTTCACGACACTCGCCCGGTTGATCGGCCCGTCGGTCGTTAACGTGACGTCGAAGCGGCGGCTGGTGACGGTCGCCGACGAGATTGCGGCTCTCCGTGGACTGTCACCGGTCGGCGTCACCGATGAGGAGGTGGGATCGGGGGTGATCGTGGAATCCGACGGGATGATCGTCACCAACTATCACGTGGTCGCCAACAGCGACCAGATCGACGTCACCCTGTCCGACGGCCGTCGCTTCACGGCCGAGCTATTAGGCGCCGACCCCGCAACCGACATGGCCGTGCTACGAATCGACGCTCGGGAACTACCGGCGGCGGCCTGGGGCGATAGCGACTCGATTGAGGTGGGGGAGATGGTGTGGGCGATCGGCAATCCCTTTGGGCTCGACCGCACGCTGACCTACGGGATCGTGAGCGCCGTGGGGCGTCGCGGTGTGCTCAACAGCCCCTACCAGGAGTTCCTCCAGACCGACGCCTCGATCAACCCCGGCAACTCGGGTGGTCCGCTCGTGGACGTGCACGGCCGCGTGATCGGCATCACTACGGCGATCGTCGGCAAGGACTACAGCGGCATTGGCTTCGCGATCCCAAGCAACGTCGCACGGCAGGTGAGCAGTGCGATCCTCGCGAGCGGCTACGTAGAGCGGGGCTATCTCGGCATGGCCCTGCGGTCGTCGGGGCCAAGTGTCTTCGGTGCGATCATCGAGGCGGTGGAGCCGAATTCGCCCGCCGCACTGGCTGGCATCCGCCGCGGCGACGTGGTCGTGTCGTTCGACGACGAGCCCGTCGCCGAGCCGGCGGGGCTGGTGCTCCAGCTCACGAGAGCTCCGATCGGCGCGACCGTCGAACTCAAGATCGTCCGCGACGGCAGTCCGCAGGCGGTCACCGTGCAGGTCGGCCGCCGACCGCGGTAGCCGGACAGTGAGAACGCATCTCCCTGTGGTGAAACGCCGGCTCGGGGGCGGCAAAAGTCTCGTCGCCGGGGCGAGGATACGCCCAAG
>JBBDNW010000033.1:0-1345 GCA_040877375.1 Pirellulales bacterium | reverse complement strand
CCGAGGAACGCCGCGGCCCGTCGTTTGCTCTGCCGGAAGTGGCCCAGCAAGAGCCTCGCGAAGGCAGCCAGCCGCGGTCCGCATTGGCCGCTTGGCACGCCCCGCTTGCGTCTTTTGCCGGCCGGCTTCTTGCGCTTGGGCTTGGCGTGCGGATGCTCGGTGCTGGGAGGATCGAGGAATTTCGCGAATTTTGGGACCGAGAATCGCCCGCCCGAGTCCAGATCAATTTCCAGAGGACCTGCACCAACCCGTGAACGGTTACCGGTCTGCCACAATGATCGCCTGCGAACCGTCGCGCCGACTCTTTCGCAGCAGAGGCATTTACCGAGAGGGGTTCCCATGTGGTCTTCGCGGTTCACTATTTCCAGCCTGTGGGTGACGGCGATTGTCGTCAGCGGACGGGCCGACGCCGTCGAGTTACCGGCGAGTCACGGCCGTCCCAACGTGGTATTCATCGTCTCCGACGACCAGCACTGGCGCGACTACGGCTTCATGGGCAATGAGCACCTGCGGACGCCGAACCTCGACCGGCTCGCCCGCGAAAGCCTCGTCTACTCCAGGGGCTACGTGACCAGCAGTCTCTGTTGCCCGAGCCTGGCGTCGCTGATCACGGGCCGATATCCGCACGAGCACCGGATCGTCGGCAACGACCCACCGGAACTTCCTGGCCATCCGCGGCAGAGCCCGGAGGGGAAGGCTGCCTCGGCGTCCGGCCGCGAGCGAATGAACCGGCAGCTCGAGAAGTGGCCGACGCTGCCTAGGCTCTTGGGAGCCGCCGGCTACCGGAGTCTGCAAACCGGCAAGTGGTGGCAGGGGCATTTCGCCCGGGGTGGCTTTACCGATGGCATGACGCAGGGGGAAAGGCACGGGGACGAAGGCCTCACGATCGGCCGCGACACGATGCAGCCGATTCACGACTTCATCGGCCGCTGCCGGGCGGATGGAAAGCCATTTTTCGTCTGGTACGCGCCGCTGCTGCCCCACGATCCGCACGATCCCCCCGCCGATCTGATTGAGCACTATTCGACCAAGACCGACAGCGTCCGCGTGGCGAGCTATTGGGGCAACGTGGAGCGGTTCGACCGCACGGTTGGTGAGCTCCTCGACTATCTCGATCGCGAGCATTTGTCGGCCGACACGCTCGTGGTCTATCTCACCGACAACGGCTGGATTCAGGATCCGACAGCGGACAGGTTCGCACCACAGTCGAAACTCTCGCCTTCAGACGGTGGCTTGCGGACGCCCATCATGCTTCGTCGTCCGGGCACGATCGCCCCGCGGGCGAGCGCTGCGCTGGCCAGTGCGCTCGACATCGTCCCCACGGTGTTGGCCGCGTGCGGGGTGA
>JBBDNW010000032.1:0-7038 GCA_040877375.1 Pirellulales bacterium | reverse complement strand
CGCGTGAAACTGGGCAAGATGTGCGGTCTGGCTGTCTTAAAATCCCGCGCACGGCTGAACTTTCTGCTCTGGCACGGCGTATGCACTCCCATCAACCAGCAAGAGCGGACGCCTCCGCTGCCGACCCTGCCACGAGGATTTACGCCATGAATGCCACGAGCCTCCGCAACACGATTGAGCTCGACCGCCGTACCGTCATGCTGCTCGCCATGAACGTGGACGGGGAGACCTGCACGGTCCGTGGGGCGACGGTGTGGCCTATCGCAGAGGTCCTCGACTACGAGCAGCAACTCGACGGGCTGGCGGCGAGCACGTTCGTCGACGGCAATGCGGAGATCGATGCCACCTTGATCGCCGACGTCCTCGATTCGCGGATGATCGCTCCTCCCCGCCCGCAACGGCGGAGACAGAAGGCGGTCAGTTCCCGGGCGTTGTTCTACGCCGGCGGCTGAACGGCGGCGCGTGCTAGACTCCCGGCCTTTCCGGGAGTGACGTATGAACGGTGCCGAACCGCTGCTCGATCTGGATGCCTGCCGGGTGCGGCAAGACCGTCTTCGCAAGCACATGGCTGAGCGGTCGCTCGACGCGGTGGTCGTCGTGACGGCCGAGCACGTGCAGTACCTCACTGGCCACCGCTGGGACTTTCGCTTTTCTCCGCTCGCCGCGGTGCTGGCCACGGGCGACGTGCTCCTCGTCTGCCCTGACAAGCCGGTCGAGCGGGCCGCCGTCGACGAGGTGCGGACCTACGAGGCGAAGTGGCGTTCGACCCTACGGAACGATCAGCGCGAGGCCTCTGCCACGGTGTTTGGCGACTGGCTTCAGAGCCGGGGCGTGCCCCGGCGGGTGGGCATCGAGTTCTCCGCCTGCCCGCCCCATGTCACCCGCTGGCTGGCCGGGGCGGATGTCGAGGACATCGAGCCCGAACTCCTCCGCCTGCGCCGCCGGAAAGATGCCGACGAACTGGCCGTGCTCCGGCGGGCGATCGACGCGTGCGGCGCGATGTATGCCCGAGCCCGCGAGGTGGTCGCACCGGGAGTGAACGAACTGACCGTATTCTCGGAACTGCAGGCCGCTGCGGTGGCCTCGTGCGGGGAGATGCTGACAGGCACGGGCAATGATTACGCCTGCGGTGTCCGCGGCGGACCGCCACGGAACCGCCCCTGCGAGGCGGGCGACCTTTCCATCCTCGACCTTGGTCCGGCCTGCCGGGGCTACTTCGCCGACACATCTCGGGCGATCGCCGTTGACGGCCGGCCCACCGATGATCAACTCGCTGCGTGGCAGCACGTCACCGGGGCCCTCGAACTCGTTGAGCGGATCGCGCGGCCGGGCGTCCGCTGCCGAGACATCTATGAGGAAGTCCGTCAGTGGCTGGCGGCCGCGGCCGTGGGCTCGTGGTCGAGTCACCTTGGCCACGGTATCGGACTGTCCGTCCACGAGGCGCCGCACTTGAACCCCGCCTGGGACGACACGCTCCAAGAGGGGGAGGTGATCGCGGTAGAGCCGGCGCTCTACGATCCCGTGCTGCGATGCGGCATGCGGATCGAGAACGACTACCTCGTGACGGCGACGGGGCTGGTGAACCTGAGCCCCTTCCCGCTCGGCCTCACCGGCTGACTCCCGGGTGATCCCGGTCTACTTCGCACGCCCGGGCCCGATCGCGTACATTCTTCCGCAGCGCGGCCCGACGCCGCCGCGACAACTGTTCTCCAGGAATCACCGCATGTCCCTCGCCGAGGCTCCCCGCGACACCGCCCCTGGCCGCTGGCAGGCCCTCGCCGACCGCGTGCTTGCGGGTGGCACGATCGACCGCGTGGAGGCCCGCGGCATCCTCGAATCCTCCGACGCGGAGTTGCTCGACATCCTTGCAGCTGCCTGGCGGGTGCGTCACCGGCACTTCGGCAACAGCGTCCAGCTCTTCTTCTTGATGAACGCCAAGAGCGGCCTCTGCCCGGAGGACTGCGGCTACTGCTCCCAGTCGAAGGTCTCGGAAGCCGAGATCCCGCGGTACAACCTCCTCTCCGCTCCCAGGCTCCTGGAGGCCGCGAAACTGGCGGCCGAGCAGCAGTCGAAGACCTTTTGCATCGTGATCTCAGCCCGAGGCCCCACCCAGCGGGAAATCGATTTCGTCTGCCAGATCACGCCGCAGATCAAGCAGCAATACAGCCTCAACATCTGCGCCTGCCTGGGGTTGCTCACACCCGAGCAGGCCAAGCAGCTCGCGGCGGCGGGCGTTGACAAGGTCAATCACAACCTCAACACGAGCGAACGGCATTACGGTGAGGTCTGCACGACCCACACCTACGCCGACCGCGTGGCCACGCTCGCAGCCTGCCGCTCCGCCGGCTTGGAACTCTGCAGTGGCGGCATCATGGGCATGGGGGAGACCCACGACGACCTCGTCGACATGGCGTTGGAACTGCGGGCCCTCGGGGTCGAGTCGATCCCGCTCAACTTCTTGAACGCAATCGACGGCACCCCGCTCGAGCACGTCAACCGGATCAATCCCCGCGACTGCCTCCGCGGACTTGTCATGCTGCGACTCGTAAACCCGACGGCCGAGATTCGCATCGCCGGCGGCCGCGAGATCCACCTCGGTAGCCTGCAGCCGCTGGGCCTGTACGCCGCCAACTCGATGTTCGTGGGCGACTACCTCACCACCAAGGGGCAACTTCCCGAAGCCGACTACAAGATGATCGAGGAAATGGGCTTCGTGATCACCCGCGGCGCTGAATCCGCAGAGCCGCTCCCCACGATGGCCTGATCGGGCCCGTCACGGCTCCTCGCCGATCACCCCGAGGCTCATCAGGAGTTCCGCCATCTCCCCGGCGGCATGCGTGTGGCCCTGCTGCCGCGCCGCCTCGATGCCCTCCCGCAGCGCACGGCGGGCGTCGTCGATCCGCTCCCGCTTGATCAGGTGTTGGGCTGCCATGTGGAAGGCGGGCACGTACGGCGGCCCGCTGCGGGCCAGATCCTCGAGAATCTCGAGCCCGGCTTCCCATTCGCCGGCCGACTCCATCTCCAGCGCCAGGCTGTACCGCAGAAACACATCCTGCGGGTCGTCCTTCAGCATGGCCTCGATCTTCTCGCGACGCGTTGTGCTCATGGAGTGTCCTGTTTCACGTCGGTCCTCGTCCGCCCCCGTCCGGCCACCGGGTCGATGCGCACGATCGAGCCGGCGAGCGTCACCACCACCGACCGTTCCGATACGGCGGCGATCGACCGTGGTGCAATCAGCCGCGCAACATGCGCGGGATCCACCGCCTGCTGGCCGTCCCGCATGACGGCGTGGAGTCGCCACAGTCCCTCGGGCCGCGATGCCAAAGCGGCGTCACCGGCAAGCACCCACAGCGCGCCGTCGCCGCGGCCGAAGGCGGCATCACGAACCTGGGGAAGACCCGTATCGAGCCGCAACAACTCAACTCCCGTCACACCGTGAAAGGCCACCGTGGCCGCCGTCACCGCATCCCGCAGCTGCTCCAGCAGCACCAACTCGTCCGCGGGGCTCACGGCCGCAGCGACTGGCCGGCGGTCGGCCGCGACCCCGGGCCAGCTGTCATTGGCGAGCCGCCGCATCCCCACGCCGGCAAACACGATCCTCAGAACGGGGGCGAGCGGCTCGGGCAATCCGACCACGGCCAGCCAGTCACGCCTGTGGCTCACCACCAGTTTGACCGCCGGCGAGGCGGTCGCCGCGGTCCCCAGCCGGATGGATTGGAGAGGAGCCGCCGGGTCTGCGGCCTCGCCCGGGCGGATGCGAAACGTTCGTAGCGTCCACTCGTCTCCCGACCGGCCGACGATGGCCAGCAGATCGCCCGGCAGGCAACCAATCGCGACGGGCACGGGCTGACCCTCCGCGGCGGCCGCGACCACGTCACGACGGCGACCCGGAGCGAACGGATCGAACGCGAACACGGCCCGGCGGACTTCGTCGAGGCAATAGACCGTCTGCCCATTCGGGGACACGGCCAGCGGTCCTGCACCAGGCACGTCATCGACGATCGTCGTGACCCTGACCTCCTCGGTCACCGAGACCGGCTCATCCGCTCCCGCCAGAGTCAGGCATGCGACCAGCGTGCCGGAGGCTACAAGGGCCATGCGCCAGGCCGTACTCCAGGCCAGCGACCTCGTCGGCACGGTCCCATCGGCGGCAGCAGCCATCGCCATCAGTGTGCCGCGGCTGGAAGACCGTGGGCCGTCTCCCAGGCAGCGATCTCGTCGGTGTGCCGCATGGTGAGGGCGATGTCGTCGAGCCCCTCGAGAAGGCACTGGCGGCGAAACGGGTCGACCGCGAACGATCGCTGAAAGCCCGCGTCATCGGAGACGGTGCATGCCTTCAGATCCACATGGAGGTGATACTGCCCCCCCTCTGCAGCGGCGGCGTTAAAGCGTCGAAAGAGTTCATCGACGTCAGACTCGTCGAGACGGATCGGCACGATCCCGTTTTGGACGCAGTTGTTGAAAAAGATGTCGGCGAACGTCGGGGCGACCACGGCACGGAAGCCGTAATCGGCCAGCGCCCAGGGCGCGTGCTCACGGCTGGAGCCGCAGCCGAAGTTGCGGCGGGCCAGCAGGATGCTCGCCCCGGCGGCCGGGGGCTGATTGAGTTCGAAGTCGGGATTCGGCGAGCCGTCGGGCAGAAACCGCCAGTCGAAAAACAAGAACTGGCCGAAGCCGGTTCGCTCGATCCGCTTGAGGAACTGCTTGGGGATGATCTGGTCGGTATCAACATTGGCACGGTCAATTGCGGCGACGATGCCGGTGTGGGTGGTGAACGACTGCATGGCGCCTGGAATCTCCTACTTATAGTGCCACTCGCGAACGTCGACGAAGTGGCCCGTGACCGCGGCGGCGGCGGCCATGGCGGGCGAGACGAGATGGGTCCGGCCCCCCTTCCCCTGCCGGCCCTCGAAGTTGCGGTTACTCGTCGACGCGCACCGCTCCTGCGGGGCGAGCGTGTCGGGGTTCATTCCCAGACACATGCTGCAGCCCGCCTCGCGCCAATCGAAGCCAGCCTCGCGAAACACGCGGTCGAGCCCCTCCTGCTCCGCCTGTCGCTTCACGCGGCCGCTGCCCGGCACCACCATCGCCCGCACCGACGGCGCCACGCGGTAGCCCCGGAGCACGCTGGCGGCAGCCCGTAGATCCTCGATGCGACTGTTGGTGCACGAGCCGATGAACACGCGATCGAGCGGGATGTCGACGATTCTCGTGCCTCCTGCGAGCCCCATGTAGTCGAGCGCCCGGGCGGCACTCGAACGGTCGTTGGGGTCGGCGAACGCAGTCGGATCAGGGACCGCAGCGTCGATGCCCGTGACCTGGGCCGGGTTGGTGCCCCAGGTCACCTGCGGCACGACGTCGGCCGCCCTGAAGATTTCCACGCGGTCATAGACCGCGCCCGGATCGCTCGGGAGTTTCTCCCAGCGGGCAACCGCGGCATCGTAATCCTTCGGGGCGTGATCGCGACCGCGGAGATAGTCGAACGTCACGGCGTCGGGGGCAATCATGCCGGCGCGGGCCCCGGCCTCGATCGACATGTTGCAGACGGTCATCCGCTGCTCCATCCCCAGGCTGCGGATGCACTCGCCCGTGTATTCGATGACGTGTCCTACGCCACCCTCGGTGGAGAGCCGGCCGATGAGATAGAGCACGATGTCTTTCGCAGTCACTCCCGCTGGCAGGCTGCCTTCGACGCGCACCTCGAGCGATTTCGGCTTCGCTTGGCGGAGTGTCTGCGTGGCGAGCACGTGCTCCACCTCGCTCGTGCCGATGCCGAAGGCCAGGGCGGCAAGCGCCCCGTGCGTGGCCGTGTGGCTGTCGCCGCAGACGATCGTCATGCCGGGTTGCGTGATCCCCAACTCGGGACCGATCACGTGGACGATGCCCTGATCCACGTCGTCGAGATCGAAGAGGCGGACGCCGAACTCCCGGCAGTTGGCCCGCAGCGTGTCGATCTGCTGCTTCGAAATCGGATCGGCGATGGGGAGCCGACGGTCGGTCGTCGGCACGTTGTGATCGGGGGTGGCAAACGTGGCCTCGGGCCGACGCAGCCGGCGACCGGCGAGCCGCAGCCCCTCGAAGGCCTGAGGACTCGTCACCTCGTGCACAAGATGACGGTCGATGTAGAGCAGGGGCAGTTCGCCGGGGGGCGTGCAGACGACGTGATCGTCCCAGATCTTGTCGAGCAGCGTGCGGGGTGCTGAGGGCATGGCGAGGAGATGGGCCGGTGGGGAAAAAACGAGGTGCTCGAAAGTACGAATGTACCAAACGTGGCGGCCGATGCCGGGACCCCTCGTGAAACGCCGGCGGTGGCGACAGCCCGTCGGGGCCCGGCTCCAGTTGTTCTCCAGTTATTCTCCAGTTGTTCATGGAATGCCGCTCCGGCAAGGTGTGCCGCTTTCGGGGCCGTCTCTTCAGCCCACTGAGTCGTGCGGCCGATCCTCCTTGCTGCGGAGGGCCGTGGGAGGCCTTCGGTGTCAGCGTAGGGCGGGGATTGCCATGGCTCAGATGGGCATGCTGCGGAAACTCTGGCTCACCAGATTCTCGAAGCCGGCGGGCGAGCGGGTCCTCCTTCGCCACGCGCTCACGTCGCCCCCACGGCGAATCCTCGAACTCGGGTTGGGCACGCTTGGCCGCACGGAGCGGCTGCTGGAAGCCGCCGCCGCATCACTCGCCACGGCCGACATTCACTACGTCGGGCTTGACCGCTTCGAAGGCCGCCAGCCAACCGACACGCCGGGAGTCTCGCTGAAGCAGGCACACCAACGGCTCCACGCGAAGGCCCGTGTGCAACTCGTGCCCGGCAACGTCGATTCGGCGCTGGCGCGGGTCTGCAACCACCTCGGTGTATTCGACATGGTGGTGATCTCGGCCACCAACGATGAGCGGCACCTGTCGCGGTCGTGGTTCTTCCTCCAGCGACTCACCACCGCGCAGTCGACTGTGTTCGTGGAATCGGCCCAACGGATCTGGAGCACGCTGCCGAAGGCGAAGATCGACGAACTGGCCGCGCGGACGGTGCTGCAGCGGGCCGGCTGA
>JBBDNW010000031.1:0-1356 GCA_040877375.1 Pirellulales bacterium | reverse complement strand
CTGTTTACTCGTAAATGCGCTGGACCAGTCGCGCGCGCACGGCATCTGCTTCCCGCGCATCCCTGCCGGCAGCACGTACCACTCGCTCCAAGCAGAAGTTGCTGCGCAAAGACCGGACACGCCCGGCATGCCACGAGCTCAGCGCTACACGGCTAGTCCACAGGCGGCATCCAACAGACCATGCAGCGCTTGCGAGCGGCGCGGTAGCGCGGCCAGATGGCGGCCCTTGAAGTTTTCGGTGAAGGCGTTGAAGAGCCGCCAGGCCGTTTTGCCGGCCGCTGAAAACTCCGGGTGACGGGGCGTCCGCCACTCGCTTAAGACGGCCGGCATCTGCGTTACCGGCAGTACGGCCGCGTCCACGGCCCGCACCAACAGATCGTGCGCCGCCACATCCGAGAGTTCCGTCTCCTGGTAGGAGCGAATCCGCTGATCCTGCTGACCACGCATGTCGGCCAGGCGGCCGACCGCCGTGTGGACCACCCGTGGCAGATCCCGTTCGATGAAGCGGGTGTGTCGGCGAGCGATTGTCACTTCCGAGGAGAAGGCCAGGTTATCGCACACGAACGTCCCACTCCCCAGCGCGATGGCGGCCGGGAACGACTTGTCGTGTGAGTTGCGGAGTCCGATCACGAGGCCATAGTCCGCGTGCGCCGCGCCATTGGTGATCTCCAGCAGTCCAAAGTATCGCAAGCCGCCGTTCCAGAGCGCGTGGGCCTGGTTGACGACCGTCATGCGGCTCGCAACCAGCGTCGATTCGACCTGTTCCAATAGCCGATGGTGGGGAATGGGTACCCAAGTTGGGGACGCGGACGGTGTCTGGGCTTCGGTGACGGCGGCCCGCTCAACATGCCGGGCGCCGCAGTGCAATACGAGATTGACCATAGGGAAATGTCTCCTCTGTGGATTGAAGGAAAGTAAGTACGACGGGCGGCTACTGCTGCTTGGGGAGCGTTTCGGTCCGGTGCCCGATGGCGGGCCGGGCCGCGTCGACAGGTAGCTCCTGCGGCTCCTCATCCAGTAGCTCGGTAACGAGCAGCGCACTCAGATCGGCATCGGCTGGCTCGCTGATACGTATTCGCACGAGCGCGTACCAGCAGTAACCCAACAGGACGACCACCAGCGCCAGGCCGCCGCCGACCTGGATCGCAGGCGCAAGCAGCGACTCGGTGCGGCGTTCGCGGGCGATCGTGCGCCGCTCCTGGTGGAGATCGGTCCAGCCACCATCGAGACGGGTGCGTTCGGCCTGCAGTTCGTGGTGGACACCCACGATCTGTTGGCGAGCTTCGGCGTCGGCCGCCACGAGTTCGTGGGTGCCACTGGCCACTTCCTGCTGAAGCGCGGCCATCGTGGCATTCT
>JBBDNW010000030.1:0-7138 GCA_040877375.1 Pirellulales bacterium | reverse complement strand
ACGCCTCGCACCATCCTCAAGAGTCGTTCTTACCCACAGATTCTGCTGAGGAGCCATTCTGAAACTTTACGAGCGGCGGTCCTCGGGCCGTGCCCGCCATCTCCGCGTGTCTCTGGCCCAGTGGCTGGCCGGCCGCGGTATCTATCTCTTGGAAAGCCACGCATCGCAGCGGGTCCAGGCCCAGCAGCTCGCCCGCCGTCGCTGCGGGTGATCAGTCTTAGCCGTCATTCATCACGTGAATGTCGGTAACGTAGGCATTCACAAGCGAGGAACTGTCCGCGAATACGTCCTTGCCGAAAGTCTCAATGTGAAACCGTGTTGCGGATTGGACGTCGGCGAGCGCTTCATCCGTGGTGTCGCCCTGTCCAGTTACGGACCCGGCAAACCCGAGCGGGTATGCAACGAATCCATCTTCGTGCTGTTCTACGACGATCTTGTATTTGGCCGAGCGCATGGTTCGCTTTGAGTGAGCATTCGTTTCTTCTCTCAGTATGTCCGTCTGTACGGATGATCGGAAAAGCAGGCCTTTTCCACAGGCGTAAGCAACCGGGAATAGGTGCGTTTCCAGAACGGGTAACACGCTTATTCCCGCCTCGTTGGCCCGGCCCTTCTCGGGCGGTGCCTTCACCTTCACCTTCACCTTCACCTTCACCTTGAGCGAGTCGCCGAGCCAGCCCACGACCTCGTCTCGCGATGATCCCGGCTCGACTTTCAGGCTGATCCGACTCATGCCGCTGATGGTAAACTCCCAGCGAAAATCGCTCCACAGGTCGGCTTTTCGTCATCCCGGGAGATCGCCATGTGCACCAACTTCTAGCATCCCAGGGCAGCCGACGGCACGGTGTGCGTGGGCCGCACCATGGAGTTCCCGGACGTCCTGCCGTGGCAACTCGGGGTCGTGGCCTCGGACCACGTGGGCAAGAGCGCCGCGTCAAAGAACGCGAAGACGTGGAAGGCGAAGTATGGCGTGATCGGCATGGCCGCCTTCGAACCCTCCTGGCTGGGTGACGGCATGAACACCGCCGGCCTCTCGGCCCACGTGCTTTACATGCCCGGTCACTGCACGTACCAGACGCCGAAGAACGATGGGACTGACATCGGCGCGCTCGGGAGCTCGGCGTTCATCCTCGGCGCATGTGCGACGACCGCCGAGGCAAAGACCGCGCTGGCGACGTGCAACTTCGTGGACTACACGCCGAAACAGGTGCCCGTCGCGCTGCCATTGCACGTCATCGTGCACGACAAAGATTCGTGCATCGTCGCGGAGTTCCATCCCGAGGGCATGCGGGTGCTCGACAACCCGCTGCAGATCGCCACGAACGCGCCCTATCTCGAGTGGCACCTTACGAACATCAGCAACTATCTAAGCCTCTCGCCAACGAACCCCGCACCGATCACGATCGGTGGGACCACATTCGCTCCAGCTGGTCAGGGGCAGGGGTTTCGCGGTCTCCCCGCCGACGAGAACAGCGCCTCGCGCTTCATTCGGCTCTTCGCGAACGTCCACTTCGCCACGCCGCCGGCCGACGAGCGGCACGCGATGATGGACACCATCCGGATCCTCCACGGCTTTGACATCGTGCCCGGCACGGTGATCGAGGACGAAGGCGGCGGAAAAATGGCTCCGCTGCTGACCATGTGGTCGACCGTGTCGAACCTCACGGGCAAGTCGTACTCCTACAACATCATCGTCGACCCGACCTGGTACCAGTTCGACTTGTCGAAGCTGGACTTCTCGAAGTCCCGCATGGCGAAGTTGATCACCAGCGGCTGGCTCACTCCGGCCACTGCCTGAAACCCGCACCCGTATCGCCTGCCGCAGACAAACAGCCCGTCACGCGAACCGGTCCTGCACCACCACCACCTCAGGCAGCGCTAACTGGCCGCCCTTCGGCATGGCGGGTTTTACTGCCTTGCCGACAGCGATCATGAAGCCGATCATCGGGCAGGAGTGGTAGCCCATGGCCGTTCGCGCGTTCAGCCACCATCGCAAGCCCATGCCAGCAGAGCGTCATCGGTTCGCCAGCGACGGAGCAAATAAACGGACGAGCAATCCCGATTTCGGCAGTACGGGGACCGATACGACGCCTGCCACCCGCACCGTCAGCGGAATGTGCAAGGCATTCAGCCATCCGAGCACGGGTAAAACCGAACTGCTGTATTTCCGGAGTTGCCATCCCGAATACAAGTTCGAGACATCAAGCAACACCCCGGCTTCATCCGCACTGATCACGACCGGGCGACCATCAAAAGTTCCCGCGAGTCGCCCGGCCAAGATCAATTTGGGGACGTACCCGTGTCCCGCGTGCGGATCTTCATTGTTCCGTGCAGAACCCACTCGGCATGCTCGGCGGACGGGCCGGTGCCGCTGGGAATCTTGATGTGCATGTTGTCGAACTCATACGTGATCTCGGCACGGCGCCCTGTGAGATTGTCGTAGAGGCCGATCAACAGGTCTGGCCAGTTATTGGCGTGGTCGCTGGGCATAGGGGTTGCTCCGGGAAGGGTTCGAACGAAAAATATTCTAGACACGAGACGCGGAAAAAAATCCTGGGGCATGTGATCACTGCCCAAATACGGCTCTTCTTACCCTCGGCACCAGTCCGGGCCGACCGGGAAGCCCGAGCCTCACATCACCGCAACGCTCGACCGGGAAATCCAGCCAGAGTGCCTGCAGTGACAGATTCACATCCCAAATAAAGAAAACGAGCGAGCCAACGCTGGGAGAGGATCCCAAGTTTCACCTTGCAAGTTTCCAGCTCATCGGTCCCAACCAAGCGACAATCGGCCGCGACGATCCGGGCACGGTCGATCACTCGGGCAATCCCGTTCGTAATGCACACGTGGTCCGGATGAACACCACCGGCATCACCCACTGACCTGCTCCTTAAACGGGCCGCTCGTCCTCCGGGAGTGTTTCGATCTCCGGCATGCCTCCGAGAGTCCTGCTCGAGGCGCGATAATACTCCCAGCAAGACTGGTGATAGGTGTTGAACCCGACAAAGACACCGATCGCGTTGACCCCGTCTGCGATCGCCTGACGAACAAGAATAGAGAGACCTGCCGTCGGGCTTCGATTATCAACGCCAGTCAGAGAGTTTTGTCTGGGCCGGATGCCTTGATGCCACAGCCCTGATTTTCGGCAGTAGGATTCGGCCTCGCGATGGGTGCGAAAAAGTGGCAAAAACTGAAACGGATCGCCCGTGATTTGCCTCTGATTCCCAAGTATCTGTGGGTGGCCGGATCGAACAATGTGCCAGTCGGCGGCAGTCATAAAAGGTGCTCCGTCAGAACATTGCTGTCCCTCGACAGCATAGTAGGCCGCTGTCGAAGTGGAGCACACGAGCATGCCGGCCGTCGTGGTGGCGTGTGAAGTCGCATTGAATGCCGCTGTCGCCCTGTGGGGGGTGTGGCTTACATCGGTTTCTGTCCTTCTAGGCGCTGCCTCCACCGCGAGCTGACAGATCGCTCCGTCGCGTAGGCGGCTGCCTCCTATGATGCAGGGCTTGGTCCCGCGCTGCATTCGCCCCATTTTCGTGTCTTTCCGGTAATTAAAATCATGAGCGATGCAATCAGTCCGGCGATCGTTTCCAAATACACCGTCGGCGTGACGGGGGCGACCGGCTACGTCGGCGGTCGCCTTGTGCCCGCTCTCCTGGAGGCTGGATACGGCGTTCGCTGTCTCGTGCGGGAGCCCAGGAAACTCGACGCCCGACCGTGGCGGCACCACCCACACGTCGAGGTGATTGCCGTTGATCTCGTCGACTCCGTGGCGGTCGCCACGGCTCTGCAGGGCTGCTGGGCGGCCTATTACCTCGTCCACTCGATGGCGGCTACCGGGGGCGCCTATGCGGATCACGACAGGGCACTCGCCGCCGGCTTTGCCCGGGCTGCCCGAGATGCCGGCCTGTCGCGGATCATTTATCTCGGTGGCCTCGGGGAGATGGGGCCGGACCTCAGCGAGCACCTCCGTTCGCGGCGGCAGGTCGAGACAGAACTCGCCTCCTGCGGCGTGCCGGTAACAACCTTTCGGGCGGCGATGATCATCGGCTCCGGCTCGGCATCGTTCGAAATCCTCCGCTATCTCGTCGAGCGATTGCCCATCATGGTGACGCCCAAATGGGTGACAACCGAAAGCCAGCCGGTGGCGATCGCCGACGTTTTGCACTGGCTCGTCCGCTGCCTTGAGGTGCCCGAGACCGCTGGCAAGACACTGGAGATCGGCGGCCCCGACGTGATGCCCTACTCTGAACTGATGAGGGTGATGGCCGAAGAACTGGGTCTCCGCCGGCGTATCATTCTGCCGGTGCCCGTTCTCACGCCGCGGCTGAGTTCACTATGGATCAATTTGGTCACCCCGGTCTCCTATCGGATTGCGCGGCCGCTGGCTGAGGGGCTTAAGAATCGCGTGGTCGTCACCGACGACACCGCCCAGCGTCTGATGCCGCACCATGCTCTGGGCGTTCGCGAGGCAATCCACCGCGCGAGGGTGAAGATCGACCGGCACGCGGTGGAGACCCACTGGAGCGTGGCGGGGCCCGTGCCGGGAGACCCCATTTGGGCAGGGGGCACCGTCTTCACCGACAAGCGGGTGGTGGACATCGCCGCGGATCCGGCGAGTGTCTACGCAGCGGTCTGCCGGATCGGAGGGGGGAATGGCTGGTATGCGGGCGATGTGCTCTGGCAGCTGCGCGGCTGGCTCGACAAGTTCGTGGGCGGGCCAGGGCTGCGCCGGGGCCGGCGGCATCCGGAAACGGTGGAGTTTGGTGAGGCACTCGACTTCTGGCGGGTTGTGGGAATAGATCGCGACAAGTCACTTTCACTCCGGGCGGAGATGAAACTGCCCGGAGAGGCGCAACTCGACTTCACGATCGAGGAGATCGACGCCCAATCGAAGCCGCCCCTGACCCGGCTGGTCATGACGGCCCGCTTTCGACCCAGTGGACTGTTTGGGATTCTCTACTGGTATGCCGTTGTGCCGTTACACGAATTCGTCTTCGGCGGCATGCTCCGCGGAATTCAGAAGACCGCCGAGGCGATGTACTGCTCCACCGTGATCGGCAGTGTCGAGACTCCTCCTCAGCAGTACGCTCCCGGCTACGGCCGCGGCCGTCTCTGGCTTGGGATGAGCGCTGTGGGAACGATAGTCACGCTGGCGACCGTGGGGCTAGCGCTCGGACTGCCACGCCGACTCCTGCCCTTTTCAGACAACCTCGGGGGAGAGGTGATGGGGCTCGCTGGCTTCGTGCTGGTATACGCGGCCCTGCACATCCCCTTCGACCTCTTCGGCGGCTACTTGCTACCGAAATGGTACGGGCGGCGACGCCCGTCGATGCGGCTATTCTTGGCAAGTCTCGCGCGGGGAGTGAGTGTTCACTCCACTCTGCTATTCGTATCGGCGTTTGTGCTGCTCATCGCCGGCAGAGCCGGAGGAGTGCTGGGGGTGATCACTGCAGGTGCAGCGATCGTGCTCGCGTCGCTCTGGGGACGGATTGCTTTGGCCACCGCGATGGCACGGCTCGAAGTCACGCCCAGTTTGCCACGAGCCGACGCCCAGCTTCTCCTCGATAACGAGCCGAATTCGACGCTGCTGCCGACCTTCATGGGCGAATCGGACGATGAGGGCTTCACCGGTGCGGTCGTGGGTGTGCTGCATCCGCGAATGCAACTGCTGCCGATGCGGTGGCGTGAGGCGCTCGATCCCGAGGCTTTCGCCGTCGCGGTGCGGCGGCGGCAGATGGCGGTACAGACCGGGGAGTGGTGGAGAGGACGGATGTTGGCCACAGGCTTTACGATCCTCGGCATCGTCTTGGCGGCGGCAATCGTTGGGGATCGCCGGTTGGCCACAGCCGAGGGGATCTTGAGCTAC
This sequence comes from Pirellulales bacterium, assembly GCA_040877375.1. Taxonomy (GTDB): domain Bacteria; phylum Planctomycetota; class Planctomycetia; order Pirellulales; family UBA1268; genus QWPN01. Next base: position 1,269 of record JBBDNW010000030.1, on the reverse strand, counting down.
AGCCTCATATTCACACTGTGGTCGTTTCTGGGACTGCTCACCCTTCCCACTCCCAGCCGCCGCGGCGTGGCGGAGGTGGACCAGAACCTGTTGGCGGCCGGCTGCAGTTACGAGTCGATGGCGAGGACGATCGAGATGCTCGACGACCTCCAAGATCGTGAGCGGCAGAGAGGGCCTTTTGTCGAGGTGATCTTTCATCCGGTGCCAAGCGTCCAATCGCGGCTCCGCGGCCCTCGTGCTGCCGGTGTGAAGGGGTGCTGGGATGCCGCGCGTTCCGCGGTGTTTATGAGCATCGCCGGTCTCGGACTCTTGGGCCGAGCAGTTCATTGCAACTGTGGCCGTCCCTCGCTGTGGGTCTTTCTGCCTATCGACTGAGGCCATTCACCGGCCGCCACGACCGTCAGGCTCGAATCTCCCATGCGATAAACAGTCCCGTCACGCGAAGCGGTCTTGCACCGCCACCTCAGGCAGCGCCAACTGGCCGCCCTTCGGCATGGCGGGTTTTACTGCCTTGCCGACAGCGATCATGAAGCCGATCACGTGGTCGCTCGGGAGGTGGATGATCTCGGCCACCTTCAGCGGGTCGAAGCCGATCATCGGGCAGGAGTCGTAGCCCATGGCCTTGGCCGCGAGCATGATCGTCTGCCCCGCGATCCCGCATGACCGCATCGCCTCATCCCGCTGCAGTTGCTCTTTGCCCTCGTAGAACGGCCCCATCCAGCCCGTGACCAGTTGCCGGATCTCAGGCGTGGCGTTTCGCCAGTACCGCTCGGGTGATTTCTTCCAGGCCTTGAGATCGGCTGTGAGCACGATCAGGAGCGATGCATCGGTCGCCTGCGACTGATCGACCGCAGCAGCCCGGATCTGCTTCCGCAGGTCCGGATCGCGAACGATCACGAACCGCCAGTTCTGCATGTTGAACGACGTGGGCGACTGGATCGCGGCTTCGAGGAGTTTGGTTTCTTCGGCCGCGGTGAATCGGTGGGTCGAATCAAAAGCCTTCACACTCCGCCGCTGGTTGATGGCGTCAAACGTGTCCATGGAGATTGATTTCCTCGCGACCAGGAGACGAAGCCAATGCCGTTGTACGAATATTCCTGCCAGAAGTGCAGCCGGAAAATCGAGTTGCTCATTCGCGGCGACGAGAAGCCTGTGTGCCCGCACTGCCAAAGCACGAAGCTCACGAAGCTCTTGAGCGTTGTCAGCGGCCAGGTCTCTAACAGCGGCGGAGATTCTGGAGCCGGGGCACCTGTGGTCGCCCGCAGTGCG
>JBBDNW010000029.1:0-7142 GCA_040877375.1 Pirellulales bacterium | reverse complement strand
CGCGACGCCGTGCCGCCGCACGTGCCCGTGACGCTCAAGATGCGCCGGGGTCTCGACGATTCGCCAGAGAGCCTCGACAACTTCTGGACGATCTTCGACGGAGCCTTCGACCGCGGGGCGGCGGCGGTCACGGTGCACGGCAGGACGGTGCAGCAGAAGTACGTGGGGCCGAGTAGCTGGGAGTTTCTCACGGCGGTGAAGCGACACGCCGGCGACCGGGTCGTGATCGGGTCGGGCGACCTGTTCTCAGCCGAGGCTTGCGTCGCCATGCTCGAACGAACGGGCGTCGATGGCGTGAGCATCGCCCGCGGTGCGATCGGCAACCCGTGGATCTTCCGGCAAACCCTCGCCCTGCTGGCGGGCCAACAGCCGCCGCCGCTGCCGACGATCCACGAGCAGCGCGACGTGCTTCGCGAGCACTGGCAGTTGTCGATGGACCTCCACGGTGAGCAGATCGCCGGGCGGAGCATGCGGAAGTTCGCGATCAAGTATGCCCGCGTGCACCCCGATCACCTCGCCGTTCGCGACGCGTTTATCGGGGTGAAGGTCAATGACGATTGGCAGGCCGTGCTCGCCCGCTTCTACACAGTCGACGGGCCGGGCCGCGATCCGGCTGCCGACATCGACGAGACGGGCGACTGCGATTCCAGCGAGTGAGTCTCTTCAGCCAGCAGCGGCGACGATCTCGGCGTTGACGTCGGCATCAGTCTCGATTTCGCGCCGACGCTTAAGCGCGCTTTGGCACTCGGCCTCCAGCACGCCCGCCGAGATCCAGCGGCCCAGCGCCCATGCGGCAGCCCCACGGACCACTGGCTCATCGTCATCCAGCGCGGCGACAAGCGGCTCGAAGCTGGGGGGATGCGGGTGATTGCCAAGCGCGATCGCCGCCGATCGGAGCAGGCCCACCCGTTTCGGCCGCACCAGGGCCGTTCCCTTGAAATGCGTGCGAAACTCCCGCTTCCCCATTTGAAGGATGCTGGCCAACGAGAGCGTGGTGTCGCCACCGCGGGGCTGAAACGTCGGTTCAACCGATCCCGGCGCGTGCCGGTTCCACGGGCACACCTCCTGGCAGACATCGCAGCCCAAGACCCAGTCGCCCATGCCCGCTCGGAGGTCGCGAGCGACGGGCCCCCGCTCCTCGACGGTGAGGCTGCTGATACAGCGATTGGCGTCGAGGACGCGGGGCTCGAGGATCGCTCCCGTCGGGCAGGCATCGAGGCAGGCCGTGCATGTTCCGCAGTGGTCCGTCTGGATCGGAATGTTTGCGGGAAGCGCGACGTCGGTCAGCAAGGCGGTCAGCAGGAAGTAACTGCCCGCGGCGGGGTCGATGAGCATCGTGTTCTTGCCGACCCAACCGAGGCCAGCGAGCTGGGCGAAATCACGTTCCGCGATCGGGGCCGAATCGACGACGCCACGGGTACGGCAGCCGGGCACGCGGGCCTCGAGCCACGCACCGAGACTGTTGCTACGATCCCGCAACAGTTCGTGGTAGTCGTCGCCCCAGGCGTAGCGGGCCACGCGGCCCCTGCCCTGCCCCTGCTCACTAGCCGGAGGTGCCGTGGCATGGTCGGTCGCAAGCATCACGATGCTCTGGACACCCTCGAGAATCGCCTCGGCCGACCGCCGCAAGGGCTCGTGACGCTCCAGCCATGGCAACGTCGCCCCGGCGAGGCCGCGGGCCAGCCAGTTGCGAAAGTGCCCGTGGTGCGGCGGTACGGTGACATCGGTGATCCCCACTCGGGAAAACCCCAGCCGCAGCGCCTCATCCCGCAGAGCGACTGCAATGGCGGCTGGATCGAAGGCGGCGGCTGTCTGGGAAGGCTGCATGAAACAGAAAGGCTGGCCGAACTGGCGGAGCGTCCTCACCGCTCACGGAGCCACGCTTTCGTGAGCTTTCGTCTTCGCCACTCCTTCGAACGGCAATGACATTTGCGGGAAGTTGGTCTGGACCCGTTGGCAAGACTCGCTATTTTCCCGGCCTCCCATTGTCCCCTGCGGCGGCGGGATTCCAAACCGTTCCCACGTGGAGTGCCTGACGTGTCGACTTTCTCGCAGCTTCGGCAGCCGTCGCGCGGACCACTCGCCGCCATGGTCTGTATCGCCCTGCTCGGCATGAGTGGTTGCCAGACGCCTCAGACGGCGACCGTCGCGGCGCCGGCCACTGGGATGATCGGTCAGCCGGCGCCCTACGGCAGTTGGGCGACGCCGCCCCAAGGCGCAGCCTATCCGCCCACGGTCAGCGCACCTCCGATGCCCGCGAACGTCGCCGCACCGATGCCCGGCCCGGCGACCCAGTGGCAGGCCGCCGCCCCCGGCGTGCCGCCCCCGCCCGGCGCCCCTGCCGCCAACTCCTGGTCGTGGTCGCAGCCCCAGGCGGGGGCACCGCCGTCGATGCAGCAATACGGCACGCAACTCCAAAACACGGCCAACCAATACACCCAGAGCGCTACGAATCAGGCCCAGCAGTATGCGAACCAGATGCAGGCCCAGCCGCAACAGTGGGCTAACCAGGCGCAGCAATACGCCAACCAGCAGACGCAGCAGTTGAACAACCAGATGCAGAATACTGCCAACCAATACACCCAGGGCATCAACAACCAGGTGCAACAGGGCATGCAGGCGGCCCAGCAACAGGTCACGGCCCAGATGCCCACCTACCAGCAGCCGGCGGCGAACACCTCGTGGAATCCGTTCGCGACGAGTTCCCAGTCGCTACCCCCGGCCCGCGCCACGCCCGCGACGACGGTCCCACGGTACTAAAGCCCGGCCCGCCACGTCACCCGTTTCGACGTTGCCTCCCGCCAGGAAGCCCCAAGCGCAAGCGCGGGGAATCCGCCCGCCACTCCAACCCGTTCCGCGCCACCACCACGCCCGCCACCCGCATTCCCATCGCTTGCGCTCCGGGCTTCTTGTCGGCATCGCACCCCACAGGAAGCCCCAAGCGCAAGCGCGGGGAATACGCCCGCCACTCCACGTTCCGACTCGCCGATGTAGGCTAGAGACTTCTGGTCCATGTCGGACTACGAGGTGTTGCTCTCATGCTTCGCTGGCTCGGTGGACTGGCTCCCGGAAGGCGTCCGGCGATCACCGCCGCAACATGGCGGCAGGTCCGCGAAATCGACGCGCTCGCTCCCCAAATGGAGACGCTCGACGACGTCGCCCTCAAGCGGCTCGGGCGGTCGCTTTCCTACCGCGCCAAGGCGGGCGAACCACTCGACTCCCTCCTCGTCGAGACCTTCGCCGCCACCCGTGAGGCCGGACGGCGTCGGCTGGGCATGCGGCACTATGATGTGCAGTTGCTGGCCGGCTCGGCACTCGTCAAGGGTGCGATCGCTGAGATGCAGACCGGCGAGGGCAAGACGCTCGTGGCCACGCTGCCGCTTGTCCTCTATGCGCTTGCCGGTAAGGGAGCTCACCTCGCGACGGTGAACGACTACCTCGCCCGCCGCGACGCCGAATGGATGACGCCCATCTTCGAAGCCCTGGGGCTCAAGGTGGGTATCGTCGAATCCCAGATGGACTTCGACGCCCGGCGCAAGGCCTATGACTGCGACGTGACCTACGGCACAGCCAAGGAGTTTGGCTTCGACTTCCTGAAAGACCGGCTGATCAAGCGGCAACTCGACGAGGGCAACCGCGACCTGGGCGCAACGCTCACCGGCGGCTCGGCCACCGGCTCCACGAAACTCCTCCAACGTCCGTTCTGGTTCTCGCTCGTCGACGAGGCCGACAACGTGCTGATCGACGAGGCACGCACGCCCCTGATCATCGCGTCGCCCCCAGGCGAGGCTCAGGCCGTCGAGCAGGCAATCTTCCGCTACGCGGCGCTCGCGGCGACCGCGCTCGATCCAGACGACGACTTCGAGCAGGACGTGCAGAAGCAGACCTGCGAACTGCTGGGCCGCGGCCGCACCAAGGTGCGGGCCTTCGATCGTCCGCCCGAGCTCGGATCGGTCAGCCTACTTGAAATCTACGATGCCGTGGAGAGGGCGCTGCGAGCGCTTCGGTTCTTCGGCCGTGATCGACAGTACGTCGTCCGCGATGGCAAGATCGTGATCATCGACGAGTTCACCGGCCGCGCTGCCGAGGGCCGGACGTGGAAGGACGGCCTCCACCAGGCCGTCGAGGCGAAGGAAGAGATCGAGGTGACCGTTCCCTCGGGACATGCGGCTCGAATCACGATCCAAGACCTCTTCGCCCGCTGGCCCCACCTGGCGGGCATGACGGGCACCGTCGCGACGAGCGCCGGCGAACTCTCCCGCACGTACGATGTGGCTGTGGCCGTGGTGCCGACCAACAAGCCCGCGATCCGGCAGCGACTGCCCGCGATGGTCTGTGCCGACCAGGCGGAAAAGTTCGGCCACATTGTCGCGGAGACTGCCGAGTTGCATGCCCTCGGCAGGCCGGTGCTCATCGGCACGCGGTCGATCGACAAGTCGGAGGAACTCTCGCGGCTGCTCGAAGCCGCCGGCCTCCGCCACGTGGTGCTCAACGCGCGGCACATCGAGAAGGAGGCCGAGATCGTGGCTCAGGCGGGCCAGCGTGGCCAGATCACCGTCTCCACCAACATGGCCGGCCGCGGCACCGACATCAAACTCGGCGAGGGCGTCGCCGAAATCGGCGGCCTGCATGTCATCTGCACCGAACTACACGACTCGGCGCGAATCGACCGCCAGTTGGTGGGCCGCTGCGGGCGGCAGGGCGACCCCGGCACTTGGCGGCAATGCGTCGCTCTGGACGACGACATTCTGATCCAGGGCTTCGGGCCCGCGCGGGCCAAGCGGATCGCCGCCGGTATCCGCGCGCGGCTCGGTGGCCACCCGGAACCGCTCCTCCGCACGTTCAAGCGGGCGCAGCAACGGGTCGAGGCCCGTCACCGTCGGCAACGGCGAATCCTCGAATACGTCGAGCGGCAACGCAACGAGGCCCACATCCAGATGAGCCAGGATCCCTATCTCGACTCGCCGTCATGAACGTCCCGGGCTGCGATTGACTCCGGTGGGTAGGGTGTGTGAGTCTGCGAGTATGAAGATGGCATCCCTGCTCACACTCCTGGTTTGCGGGTCATTGACCGCCGCGTGGGGCGATGACACCCCAGCAGTCTCCGCCGTTCCTCCGGCGGCGGATCCGGCGCCCAGTGACTCAGCCGTGCTCCTCGGGGAGTTGCTCGAGCCGCTCGTCGGCCGCCCCGGCACGGCAGCGCAGCCCGCGGGAGAGACTGATCTCTACTCGCGACCGCTGCAGTTGCTCGAGGCACTCGTGCGGTCAGGCGACACGTCGCGCCGGCTCTGGATCACGCAGGCCTACTGGAAGGTCTCGGCCGCCTACGCCTCGGTTCGCTGCTGCACCGCGGCGATCGAGCAACTCGAGATGATCGCGCCGGGGGGTGATCACCACGATCGCGCCACGCTCGACGTGGCCACGGCTGCGGCCCGGGCCGACCTCGCCGACGCGCGGGCCCACCTCGGCGGCATGCAGCAGGAACTCGTCGATCTCGCACGGCTGCCGCTGGGTGAGCCGCTACCCTGGCCCGTCGACCGGCCGCTCGCCGGCCCCTATCAGACCCACTTCGATGCCATCTTCGCCAACCGCACGGCCACCGGGCGGGTGCGGACGATCGCCCGCACGCTGCCGGCCCGGCATGAGGCGCTCGAATCACGGGCAGCCGCCGTCCGCGCGGCCGCCACGGCGATGGCGATGGCGGAGGCCGATCACGCCAAAGGCAATCGTCCGATCGAAGCTGTGATCGCCGCCCACGCGGCACTCGTGAGCCAGCAGGGGGAGTTTCTCCAGGCCACGAAGGCTTACAACCTCGACATCGCCGAATACGCGATGGCCGTCGCCGATCTCTCGGTGCCCGACGACCGGTTTGTCTCGATGCTCATCGGCACCCCGATCGAGTGGCGGCAGCCGCCCCCGGCACCACCTCCCCCTTCACCGCCCGCGACGAGTGGTACGCTGGAGCCATGATCGCTGAACACGCAGCCACGACCGCTGCCAAGAAGCACGCCCCCCTCGCCATCGGCCCAGTCGTCGTCGACCCGCCGATCCTCCAGGCGCCGATGGCCGGCTACACCAACTTCGCCTACCGCCAGATCGTGCGGGAGTTCGGCGGCGCCGGCCTGCTCGCCACGGAGATGATCGCGGCGCGGAGTGCGATCTGGCTCGAGAGCAACCGCGGCGAGCACCCCGACCGGCTGTGGGGCGTGCGCGACGAGCCGCGGCCGCTGGCCGTGCAGATGTGGGACAACGACCCCGACAATCTCGCCGCCGTAGGCCGCCGGCTGGCGAAGGATTTTCAGGTCAGCGTCGTGGACCTCAACTTCGGCTGCCCCGTGCGGCAGGTCACCGACAAGGCCCACAGCGGATCGTGGCTTCTCCGCGATCCCGACCGTGTCGGCGAGATCGTCCGCCGTGTGGTCGAGGCCTGCGACGGCGTGCCCGTCACGGCCAAGATCCGGCTCGGCTGCTCCGACTCGTGCCGTACCGGCGTCGAGGTCGCGCAGCGGATCGAGGAAGCGGGGGCCTCGTGCCTCACCGTCCACGGCCGCGTTGCGGCACAGTTCTTCAAGGGTCAGGCCGACTGGGACGCGATCGCGGAGGTAAAGCGAAACGTGTCGCGCATGCCGATCGTGGGCAACGGCGACATCGACTCGGCCGAGACTGCCGTCCGCCGGCTCCGCGAGAGCGGCGTCGACGGGGTGATGATCGCCCGCGAGGCCGTCGCCAAACCCTGGATCTTCGCGCAGGCCGCCGCCCTCCTCCGCGGTGAGATTCCGCCCCGCGATCCCACGCTCGACGAACAGCGGGAGCTCGTGCTCCACCACTACGACCTCGTCTGCCAACGTTTTGGCGTCGAGCGGGGCACGCTCCTGATGCGAAAGTTTGCCTGTTCCTACGCGCAGGGTCTGCCAGGCGCCCGAGACTTCCGCGGGAAGATCTCCCGCGTCGTCACCCGCGAGGAGTTTCTCGAGGTGATGCGAACGACCTTCCCACGGCACACCGCCGAGCCCATCGCCTAGCGCAAGCTTCAAAGATCACGACGCAGGCTTCAAGAATCGCGAATCTCCCAAGGGGTTGCCCCTGCCCTTGTCGCCGGGCTTGCTGGCCAGCGAAGCCAGGATGGCGAAGCGCAGCCAGCA
>JBBDNW010000028.1:0-7193 GCA_040877375.1 Pirellulales bacterium | reverse complement strand
CCGAGGCCTGGTGGTAGGCACGGGCGAGCTGGGGAAGCTGCAGGAAGGGGCGGATCTGGCAGCGGGAGGGATCGGGCAGGCCAGCCACGGCGGCATGGAGCTGGGGCTCCAGCGGCCCGAAGCCCACCAGATCGAGGCCCCAGCCGCCACCCTCGCTCTGATACAGGCCGTAGGACTGCAGCAGACCTGCGTGGTTTTTCTTGGGCACGAAGCGGCTCACGCAGAGAAAGTGGGGGCTGCAGTGGGCGGGCCCGGCTGGGGGAAGGTGGTGGAAAAAGTCGTTGTCCACCACGTCCCAGGGCTGGTGGATGGCCGCGGGGGGAAACCCCAGCTGCTGGAGGTAGGAGCGGCTCTCGCTGCCGGCTACCACGGCGCTGCTGTAGCCGGCCAGCAGCTGGCGCTTCACCCATTCGCGAGAAGCAAAGCGGGGCCGATCGCGCTGGCGGCTGTCGCAGGCCACAACCAGGGGCAGACGGCGGCGCTGGGCCTGCTGCAGCAGCACCTGGTAGGAGCGGTCGGCCCAGCCCACGCTCACCACCGCCTCAGCGGCAGTGCGCTGAAGAATGGCGCGCCACTGGCGGTGCAGGCTGGCCAGGGGGGGATCGTCCTCCGGGTCGGCAGCGCCGTGGATGCGCAGAAGTTTGTAGGGCAGGCTCTCGGGCGGCACAACCCAGGGATACTCCTGCGACTCTGGCCGGGTTTCCACCACCGTGAGTGCGAAGTGGGCGCAGGCTGCCAAAAAGCGGGTGTGGTGATAAGGCCCCACACGGTGCAGGGCGAGCACCACCCGCGGCAGGGGCGGTGCCTGGGGTGTGGTGGTGGGCATCAAGGGGCTTTGGGGTGGTGCAGCAACGGCGCCAGCTGGTCCACCGCCGTGGCCCAGGTGAACTCAGCGCAGCGGCAGGCCAGCTCTTGGCGCCAGGCCAGATAGCCGGCATAGGGGCTGATGCGGCTTGCAATCCAGCGGGCCACCACGGTGGGGCTGGGATTGGCCGTGAACAAGTGGCCGCAACCGCTATCCGGCAGGGTGGCGGGGATGCCGCCCACAGCATGGGCCAGCACCGGCACACCCAGACGCAGGCACTCGCGGCTGGCGATCCCGAAGGCTTCCGCCTGGGAGAAGAGGGTGCCGAAATGCCAGCTGCGCAGCTCCGCTACAAAGCGGGCCAGCTGCTGCTGTTTGGGAATGAAACCAAGCTGCCGAATAGCCGGGTGCTGGGGCAACTCGGCAGCGGCAACACCAAGAACGCGGATCTCGGCGTGGAGGCCGAGCCGCTCAAGGGCCTCGACAAGCTGGAGCAGGAAGGGCCCGCCCTTGCGCCGCCACTCCTTGCCCAGCAAACCGAGGCGCAGGGGTTGCCCGGGGCCCGGCGGCAGGGGCGGCGGCGGCGACGGCAGAGCCAGAAGGGCGCTCTCATCAAGATTGGCGCCGGCCGGCACCACGTGCACCTGCTCCGGTGCCAGGCCGTAATGCTCGCTGAGGGAGCGAGCGGCCCAGGGGCTCATGGCGATCACGGCATCAGCTTGGTGGTAGGCGCGGCGCTCACGCGCCAGCAGCTGGCGACGCAGGGCGGGGGCGATGCGGCCGCCGAAGCCATAGGCCTCGAGCACCTGGGTGGTGGTGGCGTCGATGTAGTAGGCCACGCGCCAGGCGGTGGGCCAGGGCTGGGGGGGCAGCAGGGGGTAGTGGCTGAGCAGGGCCAGGGGCTGCTCCGGGCAGAGACGGGCCTGGGCCAGCAGCGCGCTGCAGAAGCCACGGCTGTACTGGAAGCCGCCGGGGCGGCCGCTGCGCAGCAGCTGCAGCAGGTTCCAGGTGTGGCGGCGCCAGCGCAAACGCCGGGGCTGCAGGGCCAAGCCACCTTGAAGCAGCCCGGTCTGCAGGCCGGCCTGGAGCAGGCCATTGGGGGTGCCGCTCCAGGTGGCGGGATCGGTGGCGTCGCCGCAGCAGAGCAGCAGGCGCCTCATGGATGCGACAGGGCCGCGATCAGCTCAGGGCGGCGGCGCTGCAGCAGCACCAGGTTGGGGCCGATCAGATCATCGAGCTCAGAGCTGTAGCGATCAAACCAAACCACACCGCGGGGGTAGAGCTTGCCAAGGCGGTAGGTGTCGCCATAGAGGCGGAAGTAATCGTGAATGAACACGCGGGAGAACAGGTTTGCCCGGCCATATTCCAACTGGATGCAGGTGATCGCTCCCTGCTCAAGGAGCTGCTGGGCGCCGGCCAGCACCTGCTGCTCAAAGCCCTCCACATCGAGCTTGAGCAGGTCGATGGCCGGGATGGCCTGTTGAAGGCAGAAGCCATCGAGGGTGCGGGCCTGCACGCTGAGGGCCTGGGGCTGGGCCAGGCCGTGCACGCCAGGCTGCACACCGGCCACGGCCGTGGTGTGACCGCTGCGCTGGGGGTCGGCGTAGAGGGTCAAGGAGCCCTCCTGATCAGCCAGGGCGAAGGGCAGCAGCCGGGCGCGGGGCTCATGGCCGTGGGCAAGCTGGAGCTGGGCAAACACGGCCGGCACCGGCTCGAACGCCCAGACCAGGGTGTGGGGGGAGGCCTCCAGCGCCAGGCGGGTGTAGTCGCCGCAGTTGGCCCCCACATCAAACACCAGCAGGGTTTGGCGGGTGCTGGTGCCATGGGCGAGGCGCTGCAGCAGCCAGGCCTCGCCATTGCTGGCCGGGTCGTAGTTGTTGTTGTGGTAGAGCCCATGGAAGAGGCCGGCCAGCCGATCGAAGCCGGCCAGCAGGGGATGGCCGCGGTGGGCTGGCAGCCAGCGCTGCAGGCGGGGATAGGCCCAGCGCCAGGGCCGCTGCAGGGGGGAGGGCACGGGTTTCAGGGTGCAACTGGGGGCGACCAGCCCAGAAGCTCATACCAGGCGGCGGCACAGGGGCCGATGCTGAAACGGGCGGCATGGCGTTGGGCGCGGGCGGCCAGGGCGGCGCGGGCGTGTGGATCGGCCATCAGCGCAGCCAGGCGGCGGGTCCAGGCGGCGGTGTCGCCGGGGGGCAGCAGCTCGCCGGCGGCGCCAGCGGCCAGCACCTGGCGGCAGGCGGGCACGTCGCTGGCCAGCAGGGGGAGGCCGGCGGCCATGGCCTCGATCAGGGCGATGCCGAAGCCCTCGGCGGCGGTGGTGGAGAAGGCGAAGAGGTCGGCCTGGGCGAGCAGGGCAGGGATGTCGGTGCGGCGGCCCAGCAACACCTCGGCCGGATCAAGCTGGAGCTGGCGGGCCAGCTGTTCGAGCCGCGGGCGCTCGGGACCCTCACCCACCAGCCAGAGCTGCCAGCCGGGCTGGCGTGCTGCCGCAAAGGCACGCAGCAGGGTGGCTTGGTCTTTGATCGGATCGAGGCGGGCCACCATCAGCAGCCGCCAAGGGCCGTGGGCGAAGTGGTGGGCCGGGCGGCTGGCTCTAGCGCTGGCGCTGGCGGCAGCGATGGCGGCGGTGTCACAGCCGTTGGCAATCACCGCTGCCAAGCGCAGGCCGCGGGGGAGGGGGGCAAGGGAGGCCACCACGGCCTCGGTGCAGGGCACCACCTCCACACCCAGCCGCTGAAACCAACGCAGCAGGCGCAGCCAGCGGCGGCGGGCGGCTGGATTCAGCGTGGCGGAGGGCGCGGTGTTCTGCAGGGCGACGGCCAGGCGATGCACACCGGCCAGGCGGGCGCCGAGGGCGAGCCAGAGCAGGGGCCTGCTGCAGGGGTAGAGCAGCAGGGCATCGGGCCGGCTGGCGCGGCAGAGCCAGAAGGCACGCCAGGCCAGCTGCAGCCTGTCGCAGCGGCGCCAGTGGTGCAGCGGCAGCAGGGGGGCAAAGGCCGGCTCCAGGTGGCGCACCGATGTGTCGAGGTTGAGCAGCTCGGCGGCCACGCCGGCCGGGGCATGGCGAATCAGCTGCAGGGCCAGGGCCTCGATCCCGGCGGCGTGTAGGCCGTTGAGCACGTGCAGCACCTTCACACCAGCCCCAGCTCCTCGGCATAGGCGCGGGCCATGGCGGGCACGCCGTAGTGGCGCAGGGCACGGCGGCGAGCAGCGGCGGCGCGGCGGCGTGCGCCGGCGGGATCGGCGAGCACGGCGCGGATGGCAGCAGCCAGGGCAGGCGGGCTGGCCGGTTGCGCCAGCAGGCCGCAGCGGCCACCGGCCAGCAGCGCGCAGCAGGCGGGCACGGCAGTGGCCACCACCGGCACGCCGGCGGCCATGGCCTCAGCGAGGGCAATGCCGAAGCCCTCATCCGGCCCGGCAGCGAACACGAACAGATCGAGCTGGGCCAGCAGCTGGGGGATGTCGCGCCGGGTGCCGAGCAGCTGCACCTGGGCGGCCAGGCCGAGGGTCTCGATGAGGGCCTGCAGCTGGGGGCGGCAGCTGCCATCGCCGATCAACCAGAGACGCAGGGGTAGGCCCTGGTCGCGCAGCAGGGCCACCGCGCGTAGCAGGGTGGGCTGGTCTTTGTGGGCTTCAAGGCGGGCCACCATCGCCAGCAGGGGGGTGGGGTTTTCTGGCACGTCCATCGCCAGAGCTTTTGCCGCCGTGAGCTGTTCAAGATCACAGGCGTTGGCCACGGTGCGGGTTTCAGCGGCGCGGAGGCTGTAGGCACCGCGGCAGGCGCGGGCAACACTGCGGGAGCAGCAGAGCAAGCGATGGGTGAAGGGGCGCCCTAGCTGCACCAGCAGGGCCATCTTGAAGCGGGCAGTGGCGGGGGGTGGGTTGCCCACGTGGGCGCACAGGCGCGGAACACCGGCCAGGCGGGCGGCGAAGGCGATCAGGGCATGCCAACCGAAGGGAAAGCAGAGCACGGCGCGGGGCTGCAGCGCCCAGCAGAGGCTGAAGGTGTGCCAGAGCAAGCGCCCGTAACGGGCTGGGCCCTGGCCGAGAACGAGGGCGTGGATGGGGATTTCCAGGGCCTCAAACTCGGGCCGCAGGAATGCCGGCCTGGCGGCCAGGCAGAGCAGGGCCAGGGGCTGGCCCTGGCGGCGCCAGTGGCGAGCCAGCAGCAGGGCCAGCTGGGGACAGCCTTCGGCCTCCAGGGAGGGGAGAACGAGCAGCAGCGGCCGAAGCTCAGCGGAGGGCGGCAAAGCTACGGAGCAGGTGGGGGGTGAGCACGCGCACATCGAAGCGCTGCTCAGCGGCCTGGCGGCAGTGGCGGCGATCGAGCTGGGGCAGGCGGGCCACGGCCTCGGCAAGAGCGTCGACGCTGGGTTCACCCATGGGGCCGGTGGGTTCGCACAGCCAGCCGGTGCGGCCGTGCTCGATCACCTCGGGGGTGGAGGCGCGGCGGGTGGCGATCACCGGGGTGCCACAGGCCAGGGCTTCCACCATCACGATGCCGAAGGGTTCATCCCAGCGGATCGGAAACAGCAGGGCCGCTGCCCGGCCGAGCAGCTCCTGCTTCTGCTGGTCGGTCACCGGACCCAGCCAGCGAACGCGCTGGCCAGCGAGGTGGGGCTGGATCTGTTGCTGGAAATAGGCGGCGGCGCCGGGTTCGTTGGGCACGTTGCCAGCGATCACCAGGGGCAGATCACAGCGGCGTGCGGTGGCGATGGCCAGGTCGACGCCCTTGTTGGCGGTGAGCCGGCCGAGGAAGAGCAGGTAGCCGCCATCGCCGGGGCCGGGGCGGTAAAAGCGCGTATCAACCGGGTTGGCGATGGTGACGGCCGGTGTCGACACGGCCGCGGCAGCGCGCTGGTGGTGACTGACGAAATGGAAGCCGGTGTGGGAGCGGATATGGGCCTGGGCGGCATTGATGAGGGCCTGATTCACCGGATGGCAGAAGCAGTGCAGCAGCGGCTTGCGAATCGCCAGGAGGGCTTCCATGTAGTCGAAGCGGCCGAGGTTGTACACCACCTCGCAGCGGCGGGCGGCGTGCAGGCTCTGCACCTGAAAGCGCAGCTTGCGGTGGGCGCGGCTGTGCCAGTGGAGGGAGGGAGCCTGGTGAACGTAGAGGTGGCCGCCGTAGGACTGGGAGCCGGCAGCGGCGAGCAGATCCACCCGGTGGCCGAGGCGGGACAGTTCGGCAGCAAAAAGGCCTGCCACCCGCTCGGCGCCGCCGTAGCGCAGGGGCGGCACCGGCAGGTGGGGATCGGCGATCAGCAGAATGTTCACGGCTGCTGTGACAGCTGCGGGGCCTGCAGCAGGGGCTGCAGCTCGCTGGCCAGCTGGCCCCAGGAGCGGGGCTGGGGCAGGAGTGGCTGGGGGGTGCCTGGAACGGGGTCGTTCAACAGGCGTAGCAGAAACTGGCGCCAGGCACGCCAGTGGGGAGGCAGCAGGGTGCAGCCGGCCACGCCTTGAAGCAGCTCCTGAATGCCGCCGAGATCGCTGCCCGCAACGGGGAGGCCAGCGGCGAAGGCCTCGAGCAGGGTGAGGGGACCAGTTTCCAGCCAGGTTGAGGGCAGAACCGCCAGATCGTAAGCCTGAAGGCGGGGCAACAATTCGGCATGGGCAAGGCTGCCGCACACCTGGAAGCGTGGATCGTTCTGAATCAGCCGCTGCAGCCGCTGGCCGTAGGCGCTGCCCCAGTAGGGGCCGTAGCAGTGCAGCAACACCGGCGCGTCGGCAGGCAGGGAGCGGATGGCGCGCACCAGCAGGTGCAGGCCCTTCACGGGCTCGCAGCGGCCCCAATACACCAGGCGCAGCAGGCCGTCTTGGCGAAAACGGCGCTGGCGGGGCGGCAGGGGAGCGGGCCCGGCGCTGCGGATCAGCTGCACCTTGGTGGGCGACACGCCCTGACGCAGCAGCAGGTCGCGGCTCCAGGCCGCGAGCACATGGATGGCATCGGCCTGGCGGGTGAGCTCCAGCCAGGCGGCCTGGAAAGCGAGCGTGAGCTGGCGGGCGGTGAGCAGGTGGGCCAGGCGGCCGGGGGCCTCGGCACTGAGGGGCCAGCCGCTCTGGAGGGCCACGGCGGCCGCCAGCCAGCGGGGCAGGCCGCCGTGGTGCAGGCGGCAGCGGCTGCAGCGCACGGGGCGCAGACGGCCGTCACACACGCTGCCGGCAGCATCGATCAGGTTGCCCTTGATGCAGCTGAACGCGGGCGCGTGCACGGTGACGAGCACGCGCACACCGGCGGCCCTGGCAGCGCGCAGATGGCTGAGGCCGCAGCGCTCGGAGAAGGAGTGCAGGTGGAGAACCGTGGGGCGAAACTCAGCCAGCAGCTCGGCAAAACCGGGGATGGCGGCGGCCTCAGCCCCCACCTGCTGGCGGCGGCGGCCGGGGATCA